>CAYYXJ010000167.1:0-6230 GCA_964475455.1 uncultured Clostridiaceae bacterium | reverse complement strand
AACATTACCCCATATATTAATGCATCAATTATAATGAATCTTCTAACAGTGGCCATCCCTGCACTTGAAAGAATGCAGAAGGAAGGCACCGAAGGAAGAAAGAAGATTCAACAGATAGTCAGATATCTGGCTGTAGCCCTGGGGTTTTTCCAAGCGGCTATGCTATATATTAGTCTGGCAAATAACAATGTAATTTATGACGGAGGATCAATTGTTTCATTCTTTATAATCACACTCTCGTTTACAGCAGGTACAGCATTCATAATGTGGCTTGGTGAAAATATAACAGAGTATGGTATCGGGAATGGTATTTCACTGATAATCTTTGCAGGTATACTTGCAAGAGCTCCACAGGGTGTGGCCTCTATTTGGACATACTATCAGACAGGCTCATTCGGAACAGGAATACTTGCAATACTGGCAATGGCAGCTATATTTGCGGTTTTCGTTGTTTCAATCGTCGGAGTAATTTATGTTACTCAGGCTGAGAGAAAAGTACCTGTACAATACGCAAAAAGAGTTGTAGGAAGAAAGATGTACGGAGGACAGAGTACGCATCTTCCAATGAAGGTAAATATGGCCGGTGTTATACCGATTATCTTTGCTACCTCCATTACAACTCTTCCGTCAATAATAATCGGACTTGCCGCCCCGAATACCACTAACAGGTTCCTTCTGGCCCTGCAGCAGCAGGGTGGTGTAGTTCATATGACCATTATGGCAATTTTGATAATATTCTTTGCATTCTTCTATACTATAATTCAGTTCAATCCTGTTGAAGTTGCAAATAACATGAAGAAGAACGGCGGTTTTATACCGGGTATCAGACCAGGTAAACCAACCGCAGATTATATAGCGAAGGTTCTGAACAGAATAACTTGGTTCGGTGGTTTCTTCCTTGCAGCGGTTGCTGTATTCCCTCAGATACTTGGATCCATTTTTGGAATCAATATCTGGTTTGGCGGAACAGCTTTGTTGATTGTTGTCGGTGTTGCACTTGATACGGTCAAGCAGGTAGAATCACAGATGCTGATGAGGCATTATAAAGGGTTCCTTGATTAAGAACCTTGATGATGAAAGGTAAAAATATGATTTTAGTATTGCTTGGAGCCCCCGGAAGCGGAAAAGGTACTCAGGCAGGGGTTATATCTGAAAATTACAAAATCCCCCATATATCAACCGGCGACATCTTCAGGAAAAACATCAAGGAAGGTACTGAACTTGGCCGAAAGGCCAGAGAGTACATTGACAAGGGATTGCTGGTTCCGGATGAAGTAACGAATGGAATTGTAGCATCCAGGATACAGGAAAAGGACTGCAGCAAAGGCTTTGTACTGGATGGATATCCAAGAACCACAGACCAGGCCAAGGTGCTTGATGGGTACCTGAATGATATGGGAATGGCAATAGATGCCGCCTTGAACATTGATGTACCTGACGAACAGGTGGTTGAACGGCTTTCCGGTAGATATATGTGCCATTGTGGAGAAACATTCCATAAAGCATACAAAAAGCCTGCATTGGAAGGTATTTGTGATAAATGCGGCAAGGAACTGTATCAAAGGGATGACGATAAAGCTGAGACTGTATTAGAGAGGCTCAAGGAATACTACAAAAAGACAGAGCCGATAATCAATTTTTATTCAGACAAGGGAATCCTTGTAAACATAGACGGTACACCAATGCCCGACAAGGTATCCGAGATAATCGGCAGGGTGTTGGATGAAGCAGGCTTTTAATGCCGGAGGTGAACATAGTGGACGCGAATCCCGGACAATTGGTACTTTCAATGGCTGGAAGGGATAAAGGGAAAAAGTTCATAATAACAGCCGTAGACAAAGAAAGCGGTTATGCATACATTGTGGATGGAAAACTGAGGAAAGTGGAACATCCCAAAAAGAAAAAATTGAAACATCTTGAAGTTACCGGGATAGAAAGCAGTAAAATTGCTGAAAAGCTGAAAGACGGCAAACCGCTGCAGAATCCTGAGATCATCAAGGAAATAAAATTGTTGGAAACTGAAGAAATAAAATAAGGAGGATATACTTTGGCAAAAGATGTTATTGAAGTTGAAGGTGTTGTAAAGGAAGCATTGCCCAATGCATTGTTCAGGGTTGAGCTGACTAACAAACACGTCATAATGGCACATATATCAGGTAAACTCAGGATGCACTACATCAGAATATTGCCTGGTGACAAGGTCAAAGTAGAAATGTCTCCTTACGACCTTACTAAAGGAAGAATAACCTGGAGAGGCAGATAAAAGGAGTAAGCAATGAAAGTTAAACCATCAGTAAAGAAAATTTGCGACAAGTGCAAAATAATAAAAAGAAAAGGCAAAGTAATGGTAATTTGTGAAAATCCCAGACATAAGCAGGTTCAGGGATAAGATTATATTGCACACTTCCGGGGCGGCTGCATAGAGGACTATGCCCGGGGTGATTATATAACAATCGTGAGTTACGAAAAATTATGGAGGTAATTGATTAATGGCTCGTATTGCCGGGGTGGATTTACCCAGAGAAAAAAGAGTTGAGATAGGATTAACCTATATATTTGGAATAGGTAGAACAACATCTCAAAAAATATTGGAAGAAACCGGTGTCAGTCCTGACACAAGAGTAAAGGACCTCACCGAAAGTGAGGTAGCCGTACTCAGGGACATAATTGAAAAACGTTATGTTGTTGAAGGTGACCTTCGACGTGATGTGTCTATGAATATCAAGAGATTGACTGAAATAGGCAGCTATAGGGGAAGAAGACATAAAATGGGCCTTCCCGTAAGAGGCCAGAACACTAAGAATAATGCAAGGACCAGAAAAGGACCAAGCAAGCGTAGTGTTGGTGGAAAGAAGAAATAGGAGGTTAGGCGGATATGGCACCTAAGAGATCCAGAAAAAGAAAAGAGAAGAAGAACATAGAGCATGGCGCTGCACACATTCGTTCAAGCTTCAATAATACAATAGTTACTCTCACAGATACCAGAGGCAATGCTCTTTCATGGGCAAGTGCCGGTGGACTTGGCTTCAAGGGATCAAGAAAAAACACACCCTTTGCAGCACAGCAGGCTTCCGAAACAGCAGCTAAAGCAGCCATGGAACATGGCCTTAAGACTGTGGAAGTTTATGTTAAGGGTCCTGGAACAGGCAGAGAAGCAGCTATCAGGGCTTTGCAGACAGCGGGCTTGGAAATTACTCTTATCAAAGATGTAACACCAATCCCACACAATGGTTGCAGACCCCCCAAAAGAAGAAGAGTTTAGGACGGAGGTGTATTAAATGGCAAGATATACAGACGCTGTTTGCAGACTTTGCAGGCGTGAAGGTGTAAAACTGTTCCTTAAAGGTGACAGATGTTATACAGATAAATGTGCTATGGTCAGAAGACCTTATGCACCTGGTCAGCACGGACAGAGAAGAAAAAAAGATAGTGAATTTGGTCTTCAGCTCCGTGAAAAACAAAAAGCCAAAAGATATTATGGAATTCTTGAATCACAGTTTGCCAAGTATTTTGATATAGCAAACAGAAAGCAGGGAGTGACGGGAACAAATCTCCTTCAGATTCTTGAAAGCAGACTTGACAATGTAGTTTACAGACTTGGATTAGGCAATTCAAGACCCGAAGCAAGACAGCTTGTACTTCATGGTCACTTTACTGTAAACGGAAGAAAAGTTAATATTCCTTCATATCTTTTGAAAACAGGTGATGTAGTTGCAGTAGCTGATAAGAGCAAGAGTTCTTCAAAATTCAAGGAGCTCGCTGAACTCAGTGCCAGCAAAAACATTCCTACTTTCCTTGAATACAATGCAGAAAAACTTGAAGGAAAAATAGTTGGAGAATGTGCAAGGGAAGAAGTCGGTATTCCATTGGAAGAGCACCTCATCGTAGAGCTTTATTCCAAATAATACATGACGAAGTGATAACCATTCCTATTTGAAAGAATCCAGAAGGAGGGTGTTTGATTTGATAGAAATAGAAAAGCCAAAAGTTGAATGCGTAGAAACAAATGACGACAATACATATGGCAGGTTTGTTGCAGAACCACTCGAAAGAGGTTATGGAATAACTCTTGGGAATTCCCTCAGGAGAATACTCCTTTCATCACTTCCGGGAGCTGCGGTTACCAAAATTAAGATTGACGGAGTACTTCATG
Source organism: uncultured Clostridiaceae bacterium (assembly GCA_964475455.1). Lineage (GTDB taxonomy): Bacteria > Bacillota > Clostridia > DUPQ01 > DUPQ01 > JAFGQE01. The sequence goes on along the minus strand of CAYYXJ010000167.1, from coordinate 2,077 downwards.
AATTTTCAACAGTACCCGGTGTTGTTGAGGACGTTACTGAAATTATCCTGAATGTCAAGGAAATCAGGCTTAAGCTTCCTTCGGACGGTCCAAAGATGATATATATAAATGCTGATGGTGAAGGTGAAGTAACAGCGGGTCATATACAAACTGATGCAGACTGTGAAATCCTGAATCCGGGACTTCATATCGCAACTCTTGATGGCAGTGCTCCATTTTATATGGAACTCTATGTCGGCAAGGGAAGGGGATATGACTCTGCGGAAAAGAATAAAGATGAAGAAGGCGTCATCGGTATGATACCCGTTGATTCCATCTATACTCCGGTTTCCAGGGTTATATACAGGGTGGAGGATACACGTGTTGGTCAGGTTACTGACTTTGACAAGTTGATTCTGGAAGTCTACACAGACGGAAGCACCACCCCTGAAGAGGCAGTAAGCCTTTCAGCCAAAATCATAAGCGAACACCTCAGCTTGTTCATAGAGCTTTCTGCAAAAGCTATAAACACAGAGATTATGGTGGAAAAAGAAAGCAATGAAAAAGTGAAGGTTCTGGAAATGCAGATAGAAGAACTGGATTTGTCCGTTCGATCATACAATTGCCTTAAACGGGCAGGTATCAACACAGTTGAAGACCTTACGAACAGATCAGAGGAAGATATGATGAAAGTCAGGAACCTTGGCAAGAAGTCTCTTGAAGAAGTAAGCAAGAAACTCGAGGCAATGGGATTTTCTTTCTCAAATAACGAAGAATAAGTAAAAGGAGATTTTGAATCATGCCATCACATAGAAAACTAGGCCGTCCTACGGATCAGAGGATTGCAATACTCAAAAATCTAGTAACAGCATTCATTCAGAATGGTAAAATTGAGACAACCGAAAAAAGGGCCAAGGAAGTCAAGAAAATAGTTGATTCATTGATTAGCTCAGCAGTCAAGGAATGCGATAATTTCACATCAAGACAAGTAAAGGTCACAAGTGCTAAGGTTGACAGCAAGGGTAAGAAATCCACTGTTTCCAAAGAAAGCAAGAACGGCAGAAAGTATGACGTTATTGAAAGGGAAACAAAAACCGAAATGGTTCAGGTGGACAGTCCTTCAAGACTCCATGCAAGAAGACAGGCAATGAAGTGGATCAATAAAGTCAAGGATGAAAGTGTTGTTAATAAACTTTTTGATGAAATTGCACCTAAGTACAAGGAAAGAACCGGAGGGTATACAAGGATTTACAAGATTGGTACCAGAAGGGGAGATGCCGCTGAAATGGCGATCCTTGAACTCGTTTAATGTTCCGGCTCAGCTGAAACAAAAACACGAACAATAACAACCACCGGAACCATGCAAATGAACCGGTGGTTTTTGTATCTAAGCAAAACGAACATCCCTGGGATAACGTGTCAGATTTGAACGAACATCCCTGGGATAACGTGTCAGATTTGAACGACCATCCCTGGGATAACGTGTCAGAATTGGATTGTTTTGTTTGGGGTAGAGATATAGTGTGCCACAATTGGTTGATTTGTTGGTATAATTGCAGGTAGAAATAAAGCAGGTAAATGAAATGATTGAAATTCAGAATGCTGAATATACATATGATAACCACGACTACCCGGTAAAGGCCGTGGATGATATTACACTTGACATTAAATCAGGTGAATTCATTGCTGTACTTGGCAGAAATGGTTCGGGCAAGTCAACACTTGCAAGGCTGATGAATGCCCTGATGATTCCTGACAGCGGGAAAGTTGTTGTTCTGGGGATGGACTCAAGGGATACCTTGAATGTATGGGATATAAGAAAGAATGTAGGAATGATATTTCAAAATCCAGATAATCAGATTGTCGGGACAACCGTTATTGAGGATGTTGCTTTCGGCCCTGAAAATCTTGGGATTGAGTCAGCTGAAATAAGACGGCGTGCGGAAGACGCCCTTAAACGAATAGGTATCCTTGAATTGAAGGAACGAGCACCTCATCTTTTGTCCGGTGGTCAAAAGCAAAAAGTTGCAATCGCAGGAGTTTTAGCAATGAAACCAGGTTGTATAATTCTTGATGAGTCAACATCAATGCTTGACCC
>CAYYXJ010000166.1:0-6242 GCA_964475455.1 uncultured Clostridiaceae bacterium | reverse complement strand
TCGGTAAGGTCAAGAAACATTTTATACTTGTCTATATCACTTAAGTTATTGATATTCAAAAGTGAAATATCTGTAATTTTATCGGCAAAAAGAACATAATATCTGTCATTCATAGGGATATAGGAACAGGTAGCTGGAAAATCTCCACCTTGCTTATGAACTAAATTTTTAGGCTCATCCTTTATGAATTCCATAAGACGAAGTCCGGTTAAATCACTGATATTCATTTTTTCAAAACTTGTAATTGAAAAACCGGTCATGGATAGCATGGATTTGTTAACATATTTAACTAATCCATCTTTACTGTATACTGCAACTCCGATGGGTAATTCAGAATAAAGCTGTTCAAAACAATCTTCGAGTTTCAGGATAGTCTCATCAGTACCGTTGTACACTGAATTTACACCTCACAAATTGGATAAGTTTAACCACTGAACTGAATTATATCATATAAACATAACAATAATTAAGTCCGGCTTACAGGGCTTCAACTGAATTAGTACTATAAAGCAGCCTGCAACTGAAAATATCAGACCATTCGACGGAATCAATAAATATATCAGGAAGAATTTGGTTAAGAAGTCCATATGTAGAGGAAAGACAAAGTAATCCATGTGTTGTTATTCGATCGTAAGCGTTTTTATCATAAAGGATACTTTCAAGATAATTATAATACTTCAAAGCACTTTTCCTGACAGCCAAAATTCTGTTATCTGACTGCCGCAGCATGGCGGCAAAAGCATAAAGTGCATCCATATCAAGATAACTGAAAGAATCACCATCATACCAATAACCATCATCATTTTGCATGGCAAGAACAGTATCAATGACCCGGTCGGCATATGGGAAGGGTCTTTGATGCAATTCATATATTGGATAAATATGAACAAATCCTCCCAACGGCTGATATTTGTTTTCAGGAACAGTATTTTTCCTCCACATGCCTGTTTCTGAATCTAAATTGTCTGTAAGCCAATTGATAACTGCATCGATCCATTCCCTTCTACATGACCGACTTGTGGAATACATCATCGGCCCGCCCCAAAATCCACTTGACCATTGGCATGGCCAGTCGATATTTTCCAGTTGTTTCACAATTTTTTCAGGTGTATTGAATTGTTTATAGAATTCAACGGGCAAAGGTTGTCTGCCACCAAGATAACCAAGAGCTCCAATTACCATTCCATTTGCATGGGAGGGAGAGTGCCTTGGAATTATATCTTTGTATGTTCCGTCATTACGATAGTCATCAATATATGAGTTTATATGTTCAACCCATCCGCGCTTCCTGTTTTCATCAATTTCATTACTGTCTATACCCATAACAGCATATGCTATAGCCGTGTCAAGACTGGCATAGAGGTTTGTCCTGCTTCCCGGAAGCCACCTGTAGCAGCCGTGAGGTCCGCCGGTATCCTTGCGGGATTCAAATATTTCGATAAGCTCTTCGCGTTTTAAAGATAGGTTAATTGTCATATTTACTCCGTATAAATATAACCATAGACATAATTGAGAGAATGATTAATATTGCAAAAATTGCAACAAAAAAGTATTCACCGGACTGAATATAATATCCGGGGCTTACAATTAGTGTATAAATGAGCATACCCATTGAAAAAGGGTATAGCCATTTTGAGAATCTGGATTTTTTTATAACAGAAATGCCTGAAATTATTAAAAGGAATGCTGTAGAGAATTCTGCAACCAGATGTAGAATAATCTCGGCCGGATTTGTTTCAAGTTCAGGGACCATTCCCGATATTAGGAAAAAAGACCACATCATAAGCATCAATAAACCCACAAAAATCGCATAAATGGAAGGAAATTTGCTTATTTTCATTTTTAATCCTCCTGATCATTATCAAAAAACGATTTTTTAATATGCCTTTTATATATATCAAGGTCAAATGTATCAGGAAATTTGAAGGGCTTAATGGCATTTTCACCCAAATGCCTGACTTTGTTGTTTGATCTTGGAAGTATCAGGTCAGCATTTTGAAGGGTTATTTCTTCTGATACGAAATCAGCATCAAGAATTTCTAAATATTCACCCGTATAGTCCTTTAGTATTCCAACTATCTCATATTCCTTGGAATTGAATATGTGATCTATAACAACTTTGTTGCCAATATATTTCTCCAGAAGAGGATTGTGTGTTGCATCAATGCTTGAAACAGCTTCTGTATTGACTTTCTTCATATATGTCTCTGATGTTGCATATGATGTGCTTGCAGTTTTCAAACGTCCTGATAAAGCAGAAAAAACCTCTGTCAGCGAATCACGGATAATCTTGAAAAATATATTTATTCCTCTGCCCATTTTTCTGAAGATATTTGGATGGTAGGTTTTTTTAATGACTTTGACCCTATCTCTTTTTCTTTTTGAATCCAGATCTTTATGATAACGAACAAAGAATCTTACATTCGGATATTCTTCCTTATATAAAATATAACTGCTCTTTTCATTTTTGACCGTAGTATCAATTATAAATTCAGAACCGGTATTTTCCACATCAAGGCGACCTTTAATGCTTTCTCCGGTATTAAAGTATACTGTAACAACATCCGATTTAAAGCTTTTAATACACTTATCCTTTTTAATGTGCTTAATAAAGGCAAGAAACAGAGTTGAGATGACAATAAATGCAACAGTAATAAGAAAACCGCTGTCAAATATAACTACGTTCGAGGTTGATGCAGTTGTGCTGAGTAAAGTAAAGAGCATATTTTCCCCCTAGGATTACTTACGTTTATAATAATGTTTTTTTTATAATAAGGCAAATTGCTAAGTCAGCAAATTCGGGAGAAAGGTTACTATGCCGGGGAAAAGAAGCAACAGTCCAAGACAAACAAATAACGCTATAAGAAAAGGCCAGATACCTTTGAAGATTGTTTCTGTTGGAATATCTTTTGCTACTCCTTTAATAATAAAAACATTCATTCCCACAGGTGGTGTAATTACACCCATTGCTACAACCAGTACGATAACAACCCCGAACCATATGGGATCATATCCAAGTACTCCTACGGCAACAGGAAAGAAAATTGGTATAGTAAGCAGAATCAGAGCCAATGCGTCTATGAAGCAACCAAGGACCAGGTATATAAGAAGTATGACTATCATTACACCAAAAGGCGGAAGTACCAGGGAGGAGGCCCAGTCGGCAAGGGCAAACGGAAGACGGCTTATTGCCATGAATCTTCCGAAAACCGTAGCTCCTGCTACCATCATCATTATCATTGCTGTTGTTCTGACCGTGTCCATAAGGGATTTTTTAAAGCCATCCCAGTTTAACTGCCGCCTGATTAAGGTTATAACTAATATACTTGCCGCACCAACGGCACCGGCTTCCGTCGGGGTAAACCAACCTAAAAGAAGGCCACCGATTGAAATAAGGAAAGTGACCATTACTTCAAACAAACCATTGCCAAGTGCATTGAACCTTTCAGCCCATGAAGACTTGGGTCCTACCGGTCCCAGTGATGGATTCCTCTTTACCAATATTCTGATTGTAAGCATATAAAGAACCATAAGAAGAATGCCGGGTACAATTCCTGCTATAAAAAGTTTGCCTATGGATTGTTCTGAAGCAATACCATAAATTATAAAAATAACACTTGGTGGAATGAGAACCCCAAGAGCTCCGCCTGCAGCTACGCTGGCAGAAGAAAGTGAATCATCATAGTTATAGGCTTTCATTTCAGGAATGGCTATTGCTCCCATTGTGGCGGCTGTTGCTGTGTTTGAACCGCATATTGCACCAAACATTGCACAGGCTGCCTGGGTTGCTATAGCAAGTCCACCGGGCTTGTGGCCGATCATACGATATGCGAAGCGATACAGATTGGTACCGACACCGGAATAAAAGGCTATGAATCCCATCCAGACAAACATTGGTATTACACTGAGTGAATATGAGGAAAATGTTGAATAAACTTCACCTGCAGACATACTGAATGCAGCAGATGGGGATACTATCAAGCTGAATCCCAGTATCCCGACTATGAGCATTGCAAATGAAATAGGCATTCTGATTGCTATCAATATCAAAAGAAGTAGAATTCCGAGAAATCCAATTAGTTCAGGACTCATTTCAACCTAACCTTTCCAATGGATTCCTTGACTTTTAAAACATAAACAAGACAAAGCAACGCAAAACAAAGGGCCATTGTAAAAATGAACACATAGAATGGAGTTTGTGTTGTCGGAGACAGTTGGTTATTGTTCATGGATTTAATCGCGTATCTGAACACATTCCAGGTAAAGATACTTAGAAATAAAGTTGCCGTTATACCGGTTATTGTATCGATTATTCCAACTACGGGAGCTTTGAACTTTTCAATAATGAAATCTACAGCAATGTGAGCATTTACCAAAAGTACATATGCAAGTCCGAAACTTATAATTATGACAGCAAGAAAGCCGGTAAACTCATAGACACCAAGAACCGGATTATCAAAGACCCTGCGAAGGATAACATTGACAACCACAAGAACCATGGCAATGACTATGGAAGCTCCGGCTATGAGGTTGAATATTTCGGCTGTTTTTTTTATAAAGTTTTCTATCTTTTTCAATTGTTAACCTATCAATAAATTCCGTTATATTTGTCAGCCAGGGTTTTTACCGTATCAAGAGCGTCTTCAAGACCCAATGAATTCATATTTTCAGAATACTCGTCCTGAATTCCCTGGACTTTTTCAATCCACAATGCTGCTTCTTCTTCAGTAAGATCAATAACTTCCATACCCTGTTCATTAATGGCATAATCCATACCTGCTTCATTTTGCATATCCCAGAGTCCAATACCCACTTCCTGATGGAATGTTTCGGTAGCTTCTGTAATTATATCCTGAAGGTCCTTGGGCATTGAATTCCATTTATCAAGATTCATTGTTACAAAGAAAAGGGTGTTGTAGAGGAACGGAGTCCTTGTTATGTAATCGGTAACTTCCCCATGTTTCCATCCTTTCAAGACTTCAACAGGTGAAAGGTTTCCTTTTACTATCCCTTTTGAAAGAGCTTCATAAGCATCTGATTGAGGCATTCCTACAGGGGTTCCTCCCAATGCCTCTATTGTTTTGGCGCTTAAACCTGTTGCCCTGATTTCAAGGCCTTGTAAATCTTCAAGATTTCTAACAGGTACTGTTGTAAATAAATCGCCGGGGCCTGTTGCTATTACCATAAGGAGCTTTGTGTCCTGAACCTCTGTCGGATTAAGCTGTTTGATCCCTTCCCAGGCAACCATACTGGCAACTTTTGAATTCTCATAAATTATTCCGGGAAGTTCAAATGCTTCAAGAACCGGAAACTGTCCTCTGGTGTATGAAAAACATGACAATCCGATGTCTGCAACACCTTCCACTACCTGATTATAGATTTCTGTAGCACCAACCAGAGTTCCGCCGGAATAGCTTGTAACTTTTACCCTTCCATCGGTGGCTTCGTCAATTTTATTAATCCAACCCTGAACAAATACTGTTTCTGCAGGATGGGTTCCCGGGAAGAAATGCGCAAGAGTGAACTCATAGGTTTCGGTATTATCAGAACCCGAACACGAAACAAAAGAAAGAGACATCGCCGCAATAATCACCAGAATAATAAACCTTTTATTAATACTTTTCATACTTTTACCCCTATTTCCGCACTACCATACTTCAAAATGCTTTCCGTAAAATTATATATTCTGATAAGGAAGGTGTCAAACAAATTAACTTCGATATACAGTTATTATGTAAACAATTGCATAATTACTTAAAGTTATAATTTTTTGTTCAGTGATATAATAAAAGTCAGAGTTAGGGAGGTAAGTTATGGAACTTGTAAAGTGTCTTAGATTTATAGCAGCTGAACAGCCTGTTTTTGAATATATTGAAAAGGAGGAACCGGACTCAGATGAAGTTGGTATAAAAATAATGGCTTCTTCTCTATGCAACACTTCTGAGCTTAGAAGTTTTTCCGGAGGATATAAGACGGGTTATGGTACCGATTATCCCATGCTGCCGGGAGAACCCGGTCATGAGGCAGTTGGAACTGTTGTATCTGCAGGCAAAGAAATAAAAGGGTTAAAGGTAAATGACCTGGTTGTTATGACGGGTCATGGAGGAGTGCCATGTCACAGTTCATATGTAACAAGGAAAGAAAAAGATATTGCTGTAATAAAACCGGTGGAAAAGTGTCCGGAAGAAGCTGCGATGCTTGAGATGTATGGTTGTGCTTATCACTGTGCAATGGCTCCGGGT
>CAYYXJ010000165.1:3097-6332 GCA_964475455.1 uncultured Clostridiaceae bacterium | reverse complement strand
ATTTTAAATATTTGTATAAAAGCAAATATAATACCTCTGTCAATATAATGCATATTTTTGATAAATAGTAAACTTCCGGTTTATTTTGCCTGTCGCAGAATATTGTTATTTTTAATGGCCAAATTAATATCATGGAACATTCCACTGCTGCAAAATTTTGTAAAAAATCAAAAAAAATATTTTGGTTATGGAACTTTCACTTTTCCCGGGAATGGCTGACTGAAATGAAAATTCGTTGGAGATCACTGCTTATACTGTTTTTTATTTTCACATTTTGCATACCGGAAATTTACTCACAAACCAGTTCTCTTTCAGTAAAGACCGGTATTTCAAAAAAATTAACCTCCAAATTTAAATCCTCCGGGAGAATTTTTCTTTTTGTAAGCAAGAGTAAACTAAGTCAGCCCCGCCTGCATACCTGGCCAGATAATTCAAATAACATATTTGCATTAACCCTGGAAGAGTGGAATTACGACAGTAGTTTCATCTTTGACGGAAATGTTGAGCTGACGAAAGCAACAGCTATTTCACTTAACGAAATACCTCATGGCAGATATCGGATTCAGGTTGTGTGGGACCAGAACCGGGAAGAGGCAGGAATAAACTCTCCGGGAAACTTATACAGCGAGGCTGTAACTGTTGACATCACAAAAGACATGGTTACAGACTTACCGCTTGAACATATAATTTTACCTGAAAAACTTGCAAAGCACAGATATTTAAAAGAGATAAATTTCAAAAGCAAAATTTTATCTGACTGGCATAAAAGGGATATCTGCATCAGGGAAGCCATTTTATTGCCATCCGGATATTTTAAAAGGCCTGAAAAATCATATCCTGTCCGTTATAGTATCGCAGGATATGGAGGAAGGTATACAAGGGCAAATGGCCTGGTTGAATGGAACAGAGACTTCTCAGACTGGTGGATGTCGGGTGAGGCACCACAAATAATCACTGTTTTCCTCGACGGGAAGGGCCCTTTTGGGGATTGCTACCAGATTGATTCGGAGAATAACGGGCCTTACGGAACTGCCCTGGTCAGGGAAGTGATACCTTATATTGAAAAAAAATTCCGTGCAACAGGAACTGCCGGTTCACGGTTCCTGGACGGATGCAGTACCGGAGGCTGGGTATCACTTGCACTGCAACTTTATTATCCTGACTTCTTCAACGGGTGTTTCTCGTACAGTCCTGATCCTGTTGATTTTGAAAATTTTCAAAATATAAATATCTACAAGGATAAAAATGCCTTTTACAATGAAGATGGCTCTCCCAAACCTCTTGCACGCAATATCTCAGGGGAGCCGGTTATTTTCCAAAAGGAGTTCATACAGTTTGAGAATACCCTGGGATGGAACAACAGCTATGTTACCTCCGGCGGACAATTCGGTGCATTTAATGCAGTGTTTAGTCCCAGGGGGGGAGACGGACTGCCAATGCCACTTTTTGATCCACAGACCGGTGAAATAGATAAGGATGTGGCCCGCCATTGGAAAAAGTATGACCTGAAAAACTATTTGTCTGACAACCGGGAAACACTTGCACCAAAAATTCAGGGTAAAATATGGATATGGATGGGCGACAGGGACGACTACTATCTTGATAAAGCTTTAAGGTCATTTGATGAAATGGTCAATAGCAAACATGATGCAACAATCATCGTTGAACCCGGTAAGGGACATTGCTCTGCGTACAGCGACAAAAAGGTCCTGCTTCAGATACAGGAAAGAATAGAAAATAATACAAGCAAATAAATATAACCCAACATCCTTTTATCTTCAGGTGAAAAATCCAGTTAAATAAAACTACAGGCTCATTTTAGATCAAAAAAACTGTTGCCAAATATTTTATAATTCAATAGTATTATCTCCACCGCTCAACAGCTTTTGTCAGATTTTTATGAAAATCCGGATCTGATTCTGTAAAAATCTTATTATCAACTTTTTTAATATCCTCCTCTTTAGTGTTATTATACCTTACAGGCTGAATGCCGTCTCTGCAAAAAAGATAATTACCTTTAACCAGATTAGTGGTGGCTTTATGAAATCTTAACGGGGATTTTGCAATATTATAAATAAGGTTATTCACCACCCCGACATCTGTTGTCCCTTCATCAAGGAACATTCCGTTACTCTCTGCCCTGCCTGCATTCAGACTGACATCATGGATTCTGTTTCCTGTAATCCGGCTACCGGGTTGAAGGCCAAGCATATAAATACCGCCACCATCACTTAAGACTTTCATTATATGATGAATATGATTATCATCAATAATGTTTTCCCTGCAGGGAGTAGCCACAGGACTCCACATCCAGCCTATTGATACACCGGTATATGGAAGGTCGTGGACTTCATTGCCTTTGATAACAGTTTCTGCTGTTAATCCGCACCAAATACCAACAGCTCCACTGAATTGTTGTCCACATTCAGAAACTATGCAATTTTCAATTTTGTTACCTGAAGCTACCTGTTCCGGAGATGAAATCCACCACTTGTCACCGTTTACCTCTCTGTCACGCCCCTCTCCTATCATAATGCCATTTCCCGAAATATCTGAAAATCGCGAATCTTCTATCAAACAATTCCGGCAACCTGTACTGTACCATAATCCTGAACCCCCTAAATTTTCAAATGAGCATTTACTTACCTTGCAGTTCTCAGTCCATTCCGCATAAAAAGCAGCAGGTACAACCGACCAGCCACTTCCGGCAGGCCGCGGATCAAAATGACAAGCCTGGATTCCACAATACCCCTCTTCAGGAATAGCCCAAAAGGAATGGCGAAAGGTTAACCCTTCAAAATGAACATTCTTCAACAAATGATTTTCCTGTCCAGTAAGTCGTACCAATCCTTCAGATAATGGTATTGTTATATCAATATCATTTGGATTTAAATCTTCCGGCAGCTTAAGCAGCATAATTCCTTCTGACCTGTCGTAAAACCATTCATTATCAATATTGAGAAACACTCTTGAATTTTCAAGAAAATAACGGGGATCAGGTTCCCAATTATCAATATTAAAAAACGCAATCCCTTTTGCTCCTATTGAATCTGCTGTTATCAATCTGTTTTCTTCAGGACTGATCTCTTTTATTTTAATCCGTGAAAGAGACCAGTCATGTAAAAGTACCACTTCCGGTTCCTCCTCTATCGCAGGAATTGGAAAGTCTCCTGCATTAAAGAAAAAACTGGTAGATGAAGGTGCGGTTCATGTTGATGTCGAGAAAGATGATGCC
>CAYYXJ010000165.1:2057-3087 GCA_964475455.1 uncultured Clostridiaceae bacterium | reverse complement strand
AAAACTGGTACGCCTGTCCTCACCGGCTTTTTTAATCCTAAGGTACCCTTCATCAGGATGCCTGGCTCTGATGCCCCGTTTATGTCCAATGAATAACTCCCGGACATTAATAACGCCAGATGGCAGGTCAGTAACCCATAAACCATTATCATTTCTTTGCCAGCCGGTTAACTTAACGCCTCCCGAAACCACAACCTCACCATTATCTGACGGCTTAAAAACCAGTTTGCCGCTATAGCCGTTGAAATCAGATGATCTAATCGTAAGTGGGTTTATTATATTATGTTGACCTGGTGCAAGCAATATAAAATGATCACTATTACTGTTTGCTGCGGACCTGATAACAGATTCAAGTGCTTTCTCTATTGTAGCAAAAGGACTCTTTCTGGTACCGGGATTATTATCATCTCCTGAAGGTGAAACATAAAAATCTGAACCAACTGCAAATAATGAATTTATCAGAAAGAAACAGATATAAATAGTTTTGGAATTAATTAGATTCATTCGTTTATAAATTTAATTATCAATTATCTGGCATACACCCGGCATATAATTCACCGTTATTATTTTCGTTCCTGCCAGGACTTCCACCGGTCGATGACCGGCAATAAAATCTGTTCTTCTCACAAGAACCTTATCGCCAAGAGCAAGTCCTGAAATTACAACCCCCGGTTTATCCGGGATATCAAAAATTACAGGAACACCCTGATCAAGGAAATCACCATATTCCTGTGCGGCAGAATACACTTCATGTAACAGGCGGGTTTCTTCAGCAAACTCTTTTTTACCACTCCACATAAAAAAGGTGTCTGTACCTCTTACCAACATGTGCCATAACAACTCCCGGTATGTTGCCCTGCTCATTTGTTTAACAGCCGGATCAAACTCAGATCCGGCAAAGACAGTATTATAATGTACAAAACTGATCACAGGGATATTGTGAGGAGTACTCTTCCCCGCATTTCCTGCATTCATTAGCATATTATAAAACCAGCGGTAATCTGTATTGTCAAAATCATACCAGTAATAT
>CAYYXJ010000165.1:425-2047 GCA_964475455.1 uncultured Clostridiaceae bacterium | reverse complement strand
CACGGATATATTACAGGCATTGCGAAAGTATAGCCTGTAAGCGGAAAATCATTGAACCACTTTCTGTAATGTGCTTTCTGTTCTGTCTTATGAGGATGAATGTCATTGAAAAATTCAAAATAATCATACCAGTAACGGTATCCGTCATTCGGATAGACAGCATAGTTTCCAACAAGAGCATCAGGAAAATATGAAAGAACAGGTGAGCTGTAAGAATAGTGCTGCAGATAAGCTCTCATTTGGCGCATTGTTTCCTGAAACTTTTCGAATCCGAAATCCTCCCCACCATGTTCCCTGCACCGAACGCATCTTCCGGATGATTCATAGGCACTATTAACCTCTATCGGACCGTCAATCTCCCAGTCAGCAAAAATAAAATCTATCTGCAAACCCTGATCTTTATAACTCTTCAGACAATATTCCACTCGCCTGCGAATCTCATCTTTCCTGGAATCCAGAGTAAATGGGCATCCCATTTTATGTCTGGTGCCAAAACTGTCATCAAAAAATCTATTCCCCCGGGAATCAATATGAGCTGTACTATCTTCACCATTATAAAATCCGTAAAGGAGTGAAGTAGCATCAATATTTACCCTGAGTCCGAATTTTTTCTGGGCTTTTGCGATAATGATGCCTCTTGAAAGGCTTTCATCCAGGTCCTTTAACTTCCACGAACAGACCACCCCGATACCACGCTTATCAAGTTCTTTAACAATTGCTTCGGCTGTATTTGCGTCAACTGCGCCCGGATCAATTGCCGGCCACAAATAGAGAGAAAGCCGGTTGCCCCTGTCAAATTCAAGATAATTGGTGTTATCAATTATTGTCTGAATATTTTCAGGCCAGGTTTCATTTTCATCCTCTTTTACTGCTGAATTACAACTGTTAAACAACAAAACCAGAAGTACGATCAATGTCATGTCAGAAAAATTTAAATATTGTAAAAATGATTTCTCAACTTAATCACGGTTTCAAATATCGTATTGATCTTTGAATCTTCAACCATGTCGTCCATATTGATACAACACACTCCGGTCAGATATGGATTTCCTGAATCATTAACCAGACGGGTGATTGCTGCTGACAACTCTTCTTCAGTAAAACTGTTAATAGATACAGGATCCAGCCGTATATTCAAAAAGGTATCCGGCAAGAATTGTCTTAATATTTTCACATCTCCACCCCACCCTACATCCAAAAAATCAAGATTTTCAATTTTGGAAAATACCTCCGCATACCTGTGAGGATCTTTTCCACAATAGTGTATTCCAAAGGGGCGGTATTTTTTGCTCCATTCTATATCAAGCGGCAGCAAAAACTCCTCATACTGATCTGTAGCGATCATCGTATGTGAACACTCAGAATGGAGGAATACAGGTTTATTCAGGTTCCTGACATTCCTGTTAACGGAAATGGAACTTGATCCTGTCTCCTTCATAATATCCACAACAAATTTTTCTATGATCCCGGCGATTTTTCTGAACTGAATTTTAATTTCTTCAGGTTTTTCATAAAAATCCATCAATACCTTTTCGCCTGCAAGATCAAGTGCGATATTAAGCACACCGCTCCAATTTATATCTCCTGTCAGGTACCCATACTTTGATTTCAAACTTTCCAGA
>CAYYXJ010000165.1:0-312 GCA_964475455.1 uncultured Clostridiaceae bacterium | reverse complement strand
ATTTCCGATAATATATAACCTGCGGCATTATGAACAGCGCCAATTACAGGAAGCTGCCTCTCCCGGTCTTTTCCCGGTCCGAACCGTCCGAATCTTTCAAACAGCTCACGCTCCATGCGTTGCTCCGCCTCCACTCTCTTCAAAGGATGGTAAAAAAAGTCCTCATCAAAAACAATTCCTGCGTGCCTGTACCACCATGAAGGATGAAATACAATATCAACAGGAAGAACTGTTGAACCTATAAAACTGTTTTTTATATTATAATCCATAATAAACTACTAGATATGAATACAAAGTTGGATTTAGCGAAAA
>CAYYXJ010000164.1:0-6333 GCA_964475455.1 uncultured Clostridiaceae bacterium | reverse complement strand
CCAGCTGATTGTCTTTGACGTGGCACGTGTTCCACCCAGAATCTCACGGATCCCCTTTAGGACAGAATATGGAGTCGGTACAATTTTATTGTCTGTTATATCATCCAGCGCACTAATACCCTTTGCATGTATTATCCGCTCCATGAAAATCTGCCTGATAACAGCGTTAACAGGCTCGGTATTCATGGTGTCGAGTTCGGGCAGTATATTGGGGCATGTAAAAACATCCTTCCCGGAAGTCCTAAGGATTCCGGAAACTTCATCGGCAGCATTTCTGTTGCCAGCCACCACAATTGGAAATTCACCGGGCAACCCTGCCAGATGCCTTGCATTCTTCAAGATGACCTCAGTATTGCCGCCATCCGTTCCACCACTCAATAGGAAAATATCAAATTTATTTTGTTTTAAGAAAATCAGGTCTGCCTCAGTCAGCTCATGATGAAACCCCTTGATAATCTTTGCACCGGCACCAAGGGCAGCATGTTTGGCAGCCTTAAGCGTCAATGACTGTACCAAGCCTGATACAGCAACCGCCAGTCCCCCCGCTGCTGAGGAGCACGCAAGAATCTTTGAGTATTCAATAATACCGGTCTTTTCCTGCAGTTTTGAAAGAGCACCGTAAAAACCCTCCAGCACATCCGTTTCCACAGTTGTGGGAGCCTGGCTGCGTCCAAGCAAGGTCACACTGTCAAAATCAACGGAGTATACCTTTGTAAATGTAGAACCTATGTCTGCCAGTAGAACAGCATTCATAATTTTCTCCGTCAGCTTCTTATCCGGCTCTTCAAATCATTCTGCAGACAGGTGATTCCCTCTTCGGGTGATGTTCCGGGAGGGAAAACCCTGTCAAAACCCATATTCAGGAATCTTTTTTCAACAACATCAAAAGGTGTTTTGCCTACAACAAGGTTTCCACCGGCATACAGCAGAATTTCACCCACGCCAGCCTCCTCACATCTGTCCCTTAACCCTCTGCAATCCAGCTCACCATGCCCGTATAAAGATGAAACCAGTATTGCCGAAGCGTTGGTTTCAATTGCTGCATCTATGAATTCCTGCTGTGATACCATGACTCCAAGGTTAACCACCTTAAAACCAGCAGCGGAAAAAGCATAGTCCAGAATCCTTATTCCCACGGAATGGACATCAGCTCCTATAACCCCAAGAATGATTGTTTCAGCCATATGGACCACCAAGCTTTCTTTGAAGAATCGAGGAAATTCTTTCCTCAATGTGCATGAGCGATCCCCGCTCAATCTGATAATTGAAATATATAATTCTACCGCCCTTTTCAATGAAATCCGCCATAGCCGGTACATCATGACCGGCTATGACGTCTTCGGGTGGAAGAATGATATAATCGAGTTTATTTAAAAAGACTTCACCGGGAACATCATCTGATTCCAATATTCTGGTATTTGCATTATGAATATCCCTTGTCATGAATATCATAATAACCGCCAGATATCTTCTTGAAATGCACATCACACCTGCGGTTTTATCCTTCGGTATTCCAGCAAGCTCGATGACAGTCTGACGGTCCGGTGAGACCACTGCCTGCATTATCCTGTCAGTTTGTTTAGCCAGCATTGCACTGATTTCTGCAGTGTGGGTGGAGGTTGTTAAAATAAGGTCATAATCCTCGAAATATTCAGGTCTGACTTTTCCAGTTTCAAGGTCAGCCAAAAGAAATCTGTCTACTTTTATCTGTGAAATATACGACAATTGCTGGTCGAATGTAAACAGAGCCTCGGGCGATAAATCGATTGCCGCAATCCTTACAATCTCAGGGCTGTTTGTGATTTTATTCTGTACCAGTCTGAAATGGGTATCAATCTCCATACTCGAAAAACCCTGTTCAGACAATCTGTTAACCAGATTCTCGATTTCCTGGACAGCTGCAGCTTTTCTGGCAGGGCTTATTACATTCTGTCCCATTGAAATAAATGTACCGCTTCCTTCGATTGATTGGGTAACACCATTTGTACATAACTTATCGTAAGCCTTTTTTACAGTTCCGCGTGAAACCCCAAGATAAAGGGCCAGTTCCCTTTCAGACGGGAGCCTGTCCCCCGGTTTGATAATCCCGTCACCGACCATAGAAGTAATGCCGGAAATAATCTGTCTGTAGGCAGCTCTTCCGGCATTGTTGTCAATTATAAAGTTTATTTCCATCGCAGTGTCCGTTCTTTTTTGGTATATACCAATTTTATTTTAAGTATACCAATTTGTCAACACTTGTTTTGGAATAATTTCGTGAAAAAACTGCTGTAATAATCTATTTAAATATGATAATTATTGTCTATATTTTCGGAATAGGAATATCAATGAAGAATGTTGCACCTTCTCCTTCTTTTGACCTGAAGCTCATCCTTCCCTTGTGATCCTTTACTATTCCAAAACTGACAGCCAGACCCAGACCCTTCTCATTTGCCCTGTCTTTTGTGGTAAAGAAGGGTTCAAATATCAAAGGTTGTATGCTAAGGGGAATACCATTGCCATTGTCTTCCACTGCTACTCTCAGCCATTTTCCCTCTTTATCATTATATCTGCGCACTTTGACATGAATTTTTTTAACACCCTCGACCATGCCATATTTTTTATTGAGGGAGTCCCTGGCATTTGTAAGCAAATTCATAAGAACCTGCTGCATTTTTGCACAGTTGCATACAACTTCAGGCACTTCTGGTTCAAAACTGGTCTCAACCTCAACGGAATCTTTATTTGTTGTTGCTACAAAAAGGTCAATGGTCTGTTGTATTGGTCCGCTTATATCAGTGAGTTTCGGTCCCAAATCCTGATGACCCGAGAACTGGAGGAGACGATTGACTATATTTGAAATTCTTTCCGACTCAGCTATGATTTCCCTGGCATAGTTGCCTGATTCAAAATCACCTTCGTTCATATCACTTATTAATTGTGCATAATTCATTATTCCGTTGATTGGGTTGTTTATTTCATGGGCAACTCCGGCAGCAAGTGTTCCTATCGCCTCCAGTTTCTGTTGATTTTGAAGATAAGCTTCAATTTGTCTGCTCTTTTCCTCAAGCAATTTTCTTCTGTTGATATTTGTTATGAACCCCTCAATTATATTGGGTTCTCCGGAATGGATTTCCACGACCCTGCCGTGTTCCCAGACCCAGCAACTTTCGCCATTGGCCAGTTTGATCTTATACTCACCAATATAGGGTTCACCCTCCTTGCAACACTGGTTCCAGGTTTCCCAGACCTCGTCTTTAAAATCATCCAGAATAATATCATTGAAGGCGATTTTTTTATTTCCTATGAAATCCCTGGGATCATACCCTGTCATTTCATAAAATCCTCCGCTTAGCTCAATCATGGTCCAGTTTCTGTCCATATGACACCGGTATGTAAATCCGGGAATATTAGATAATATTGAATTCTTTTGTCTCTCGCTCTCGATTGCCCTTTTCTGAATTCTGTTTATCAGGGTCAAATCATGTATAAATACAAAATAGTAATCAAGAATATCAAATTCATCATAATGCAATTCAATGAAGAGTTCCACCGAAGACCGGGTACCGTCATATTTCAAAATATCCGTTGAATGATATATCCTTGACCTGCCTCTGGCCTTCCTGATACTGTTCCTGATGTTTTCCATCTGATTATCCGGTATAAATATTGTTATCCAGTCACTGCCTATAACGCTCTGAGATTGTTGCATTGTAAGGTCACAAAGTGCTTGATTAAGATACATGATACTGTCATTGGACCTTGCTACCAAAATTGCAGTTGGAGTTATTTCATATATTTTCGCAAAAAAAGCAGATTCATCTGACAAAATTTTCATTTTCTCAGTTTTAATCCCACTGATAATTGAAATCAAGGCAATGGCTATCACCAGTGAAAATAAGCCCTGTATTAATATAATAAAAGGATCTATCCTTAAATTCATGAAGCTTATGGCCTCCGAATCAAAAAAGGTTATTAGAGGTATCCTGATTCCGTTTAACAGCATGTAACTGGTAGTAATTATGAGAAAGCCTCCCGCACCGGTGTTTTCTCTTATATTCCTTCGTAATAGATAAAGGACCAGAATAAAGTTAATCAGGGCATTGGCAAAGGCGAATACTATAATCCTCGCTTGTAGATTGAATTCATAATATGTAAAATAACCAAGCAAAAGAGTTGCAATTGCTATTATTATAATGATGCCGATAGGGTTGTATTTTTTCTCCAGGAGCCTGGATATACCCTTTATAAGAAATAAATTGTAGGAAAGCAAAATGGCATTGGAAAGAATAATGCTGAAAAATACCGGAATAATGCCTCTAAGAATAATCAACGCCGGTCCTATAATAAGCAATATATACATATATATGAAATATTTTATACCCGGGCTGAAAGACCTATTGTTTTTTAAAATGGAAACAACATACACCAAAGCGACAATACTAGATGCCACAAAGCAAATAACCGCTGTGAACATATCAATCTGCATTGTACCCCCGAAAGACCATTCCCCTTTTATATGTGTAAATTATATAACTATAACTGTTTTTTTACAAATATATCTAAAACATTATTCCACAATTATACTCAAGTACTGTTTTTTCCTCGATTTCAATAACATTGAAACCATCAGAAGTATCAAAGATTAGTGTTCTTTCAATGAATCCACCCCATTTTGTGAAGAACATGAAAGTCAAGATCACATTATTACCGTCGGTCTCAAACCTGGGTTTTGTATCAAGCTTTTCCACTTCATTAATATCTGTATCAGTGATATTGTGTCCCCAGAAATTTTCCAGGATATAATCCACCATTCCGTCTGAAATAACCGGTATATGATCAAAATAATTGGCATGCCACTTCAGTGCAAACTGACCGGCAACAGTTGTAAGAATAGCAAATTCCACAAAAGAATCCCTACTGCCGTCAAGTTCAATGTATTTTGAATATTCATTCACTGAATTAACCCTGCCCTGTGGTCTGCTTTCAAGATTGACGTATCCCTCAGCATCAACTGAATAAAATGAACGGATATCCGGATTATATTCTTCGGTTTTTGCAAAATATAATGTTGGGCATCCATTTGGCCCGGGTGAATAATAAAAATCGAATATATAATCTTCCTTGACCTTTATATGCCTGAATATTTCAAAATATGAATTGATGTCCAGTGATTTTCTTAATTCAACTATGTCTTCCAGTTTGTCATTATAGTCAAACTCAATCTTTGCACTGTCATGCAAGTCAATAAGATCAAAAAGCATTGCTTCAAACATATCACTGTCATAATAATATGAGCTTAGATCGGCTGAAAACTCATTCTCTGTAATCATTTCATTGTGTACCTCATTGATCTTTTCATCAAGACCCGTTGCACACGAAGTCATAAATAAAATAAGAGCAACTAGTATAGCAATAAGTCCTTTCATGTAACCCTCCATAAGAAATGTAACAATACCTCTCAATTATACATGTATGGATTCAATAAACAAGGATTAGCTGATATAATAATATGGATTGAAAGGGACCCGGCATGAAAAAATTTTTCAGGGGTTTGTTGAAACTCCCCGTTACATTCTATAAAACACTTACTGATTTCAAGTATTATAAAGTCTTGGACAAGCTGCCTGTCAGCAGTGCAATAGGCTATATTGTTGTTATTTCGTTGCTTTTGTCGTTTATTGCAGTCATCCCCTCGGCTGTGGATATAAGCCGTTCCTCAAAGGAATTCTATGATGAATATAAAGAGAACGCTCCTGATTTTCAAATCATTGACGGCAGGATGACAACAGGAACAGGCGAACCGGTATTCATGATTGACCAGCCGGGAAAGGCCCTTGTAGTAGTCTTTGATGAAACCGATACTGTTACACCCAGCGGCTTGAACGAATATCAATCTGTACTTTTGATAGACTCAGATTCCATATTTATAAAGTCGCCTCTGACCAGTCAGGATTTGCTCTACACGACCATATTCCCTGAAGATATTGACAAGGAAAGTTTCACATCTTATCTGGAACTTGTTAATATAGTAAATATACTGTTCCTGGCACTGTATATCATGACATTCATACTTCTGAATATGTTTGGTGCATTTTTCATATCATCATTCGGCAATCTGCTTTTATCCTTCAAACGAATTCGACTCAGTTTTAGAAAAGCATATGCCTTGGCTTGCTATGCCTCCACCTTACCAATTGTTGTCAAGACCCTGAGGCACTTATTCATGATAAATATCATGTACTTCGATATAATTTATGTTCTACTCGGCATTCTTTATTTCTGGAATGCAGCCAATAATATTATGAAAGACACCTTGGTCAAAGCTCCCGAATAAATCTCTATAAAACATTT
>CAYYXJ010000163.1:0-6403 GCA_964475455.1 uncultured Clostridiaceae bacterium | reverse complement strand
TCGAGTAAACACCCCAGAGGTGTTTGCTCGATTTGGGGGTGCTGGCGAGCTGGAGTGGCGGGAGGTTTCTAGAAATTCAGATGGGATAGATGATATAATTAATTCAGGTGTTTCTTTTTTTGAAATACCTCAATTAAATGCGGAGGAGGATACCATGAGAAAAACCAAGATAATATGTACTATAGGACCGGCCACTGAAGGCAGATATGAGGAACTCATTAAGAATGGAATGGATGCAGCCCGATTTAATTTTTCACATGAGAATTATGAGATTCATGGTCGTCGAATCCGTGAGCTAAAGGCAGCCAGGGAAAAGCTGAATGTGCCGGTTGCCCTGCTTCTCGATACAAAAGGTCCGGAAATGAGAATTGGTGTTCTGAAAAATAAGTTTAATTTAAAAAAAGGTACTGAAATCAAGCTTGTAATTGAAGACATTGAAGGAGATGAAAATGCTGTTTCAATCAGTAATAAGCTGCTTTATAAAAAAGTTGAGCCCGGACAGGCTATTTTCATAGATGATGGAAGAATTGAGCTTGAGGTAAAAAATATTATAGACACAGATATAGTTTGCAAAGTAATATCAGGAGGACCTATATCCAACAGGAAAGGTGTCAATGTTCCGGATTGCGATACAGGATTACCGTTCATGACGGATAAAGACATAGAGGATATAGAATTCGGGATTGATAATGATTTTGATTATATTGCCCTTTCTTTTGTTCATTCTGCAGCTGATATATATAAAGTCAGGAGTATACTGAAGAAAAAGTACAGAGAAGACATCAAAATAATAGCAAAGATTGAAAACAAGGAAGCTGTTAATAATATTGATGAAATTATTGAGGCTGCAGACAGCATAATGATTGCAAGGGGAGACATGGGTATTGAGCTGCCGCTCAGCCAGGTTCCTGTCATACAGAAGCGACTGATTAAAAAATGTTATTCTGCAGCAAAGCCGGTTATTGTCGCAACACAGATGCTTGAAAGCATGACTGAAAATCCACTGCCGACAAGAGCGGAGGTTTCTGATGTCGCAAATGCTGTTTATGATGGAACCAGTGTGGTAATGCTTTCCGGTGAAACTGCAGCGGGAGAATTTCCGATAAAATCCCTTCAAATGATGTCGAAGGTAGTTGAGGATACTGAAGCTGACATTGATTATGAATCCCGATTCCATACAGAGGACTTTGATTTGATTGAAAAAAATGCTCTTAATATAATAAGCAAAGCAGCTGTCATGACTGCTTTTGAAATAAATGCAAGAGCGATTGTTATGCCTACCAGAACAGGAAATTCTGCAAGAATGGTTTCCAGTTTCAGACCCACTACACCAATTATTGCAATTACAATGAAACCTACTATCCAAAGACAGCTTAATATGTCATGGAATATCCGCCCATTGTTGAGCGAATTCATCAAAGACCAGAAACAGCTCTTTGAAAATGTAATGGACAGAGCTTGTGAGAGTGAATTGGTAACCAAAGGAGATCAGGTAATAATGATCGCCGGAATACCGACCGGCAGTTCAGGGAAGACCAACATGATGAAGATACATAAAGTGGGAGAAGCTGTAGTTGGCGAGTAAATATTAACTGTATATATCTTGATAATAATTGTTTTTCTGATAGAATTGACATGAACAAAAAATGCTAGGAACGGAGAAAAAATAAATGGCACTTATAACATCAAGGGAAATGTTCAAAAAAGCATATGAAGGCGGTTATGCAATTGGAGCTTTCAATGTAAACAATATGGAAATCGTCCAGGGAATAACAGAGGCTGCAAAGGAAGTTAATGCACCACTTATCCTTCAGGTTTCTGCCGGAGCGAGAAAGTATGCAAAACATGTATATCTGATGAAGCTGATAGAAGCAGCAATAGAGGATACCGGACTCCCGATTTGCGTTCATCTCGATCATGGAGATAGCTTTGAAACATGTAAATCATGCATAGACGGTGGCTTTACTTCAGTTATGATAGATGGTTCACACCATACTTTTGATAAAAACATTGAAGAAACGAAAAGAGTCGTTGAATATGCACATGAAAGGGGAGTTGTTGTCGAAGCAGAGCTGGGCAGACTTGCCGGAGTTGAAGATGATATCAATGTAAATGCTGAGGATGCTTCATATACCAGACCAGACCAGGTTGAAGAATTTGTGTCACGCACAGGTGTTGATTCCCTTGCAATAGCCATTGGAACCAGCCATGGTGCATATAAATTCAAAGGCGAAGCCAAATTGAGGTTTGATATCCTTGAAGAAATCCAAAAAAGACTTCCTGGGTACCCAATAGTTCTTCATGGGGCTTCATCCGTTGTGCCGGAATATGTAGAACTCATTAATAAATATGGCGGAGAAATGCCAGGAGCAAAAGGTGTACCGGAACATATGTTGAGAAAAGCAGCTGAGATGGCAGTTTGTAAAATTAATATTGATTCAGACCTCAGATTGGCTATGACTGCAGCAATCAGGGAGCAGTTTGCACTGAAACCCGCTGAGTTTGACCCAAGAAAATATCTTGGTCCCGGAAGAGACTATATCAGGGAAATTGTAAAGCATAAACTTGTCAATGTTCTTGGTTGTAACGGAACAGCTGACTCATATTGATTCAAAGGAACAAAGACCGCCTCCGGGTGGTCTTTTTTTTAAGGTGTTGCTATGAAAAATAAAAATGACATTATTCCGGTGGAAGGTCCTGAAGGAATTTTCAGGTCTACTCTTGAGTATACTGATGATGCAATGGTATGCCATTTTACTATGAAAAAAGGTGCCAGGGTACCACTGCACAATCATCATGCATCACAAATTGGGTATGTTGTCAGTGGTAAAATCCAATTTCATCTTGAAAATGAAAAAGGTTTTGTCGCTGAAGAAGGTTGTTCCTATTGCTTCGACAGATTTGAATATCATGGAGCAGATGTTCTGGAGGATTCAGAAGTAATAGAAACATTTTCACCTGCAAGGGACGAATATAAATAAAATCAGGATAATTTTACAAGAATTTTACCATTTTCCAGTTGCTTATGGGCATCAGCCAAAACCATTGGAAGTTGGTCAAGTTCAATTATGGAAGCCACAAGATTGGTTGTTCTGATGCGTCCGTCGGCAATCAATTCAATGGCTTTTGTCATGGTTCCCGGATTAATATATGATGCCTTTATCGTGAGTTCCCGTTTGAAAAGTTCAAATGGCTTTATTTTCATTTCAAAATCCGGTTTTGTAAGGCCAAATAGCATAACAATACCGCAGTTGGCACATACAGACAGGGCAGTTTCAACTGCCCGATGATTCCCTGAGCATTCTATGACTTTATTGAATCCGCATTTGTACAATTGGTCATTGGAAACAGAATTTGAGTTAAAAACAGCATTGGCTCCAAGATCAAGGGCTAGTTTTCTTTTAGCGTCAACCGGTTCTGAAACTGCAATGTAAGATGCACCTATATTTCGGCAAATCTGCAACATCAAAAGTCCGATTGTCCCTGCGCCAGTAATCAAAATTCTGTCAGTTTCAGCAATTTCCGTTAGATTTGCTCCATGAATGCAGCATGAAATCGGTTCAGCAAAAGAAGCCTCAGTCAAAGGAACATGAGCCGGTATGTTGTGAACCTGTGTCTTATGAACCACGACATATTCAGCAAACCCGCCGTTTACAGTAACACCTGTATTGAATATATTTTCACAATAATGGTATCTGCCATCAAGACATGCAGAACATTGACCGCAATAATAATTGGGATCAACAACTACTTTTTGGTCGCTTCCAGCAATTGTTCCTGATAGCTCATGTCCGGGAACTGTACCCGGTACAAGCTTTACAGAACCTTCATCACCTTCAAAGAGGTGAACATCTGTACCGCAGATTCCGCAATAAGCAACCTTGACAAGCATCTGGTCAACGTTTGGTTGGGGAACAGGAAGATCGGTTATTTCAAGATTATATTTGTCATGAAGTATAGCAGCTTTCATTTCGAACCTTCTTATTGGTATTTATTTTAACAACCTACTGATAAACAGGTTGTTATTTCTTTTCATCCCAGAATTTGTATGCGGTTTCAAAATCCTCCTTGGATGGAATTCTCTCACCATTTATTGAAGGCTGGAACAAAGGATGATTATGGTTTCCCTTGAACGGGGTTGTATAATCATTGCGATACATCTCCCGTGATACCTTGTCCTTGAAATCAGGTATATCATATGGTTTTCCACCATCAAGGGCACTTCTCCAGGCGAGTATTGCAACAGCTGACATCGCTGCACCATCATAAACATCAAAGTATGCAGGGGGATTGCCTGATTTTATGGACTCTGCAAATAATTTGTTCATGAAATAATCACCTCCGCCATGGCCTGATTTCTCAGCTTCTTTGACGTCATCCGGCCATACCGGTGTAAATGAATACATGTTGCTGTCTTTGTTATGTTCTCTCAACTCATTTAAAGTAACACTTATCTGGCCGCTACCTGAAAATCCGCCTTCATGCTGACGAGGAGACTCAATGGTTCCATATTCACCTAAAATACGGTATCTTACACTGTGGCCTCCGGCTGTACCCCAACCGGTAATTCTGAAAACACTGCCGTTGTTCATTGTGCATAATATAATTGCCAATGGGTCTCCTCGGCGAAGGGTTCCTTTGGCGACATTATCATTTGAGATGGATAATGCATTTACACGAATTGGTTTTAGTCCGGTCATAAACATCAGTGGTGCAAGGGCATGTGTGCAGTAGTAGGTTGAAGGCGCCCAGTTTCTCCAATGGTTTTCACCAGGGGAGATTTTATTGAAGTAACTTTTTTCAATAGGGTGGATGTATTCACCTTCTGCAAATATAACTTCACCTATTGTTCCGGACTGAAATTCCTTTTTCATGGCCTGGCCAATTTTGGTAAATGGATAGTTTTCAGCAAACATGTATGTGCTTTTTGTGTTTTCTACAGCTTCACAGAGCATAACTGCCTCTGCTAAAGTACCGGCAGGTATGGTTTCGCTCAAAACATGTTTGCCTGCATTAAGTGCTCTTATTGCAAAGGGGGCATGCTCGTGAAAATAGTTGGCTAAAACGATTGCTTCAATGTCAGAATCCAGTAAATCCTGGAAATCAGAGTAAAAATTCACATTGTAATCCTTTGCAGCCTCTTCAATTTTTTTATTTGAAAAGTCACAGATAGCTACAAGCTGCAGTTCATTTGATTTACCTTCCCTTGAACTGTTTGCAAATGTCAGACCTCTTCTTGCTCCGAGAACTCCTAGTTTTATTGGCATCTTTTCTCCTTTATGAGGAAGCTTTTTCATTCAAATTAGTAGGAACCAGTTTTATATCTTCAAGAACGGCTTCCGCTACATTAGTACAGTGGTCACCGATTCTCTCCAGGTTATGAATAAGTTCTACAAATATGAGACCTGAATGCGGGTGACATTGACCCAGATTCAAGCGCTCTACATGAGCATCCCTGAGTGTTCTTTCCATTTCATCGACTTTGTATTCATCAGAAAGAATTTTCTCTGCCTTTTCATGGCTGTATTCCTGCAAGGTTTGCGAAGCCAGGGCGACCATATCAGTTACTAGTACAAAAGCATCTGTAAGCTCCTTCATGCCTTCATCTGTGAAAGGAAGTTTCTTATCAATTTTAACTTCAGCACTATCAGCGATATTATCGCAGTAATCACCGATTCGCTCAAGGTCACTGACAACATGAAGCAAGCCGGTAAGCCGTATAGATTGGTTTTCTGATAAAGATGAAGAGGCAAGGAGCTTGGAAAGATAATGCACTATTTCATGCTGAAGCATATCCATAACATCCTCTATTTCCCGTACTTTCTTAATTGCAATACGGTCTGCATTTATAAAAGATTTTTCTGCCATATCCATCATCTGGTTTGAGAGATCAGCCATTCTTACAAGCTCCTGTGTTGCAAGGTTCATTGCAATTGATGGGCTTGTCAGCATTTTTTGGTCAAGATACAATGGGCGTCCCTCAATGACATTGTCTTTGCCCGGTATGACAAATGTGACAAATTTACCAAGGTACTTAATGAATGGAAGCCAGGCGACAGCATTGATTACATTGAAAAGTGTATGGGCATTTGCTATTTGCCTTGCGACATCTGAGCCTGATGGTGTTAACCAAAGTATCAGATTTGAAAATGGTTTCAAGAGGAACATGAATACAATTGCTCCTACAATATTGAATATAGCATGTGCAAATGCGGCTCTGCGTGCACTTACACCTGCACCGATCGATGCAAAAATTGCTGTTATTGTTGTACCGATATTACTTCCGTACAGGAATGGCAGGGCGAGAATCAAGGGGATCAGTGTTGTACCATCCGCGTTTTCTGCAATTGCCAGTTTCTGCAGCACTGCTATGGTTGCAGAGCTGCTCTGAACAATTAGTGTC
>CAYYXJ010000162.1:1554-6453 GCA_964475455.1 uncultured Clostridiaceae bacterium | reverse complement strand
ATCTGCCCTGCGTGTTCTTGAAGTCCGTCACCTTTATGGGTATTCTTCCGGGGTCTTAAGAACAGTACAGGTTATGATACTGTTAGCTACATACTTGAATGTTGCCATTTATCTGGGTTTGCATCTCAAAAAAAATGACGAAAAGAAAATATCAGCTATCATTTTTCCGTGGGCTTTGATGATTGTAATGCTGTCCTTTGTTTTTATCAACATAGGAAAGTCGCTTTTTGATAAATACGGATTCACAGGTGTTACATATAAATCAAGTTATGGTTTCTTCTTAAGTTTGATTGCCGTTGCGACTATGATTCTGATGATTGCTGTCTATATAAGAAACAAGGGGAATCTAAAGCTTGACAGGCTGTCTTTTTCACTTGGATTGATAGGAATATTTCATGTAATGCCTTTCCTTGTTTACATTGCATTCATTATATTCAAGGCACCGTATATAAACAGTATGGAAATTGCCATTCTTCTTTTCATGACAGTTACCATGAACTCTCTGCTTAATCTTAAGATTGCCTATGGGATTTCTCCTTTTGCATTCAGAAAGCTTCTGGATAGCATTGAGGACTATGTATACATTACAGATATCAACAACAGGGTTATATTCACGAATAACAATGTAAAGAATTCGGAGCTTTTTTCAGATCCGGAACAAATTAATCCGGATAACATGGTCGGGTTCTTTGAAAATGAGATTCCACTGGAAAAAAACCTGGATGATATAAGCTATATAGAAATTAATGAGGGCAAATCCTGTTATCTTTACAGGTCTTCTGAATTAAAAAACAAAAATGAGATAATCGGGCGATATATTACTTTTATCGATGTAACAGAACTGATTGACCTTCTTACCCGTTTAAAACTGCAACAAAGGAAGACAACAGAAAAAAATGCTGAACTGACAGCATATAAAAAGAACGTTTATTATCTTAAAAAAGAAAAAGAAATAAATGCACTGCTGGAGGAGATAGTCAGCAGCCAGGAAAAGGGTATGGACGAAATTGTAGCCGGTATTGACAGATGTAAATTAAATATTGATGACGAAAGGTTTGTTGAATATCTTGATGAGGTAATAAAAAAAATAGGGGACAACCTTGAGTTGGTGCGCAAATCCGTTTCAACATACAGCAGACATATGGGGAGAGAAAATGATTAAAATACTTATTGCAGATGATCAGACATTATTGAGGGAATCACTGTCATTTATACTTGACAGCGATGATGAAATAAAAGTTGTAGGACTTGCAGACAATGGCAAAACTGCAATTGAGATGTGCGGGGAATTGTTACCGGATATAATTCTCATGGACATTGAGATGCCGGGGATGAACGGGGTTGAGGCTACTAAACTAATTAAAAAGAATCATCCTGAGATAAAGATTATTATGCTCACGACTTTTGAAAATTCTGAAAATATCATGGGGGCATTCATAGGTGGGGCAGATGGATATCTGGTTAAGAATGTTAATCACAACGACTTACTGCTGACTGTCAAATGTGTTAAATCGGGTTTAACCGTCATACATGAGAGTGTAAGGGAGATAATGAAGGAAAAGTTCAGTAAACCGGCTAAAGTTAAAAACGATTTCAGTGAAATTCTTACGGATAAAGAAATAGAGATTATGAAACTTGTGGCAGCAGGGAAAAGCAACAAGGAAATTGCTTATGAGTTAAACTATTCTTTGGGAACTATAAAGAATAGTATTAGTAAAATACTGGAAAAGTTAGGATTTGCTGATCGAATACAAATTGCTATATATTCAATTGAAAACGGATTAGTTCAGGAAAACAGATGAAGGAAATTGCTAAGATTGAGATATTGACAATATGTGCATGGCAGATGGTTGCTTTGATGGCAATCCTTGTTGCTTTTGTAATCTTGTACATGAAAGCAAACAGAACTCAATCTCTCAAGGCATTTTTCAATGTTCTTGCTGCAATTGCCCTTTGGCTCGTAGGAAAAGTTTTCAAGACTGTTTCTCCAACAATTGAATTAAGGTGGAGTTTCATTGTATTTTATTACTTTGCAATCTGCTGGTTGGAAGTAGCCTTACTGGAATTCGGATATGTATATAACAAAGGAAGAAAGATTGCCTTGAAAAAAAGACTGTTGCTGTACATACTGCCGGCAATTCAGTTGTTAATAGTTGCTACAAATCCAATTCATCATTTGTTTTACAGCAAATTTACATTCTTCAGCGATCAGTTCGGACCGCTGTTTTATGTACATGTTTTCATAGAATATATTTATATAATAATTGGAATAATGCTGTGCAGACAAAGACTCAGACAACAGCTGAAATACAAAGGTACCGGTTATAAGTTTCTGATATCCTTTGCAATGCTGGCTCCAATAGTGCTGAATATTCTCTATATATCAAGGGTTCTTGAAGATATCTTCGATAAAATCAACTTCAATGTTATCTTTGATGTTACACCGATTGTGTTTACATGGTCTGCTCTGCTGTTTGTATATGCTTCCTATAAGTATGAGTTCTTTGATTTGAATTCGGTTATGAAAGATGAAATTTTTCAGAAACTGGCCAAACCTGTGTGCATTGTGGATACGAATGCCGATATACTTTTTATAAACAAAAGCTTTGAAGAATGCTTTGATTTTGAAAAAGGACAGACGGAGTTATTTGGATTTTTAAAGAAAAACAGAGCAAATATTTCAATGGAAGAGTATTATTCACCAATAGAAGAACCTGTAAGGATCAATGAAAAGCTTTATATGTTTTATTCAAAACAAATAAAGGACCTTGAAGGTGTCAAGTATATTGTTATTTTCAATGACATTACTGCTTCAATACTTGCCAAGGAAAAACTGTCAAGCAATAACCTCAGACTGCAGAAAATAAATACGGAATTAAATGAGCAGATAAAACTGATTGAAGAATATTCGAGGATTTATGCCAGGAAGTTCGTGGCCCGTGAGTTGCATGACATAATCGGACATTCCATGGTTTTGTCAATGAAACTTCTTGAAGTTGCAAAGCTTTCCGATGATAAAACAAAGACCCGGGAAAGCCTTGATAAGGCAAAGGATTGCATGATACAGGGAATTGAGGATATGAAGACTGTCAATGACAGCAGTGATACAAGCGAAACAGGGCATCATCTTAAGAATACAATAGCAGGAATAATAAGGGGTATTGAAGATTTGGGCGTTGAAGTCAGTTTCTATTTCAAAGGAGAACAGCACAAGATAGATTCTTCAATTTTTGAGGTCATTCGTCATGTAATAACCGAATTGACAACAAATGTACTGAAACATTCCAAAGCCGGCAAACTTCTTATCAGTGTCAATCTTGACGAATCCCATATTGCAGTGACATGCATGGACAATGGAATCGGAACAGATAAAATTATCCGTGGAAACGGACTGAAGGGTATTGTTAACAGATTGAAGTCTGTAAACGGTAACATAGAATTTACTTCAGAAGCCAACGAGGGATTCGTAAGTAATCTGGCTGTTTATTTCTAAATCTTATCTTTAAAGTAAAAATAACATAAGAAAGTGACCAATGGCTATCTTAATGTGTCCGATGGCATATTGATGTTATTTTTGTGTGGAAGTAGCCTTATATTGGAAATATATATTCAGGAGGGGTGAATTGAAAGTTTTACGAAAAAGAGTTCTGATAGTATCGTTGATTTTAATCGGCGTATTACTGATGACAGGCTGCGCTTCAATTGGTAAGAAAATTCTGAATGAAGTAGAGGAACAGATAGGTGATGTTGATCAGATTGTTACAGGTGATGGTGACGGTGAATTTAATATCAACTTACCTATGGTTGAAATGGAAGGGAACAGTGAGGGAACCAGGAAAGTTGAAGGGGATTTGGAAAAATTGCTTATTGTCAAATCATCAGGCGAAATTGACAAATACGAAGAGGAATTTATTCAAGGCTGGAGTTATACATCAACTGAAGACCAGGAAAAGCTTGTTGCTTATTTTAAGGACCTGGTCAAGGACACCGTTGATTATTATTTCCTGGGAACAACATCGGGTGCAGTTATCATGGGGGCAATAAATGAACTGCAAATAACAATTTCAGTGGAATTTGGTGATAAAACATCAATCGTTGAAGTAACAGCAATTAAATTCAGCAATTAATAAGGAGAAAAGAAATGACAGAAAACAACACAACAACCGGCGGAGACAAAAAGGGAATCCATGCATTGGCATATTTAATATTCTTTATTCCGCTTCTGGCTGACAAAGACAGCGAAGCAGGCAAATTTCATGCAAATCAGGGATTGCTGTTATTATTGTTTTCCTTGATTGTAGGAATCCTTGGATCAATACCATTTATCGGATGGTTTGTAATTCTGCCAATAGGCGGAATAGTATCATTTGTATTTTTCATCATTGGTCTTATGAATGCACTGAACGGAAGAATGAAGGAACTACCATTGTTTGGTTCAATTAAGTTAATAAAATAGTGAGGGAGAATATGAAGAAGATTATATCAAAAAGAAGCATTATTATACTGTTGGTGATTGTTATGATTGCTTCATTTGCATTCACAGGATGCAAGAAGGAGAAAGAAGTTATTGATCCGCAGGAGACAACAGCCGCAGCAGTAACAACAAAAGCTCCGGGTACAACTGCGGCAGGAACAACTGCCGGTACAGTTTCGGCATCTGAAGCGGCTACAACAGTTGCTGCTACGACCGCAGCCGGTACTGTCGCAGCAACAACACCTGCTGCCACAACTGCCGCAACTACTGCAGCAGTTACTACAACCGCTGCAGCAACAACTACAGCCGCTGCTACAACAACTGCAGCAGCCACCACAACAACTGCAGCAGCCACCACAACAACTGCAGCAGCCACAACAACAACTGCAGCACCAACTACGACAACTGAAGCGGCGACAACTACT
>CAYYXJ010000162.1:0-1541 GCA_964475455.1 uncultured Clostridiaceae bacterium | reverse complement strand
GGTACATCGGGTTCAATCGGGACAACAACAACCGGAATATATACAGTTACAACTTCTTTGTCTATATATACTACGACCTTCCCGACTATAATCACACTGCCGACTACTGGATTAACAACAACTACCAGTGGATTTATTACAAGCAAAACCAGTGTAAGCATAGGGACTACAACTCCGGTATTTACCAGCAAGACAACTACAACTACATCAAATCCATTTATAACAACAACGAGATCGATAGGAACAACAGGAATATCTATAATATCCACTATTCCGACAATTCCTACTACAATACATTTCCCATAAGAGATGGAAAAGAGTTTGTGTAAGATTATAGTTAAATGAAAAAAGCGTTAAAGAAAAACAGTTTTTATCTAATTGCATTTCTAGTACCAGTATTAATACTGGTACTGGTTTATGCGATTAAGAAGGTCTATCCGTTCGGTGGGAATTCTGTCCTTGTCCTGGACCTGAATGCCCAGTATGTTTATTATTATGAAGCATTCAGGGATGCGATTCTCGGAGACAGAAGTCTGCTTTACTCGTTTTCCAGAACCCTTGGGGGAGAAATGGCGGGTACATATGCCTATTATCTGGCAAGCCCGTATTCATTGGTTTTGCTGTTATTCCCCAGATCAATGATTACAGAAGCTGTTCTATGCATTATCCTTCTGAAAGTTGGTTCAGCTTCCGCAGTTTTTGCATATTATCTAAGAAAAGTCAGGAGTGCAAGTAATATACAGGCCCTGATGTTTTCCATCATGTATGGATTGATGTCATATATGATAGTTCAGACCATGAACCCTATGTGGCTTGACGGATTGATTCTTCTCCCTTTGATTATTATGGGAACCAGAGCGCTTGTTGACGAGGGAAAGACAACCCTTTTCATTATCAGTCTGGCAATTCTTTTCATGGCTCATTTCTATATAGGCTACATGACAGGAATATTTGTATTTGTTTACTTCCTTTACTATTCTGCCTGTCAGCAGGACTTCGGGTTTAACAGGATGTTTTTCAAAAGAAATCTGAAATTTCTTGGCTCTGCTGCTGTTTCGGTACTTTTGTCATTATGGTTACTGATACCTACATATTTTTCATTGAGTATGGGTAAGCTTTCATTTACAAACCCTGACTTCACACCTTTGCAGAAACTTGATTTGATTGATTTCTTTTCAAAATTACTTCCGATGTCATATGATTCAGTAAATTATCATGGTCTTCCATTTGTTTTCTGCGGGACCATGGTGCTTTTACTCAGTGCCTTCTATTTTATCAATAAGAAAATATCATTGCGGACCAAACTGGCTTCAGCGGGTTTTCTTGGTGTTATGTTGATTGCTTTTACCGTAAGCACACTTGATATTGTTATACATGGATTCCAGGCACCCAATTGGCTTAATTACAGATATTCGTTCATTCTTTCTTTCTTCCTTCTTGATTTGTCTTTTGTTTCATTTTTGAATCTTAGGGAAATCGGTCACAGGACGATGATAAAAGTCCTGCTGGGCTATATACTCCTGGTAACTTTGGTCGGCAAA
>CAYYXJ010000161.1:0-6457 GCA_964475455.1 uncultured Clostridiaceae bacterium | reverse complement strand
TCTATTGATTAATTATACAACTATGCGAATAACCTATCAAGTGAAGCAATGTTTCACAATATAAAAGAAACCGCATATAATGCGGTTTCCTTAAAAGCTTTCGCTGTCTACTGTTTGTTTTTTAATTGCAAAATTAAGGCATAAACAGTAGCCGCAGTAAATAACACCATGCTCGCAATTACTGTGATGATTACACCGGTATACATCCCGTCAAAGAAGTTTGGAGACAGGTGTTTTATTAAAATACCGGCAAATGCCCAAACCAAAACAAGACCATAGGCACTGTCTTTATTGGAAATTATTGTTGTGGTTCCAATGACAAGTGCAACAATGGAAACCAGAATCATCCAGGTAGCTTCATTTATCCCAAACCCGGTCCAGCTCCAATCAACCAACAATGTGGTTACATTTGCTACAGTCGCAACTGTAATCCATCCGAAATAAATGCTAAACGGAAGACTTACAAACAGTTTTTCACCGGTTGAAAGATTTTGTTTCTTTATTTTCAAAACAATCAGGATAAGGGATACCAGAATAACCAGCATAAGCAACAGTGAAAGTTCAATTAATTTATAATGCCATGCAAGAATCCATATGGTATTGGCAACATTGGTCAGAGTAAAAAGAAAACCTGTCTTTCTAAGCCAATGATCACTTGGCTTATCGTTTTTCAGTTTAATGACTAGATAAACCGAAAAAACTGCAAGCAACAAATAAATCAAACCCCATATTGCAAAGGTTATGCCTGCCGGAGCAAACAAATTAGGAAAGGAGTCAGAAACCTGTCCCGTATCCATTCCATTGATCGGCAGAATACTTGCCAGTGCATTTACAACAACCATTGCAATGAATGTAATTACTACCAATAATTTGCAAACTGCATAATTGTCCTTGATCTTCATACCAGCCCTCCTCATTAATATAATTTATTTATTTCCTTTTTCCGGAAAAATTTTTCAGGGGTTTATTTGATTCTTATCTGCGGATTTTTGGAATAAGCATCGGAACTTCTTTTTTATAATCCTCATATGACGGTCTTTTATGAATTATATGTTTTTCCATCATGGGAACACTTATAAAAACAAACAGCAGTGTCATAGCCACCGGACCTGCAACCGTTACCCAATAACCGGGTGCAACACCCATTTGCATAATCCAAATTCCCCACCACAGGGTTATTTCCCCCAGGTAGTTGGGATGTCTTGAATATTTCCATAGACCTGTATTTATACATTTATCATTATTTTCATTGTTTTTTCTGAATACTGACATTTGTGAATCAGCAAAAAATTGTAAAACTGTGGCAGTAATACAAAGAGTAAACCCGATTATGCTTATAATATTTATTCTTTGTGAGGAATTAATCATATAATATGCCGGAATCATTCCCAGGAATACAATAAGTGTAGGCATCATGTTTATTCCGCCAAGATTTGTAATAAACCATATATCAGGATTTTTCTTTTTAAGCATGGTATACCGCCAATCCTGCTGCCGAAGACCACGCCACCCTGTTATCCAGTTCAATGTAAGTCTGAAACCCCACATGGAAATTGCAATAATCAAAAGAATGTCCAAAATTCCCGCCTGTGTTTCTTTTATCAACACCCAGAACGGAATCACCAAAACAGGAACTATGCTCCAATACGGATCATACAGACTTGCATTTCTGAATATCAGACCGGTCCCCCACACAAGCAAGGTGGCTGAAATATCTGCTGCCAGTGTTGCTGCAATTATTCCATATTTCTTAAATAGAATGAATACAACCGCAGCAAGGAGAAATGCAGCCAAATACGTAATAAGAACTATTAAAAGTGAATATTTTTTGTTATAAATTCCCTTGTTCATTATTCCCCCATGTTTTTACTTCTACTCCATTATATAATAACAGCAGCAAATAAGAAAACAAAGCACAGGAGACAAACATGGGAATTATTAAAACAACCAACCTGAATGACTACAAAATAGAAAAACGAATCTGGCAGGGTATCCCATCAATAGATATTACACCTGATGGTACTTTGTTTGCCACCTGGTACAGCGGCGGATCCGGTGAAGGTACCAGCAACTATATAGTAGCTTATAAAAGTAATGACAATGGTAAAACTTTCAGTGGCCCCTTGGCCGTTGTCGACCCTCCCGGATATACAAGGGCTTATGATCCGGCGGTTTTTACAGACCCCGATGGCAGTATAAACTGGTTTTGGGCTGAGAGTGACGGTATGTTTGATGGAAGATGCGGGGTATGGAGAAGCATCTGGCAAAATAATTCATTTTCAAAGCCGAAACGGCTAAGTAACGGAATAATGATGAATAAACCCCTGGTTACAAGTGACGGAAGGTGGATTTTACCTTCAGCTATTTGGAATATGAAACCATACTTCGGACAGAATGATAATACCCTTGAATATACAAAAACAGAAAACCCGGGATGTTATGTATTTGAAAGCAAAGACAAGGGTCAGACTTTTTCAGAGTGCGGTAAAGCAATTAACAACCATCCAAGCCCCGATGAGCATATGATTGTTGAAAAAAATGATGGTTCATTATGGATGCTTATACGCACAAAATATGGCATAGGTGAAAGTTATTCAAATGATGGTGGAAAAACCTGGACTAAAACGGTTCCGTCTGAAATTAAATCACCTGTAAGCCGATTTTTCATCAGGAGACTACCGTCCGGAAGACTTATATTAATAAATCACTGTAATTTTATTAATTCAGATAACTTTGATAAAAGCAGGAATAATCTCACTGCCTTACTTAGCGAGGATGATGGAAAAACATGGCCATATAAACTGCTGATTGATGAACGCAATATGGTTTCATATCCTGATGCTGCTATAGATGGTGACATTATTACAGTCATCTATGACAGACATAGATATGGGGAAAGTGAAATTTTGACAGCCCGTTTCAAAGAGCATGAAATCATGGATGGAATACTTTCCGACAGTGATTCTTATCTAAAAAACATTATTTCATCAAGAGGGCAGAATTTCGGTTGATAAACATAGTTTGACATAATCACACCTTCACTTCATACTTGTATATGGAATTGCTACATATATTGCAAAATAATAAGAAAGGAGAACAGCAATGGAAAACATAAACGATCTGAGACTTGCGGTCCTGATTGATGCGGATAATATCCCATACTCTAATGTAAAGGCAATGATGGAAGAAATTGCCCGATATGGTAATCCCACATTCAAAAGAATTTACGGCGACTGGACAAAGCCTAATTTGTCGGGCTGGAAAAAGATTCTTTTGGAAAACTCAATTACCCCTATACAACAGTATGGATATACCACAGGAAAGAACGCAACTGATTCAGCCATGATAATTGATGCCATGGATATTCTGTATTCCGGCAAAGTTGATGGTTTTTGTCTTGTTTCAAGCGACAGTGATTTCACCCGCCTGGCTACGCGTCTTCGTGAAGCAGGAAAAAAAGTATATGGGATAGGCGAAAAGAAAACCCCCATGGCTTTTATTTCTGCATGTGATAAGTTTATTTATCTTGAAATTCTTAATCCACAACCAGAAGAAGACCCTGAAGAGAAAACATCTGAAAAGAAATCTACGTTTAAAATCAAGAGACCAAGAATCAGCAAAAAAATACCCCGCGAAATTGTCAAGCTCATCAAGGATTCAATTCATGATGTTGCAGACGAAAGCGGCTGGGCTTTTTTGGGCGATGTAGGAAATCTTATAATGAAAAAATCACCTGATTTTGACCCTAGAAACTTCGGATTTCTTAAACTGACGCCTTTGATTCGTGCAATGAGCGGAATAGAGATAGATGAAAGAGAAACATCGAACAGACATGTAAAGCACATTTACATCCGGGAAAAATAGACAAAGCAAAACTGCCGGTTGACCGGCAGTTTTATTAAGGAAAAAAACTATGGACTATAATGTAATTAAATCCAATTGGCGGCTTTTCAGCACAACTGTATCTGACCAGAAAAAAGGAGTTCCAATGCCTCCTTATGAAAAGGGATACCCTGAAGACAGTTTGCTAATTGACCTGGTTCCATTTGAAGAAATAACTATCGGAAGCCGCCCTGTATTTGAAACAATTTTAAAAAGAAGATCAAGACGCAGGTATACAGGGGATTCTCTTAATCTCATGGACTTAAGCTATCTTTTGTTATCAACCCAGGGAATTATTAAGCCAACCAGACCTATGTTCAGAACGTCACCATCAGCAGGAGCCCGTCACGCCCTTGAAACATATCTATATATTGAAAATGTCACAGGAACAAAGAACGGTCTTTACCGATATCTTCCGATTGAACATAAACTTCTTTGGATTGGAACCAAACCCAGGGAGAAACTGACACAGGCTTTGGCCGGACAGGATTTTCATCCTGCGGTCACTTTTATCTGGACCGTTGTTCCATATAGAATAGAGTGGCGTTATACCAATGCTGTTGAAAAACTTGCTTTATTGGATGTTGGACATATATGCCAGAATCTATATATCGCCTGCGAAGCAGCCGGAATGGGTACCTGTGCAATCGGTGCATATATTCAGGAAGAACTGGACAATTTCATAAGTGTAGACGGAAAAGAAGAATTTTCAATTTATGCTTCACCTGTAGGAAAAATCAAGGAGTAAAAATGGACATCAGCGAGAAATTCATAAGTAAAGAAATAGTTTACAAAGGCAGTTTTATGGAAGTGGAAAAAAGAAAATATTCACTTTGTGACGGCAAGGAAGCCTACCGGGATATTGTTGTACATCCGCAGGCATGTGCCGTAATTGCTTTGGATAAAGATAATAACTTGTATCTTGTAAAACAATACCGAGCTGCTTTTGACAAAATATTGCTTGAAATACCGGCAGGTAAAATGGATTCCGGGGAATTACCACTTGATTGTGTAAGACGGGAATTGGAAGAAGAAACCGGTTTGACAGCGGAAAAATTTACACTTCT
Source organism: uncultured Clostridiaceae bacterium (assembly GCA_964475455.1). Classification (GTDB taxonomy): domain Bacteria; phylum Bacillota; class Clostridia; order DUPQ01; family DUPQ01; genus JAFGQE01. The sequence continues at coordinate 1,508 of CAYYXJ010000161.1, read as the reverse complement.
TTCATCAATTGCAGTAAGCCCTGGTTTTTGCACTGAGATAATCCACATTTATATTGCCGAAGGATTGTCCGAAGGAAATGCCAATCCTGATGAAGATGAGCATCTTCTTGTTACAAAAATGAATATTCATACTGCAAAAGAAAATGTATTCAACGGTACTTTTTCAGATGCCAAGACTATTTCCGGTGTTTTACTTGCCTGTGAATATCTGAATATCAAGTCCTGAAAAATGGAAGCACGTCAGCTTCTGTAATCTTTAACAGGTCGAGATACGGCTCCAGTTTCAGGAGTCTGTCTATATCTTCAATTGAATGGGCATCACTTCCAAAATGGAATTTACATCCTGCTTCCTTTGCAAGTGTAAAGAATCTCAGATATGTTTCATCGGTAAATCCATTGGTCCCTCTGTCATAGATGCCCGGAAATGTGCATGAGTTTATCTCAAGGCTAACTCTCTTTTCTTTAGCCATTGAAAAGCACTCATTGAATTCCTCATTGGAAATTGATTTGAATATTTCATCACCGATATCAAAAAATCCCAGTGGAAGCATAGGATGACAAATACCCGTAGCCACATCAAATGAGAGAACTTCCCTTAATCTTTTAACAAGCTCCCCGGCAATATCTGAGGCCGTTTTAAGCCCTTCTTCTTTTGCATAAAAGGTCAGGGTATGATTGGTAGGAGCAATAACATAATCAAATTTGTCCGCTGTTTCCCTTGATATACCGATTCTGCCTTTTCCATAGTATTCAGTTTCGCAACCAAAGAGTATTTTTATTCCTTCGATATTTTCCGGCATTAAATCTTGTATCTTTCTTACATGTTCAAAATCCTGATATCTATAAACATCATTATCTCCTCCCGGCATAGATTTATCCCACATATGATCGGTAAACCCCAATAACTTTATACCATTGTTTTTTGATCTATCAATTATAACAGGTGGCAAAAAATCAGGGTCATTGGAACATCTTGACAGGTATGTATGCATATGTACATCGTGTTGTATTTTCATAATTATTCTCCCCGATCCATTATACTTTTTTACGAATAAAAAAACACCCCGCCGAAGCGGGGTGAGTCTGTTTTACAGAAATTTCTGTATAATTAACAATTAAATTATTAATTTAAACCAATGGTAAAATTAAATATCCAATCATCATCATCAATATCAACAAATGTTGCATCAACGTTACCATTCCATTTAACTATGGTATATGCACAATCATCAAAGTCACCATCACCGTCAGCATCAATATAATAGTATTCATCACCATCATCCATAGTAACCTGTATATAATCTGTCATTCCATCGGGGCTGTATGCAACTGCTGCTGCACCATATGACATCACTACACCATACTGGTCTACGAGTGAAAATATAGTTGAATAATCTTCATAATCATAAGAGTCTGCGGTTCCGTCAACTGCGATAATCTTAGTTGTTGTCCAATCAGGAGTTGCGATAGAAAGGGCGAGGTCTGTCATGTCTTCAACTACGCCGTTT
>CAYYXJ010000160.1:4268-6501 GCA_964475455.1 uncultured Clostridiaceae bacterium | reverse complement strand
GTATAGGTTGCGGCATATAGAATGGATCCTACACCAACCCCAACCCCACTGATTACATATGCCAGAGTTTTCCATAAATCAACCTTGATACCAGACAGCCTGACCGCTTCTTCGTTACTGCCTATTGCGAATATGTATCTTCCTATCTTTGTTTTATTAAGAATAATGAATGCTAGTAAATAAAATGCTACCAGGTAAACAGCTCCCAAAGGGAAGCCATTTGCAGTCTTAAAGAATACTCTTCCAAACCATCCGTCTGATTCAAGAATAGTTGGAAAATATTTTGATGATGTATTTGTTATTATTGACCCGAGTCCCAGACACACCATCATAGTTCCCAGTGTGGCGATAAATGGTGGGAGTTTGAGTTTTGTTACCATCAGTCCATTTACAAGACCTACAAGAACAGCAAACAAAATCATTGCAATCAGAGCTATCCATAACGGAACTCCCATATCCCTGTACAGCTTTCCGCCAACAAGAGCCGAACACATCATAAGAGCTCCTAGGGAAAGATCGATACCGCCTGTTATTATTATGAAGGTAACGCCAATGGCCAGAAATCCTACATAATATGACGAAGCCAGAATGTTAAGTGTCGTTGATGAGGATGTAAAATTTCTTCCGAGAATTGCAAAAACAATATATATTATTATAAGTGCCCCGAAAGCCAGAACCTTCTGCATACCAATATTTTTCAATACCGGCACCTGCTGAATTCCGTCTTTTAGTTTTTGTACAACTCTCTTAATACCTATATCTTTTGATTTTTCCAAAATATTCCCCTCCGTTATTGCTTGGTAGCATATTTCATTATTGTTTTCTGATTTATATCATCAGCCATAAGTGTTGCTGTATGTTCACCTTCATACATAACCAAAACCCTGTCGCACATTCTAATTATTTCAGGAAGCTCCGATGAAATAAGGATAATTGATTTTCCTTTGGCAGCCAGGTCATTAATTATTTTGTAGATTTCGCTTTTTGCACCTACATCTATACCTCTGGTAGGCTCATCAAATATCAGTACATCACTGTTGTTAAGGAGCCATTTTGCAATAATGACTTTTTGCTGGTTTCCTCCGGAAAGGCTCTTTACCAGTTGATTTGTACCAGGTGTCCTAATGTCAATCATTTCTACATATTCTTCTGCTGTTTTTTTAATTTTATTCTCATTTATGAACAACCTTGAAATATAGTCCTTCAACTTTGAAAGAACTATATTGTTAGCTATGCTCATTCCCAGAACAACACCATATCTCTTTCTGTCTTCAGATAAATATCCCAGACCATTTACCACTGCTTTATGTGGACTGGTAATCTCCACCTTTTCACCATTCAGATAAAGGTCACCGCTCTCTTTGGAATCTGCTCCGAATATAAGTCTTGCAAGTTCAGTTCTTCCCGCTCCGATCAGTCCGGCAAAACCAAGGATTTCACCCTTGTAAAGTTCAAAAGACACATTTTTAACATCCATGGATTTGTAATTCTCAGCCTTTAAAACAACGGGAGTATCCTTTTCTATCAAACTTATCTTTTTGTGCTCTTCATAAATAACCCGACCTACCATCATTTGAATTACTTCATCGATTTCCACTTCATTGGAGTCTTTTGTGCCAATATATTCACCATCGCGCATGACTGTAACTCTGTTTGAAATTCTTTTGATTTCATCCATCCTGTGGGAAATGTAAATCATGCTAACGCCGGATTCCCTTAATTCGTTCATTATTTTGAATAGTTGTGTAATTTCTTTGTTGGTAAGTGTAGCACTGGGTTCATCAAAAACAATTATTTTTGCATTATATGAAATAGCTTTTGCAATTTCTACTATCTGCTGATGACTTACTGAAAGCTTTCCGACTTTTTCCTTTGGATCTATATGGAAATTCAATCTTTCAAAAAGCTTTTTTGCGCGTTCATTGATTAAGTCATCATTGACAAAGAGTCCCTTGCTCTCTCTTCCTATAAATATATTTTGAGCTACTGTCAGATTATCCATTAGGTTCAGTTCCTGGTGAACCATGGATATTCCCGCTTCCTGAGCCTGTTTTGGGGTTGTAAAAGTCTGCTTTACACCATTTAGGAATATGTCACCGGAATCATATGGTATACAACCCGTAAGTATATTCATAAGAGTTGATTTACCTGCGCCATTTTCTCCTACCAATGCATGTATTTCACCCTCATTCAAACTGAAAAAGCACTTTTTCAGAGCATGTACACCGGGAAA
>CAYYXJ010000160.1:0-4248 GCA_964475455.1 uncultured Clostridiaceae bacterium | reverse complement strand
GCCCGATATCAATCAATATGATGTCTCAAAAAATACCATCCCTGTTAGCAAAGTCATTTCATTCGTTGGGCAGTTTTGAAGTTTATTATATTGTAAAATTTTTTAACATTTGAAAAACCATAGAGTTTTTGTGAATTTGAACACATAAGCAAAAAGAACTTCCATATTATTTCTAAAGTCAGCATCTTATATATACTAGGTATTTTAATCTACAAACGGAAAGACAAGCTTTTGATTTTCCAGGTCATACATATTGTCTTTGGTAATAACTACTGCTCCGGTATTAACACTTTCAGGAATCGGAATGCCCTTCACCGCATCCAGTGCGTATTTAACTCCAAGATAACCCATGCTGAATGGATTCTGCACAACTACAAGTTCAATTATTCCTTTTTCAAGATATGAAATTTCTTCAGGGGTACTGTCAAAGCCAATTATTTTTATATCACCACCAAAGCCCTTTGCAATAATACCGCGTGCTGTTCCAACTGTTGCATATGCATTCAGGCAAATAAAGGCATCTACTTCGGGATGTCTTTCAAGCATATCAAGTGTCAGTTCTTCAGCAATTTCTTCATCAGAATTGCAATAGAGTGTCTCAATAAGATTAATGTTCTCATATTGATTAACAATTTCCATCAAGCCCGATTCCCGCTCATTTGATGAAGCAGCCCCTTTTACAAAACTTACCACAACTATATCTGCATCAGTTCCCAACGAATTCAACATTGACTCTCCAAGCACTCTCCCAGCTTCAACATTATCAGTTCCAACAAATCCATTCATTTTCTGAGAGTTTATATTGGAGTCAATTATTATTACCGGTATACCCGCATTCCTGGCTTTTTCTGCGATTGGAACCAGTAAATTGTAATCTATAGCGGCAAGCACAATTGCATCAACTTTGTCTTCTATGGCAGCTTCAACCATTCTGATTTGTCCGGAAATATCCTCTTCGCTTGCCGGTCCGACATAATCGATGTTAATTCCGAATTCTTTTTCAGCTGCATAGGAGCCCTGTTCCACCACTGTCCAGAAATCGTGATTCTGCTTTTTAACTATAACTCTTATATTTATATTTTCATTTAACTTTACAGCCGGTTTGGATGAACAGGATGCAAGGAAGACCGATAGAGCTATAATTCCAATGATTATCTTTGCTAACTTAGTCATTTTTTTCCTCCGTCACCGGAATCCTGATATAAACTGATGTCCCTACCTCAGGTTCACTGTCAATCTCTATACCATAGGATTCACCATAATAAAGTTTTATTCTTTCATTAACATTCTTAAGACCTACTCCCGAAGAATGTTTGCTGGTGGATTCTTTTTGGAATATGTTCTTGAGTTTTTCTTTTTCAATTCCATATCCGGTATCTTTGACTTTGTATACCAATGTGTCCTGTTCCCTGTAAACAGAAATGTCAATCCTGCCTTCATCCGGAATATTATTGATTCCATGATATATTGCGTTTTCAATTATTGGCTGCAACAGCAGTTTGAGGGTCGAGAAACCCGAAAGATCTTCCGGAAGATCTATGGTATATACAAACTTGTTCTTATATCTCATCTTTTGAATGGTCAGGTAACTGACAGCATGTTCCATTTCTTCCTTGACCAATATTATTTCATTTCCACGACTGATGCTTATTCTGAAAAGCTTTGCAAGCGCTGCTGTCATTTCAGATACCCCTTCATGGTTATTGTTTTCATTCATCCATATAATTGAGTCAAGGGTATTGTATAAAAAATGGGGGTTTATCTGCGCCTGCAGAGCTTTTAGTTCATTCTTTCTCTTTGCTTCCTGCTCTGTTATTATCTGAGACATCAGACCCCTGATTCTATCTATCATCAGATTGAAGGACCGGGTTAGCTGTTTTACTTCGTCCTCACCCCTTGCCTCGAGATTTTCCACATTGAAATCACCGTTTTCAATCCTGTTCATTTGGGTTTCCAGTCTTAGTATGGGCTGGGAAATCTTATATGAAATAAAAATTGATGCAATTACAATAAAACCAAGACCAACCAGCAATATTATTACAATCAGGCTATTGAAATTTCTTCTGTTACGAACAATCTCATCAACATAGCTTATACCAACCATCTTCCATCCGGATGAACCTACATCCATAATAACCGTACTGATTTCTTCCCCGTTTATTTTTTCTGAGTAAGAACCGGTTTCATTTGTAAGGGCCTTTGAAATATTTTCCTCCCTGAGCCCAGCATATATAAGCTGCTGCTGAGGGTGGTAGATTATCTTCCCGGTATTATCAACTATGTAGATATATCCCCTGTGTCCAAGTTCAACCTGACTGCAAACTTCTTCTATCCGGCTGAAATTCATATCGACCGAAGTAATATAGTTTCTTCTGCCTTCTGTGGTATCAAGAAGCATCCCTCTGCTGAGCGTTACAACCCATGGCCTAATATCTTCATATATCCTCTGAACATGAGGCGGGCTGAAAAAATAATCAAATGGATTAGCTGCTGCGTACTTAAACCAATCCTGATTATTAATGATCAGATTGGCATCAAATTTCAAATCAGGAACCGACAGTAAAATAGATCCGGCATCCGAATACAGTGTTATAGATTCAATGTCTTCCCTGATGTCATGTGTTAGCGTCAGAATATCTTCAAGCCGTTCAATGCTGCTCGGGGTAAAGCTTTCCATATTACGTTCTATGGTGTCGGAAATTTCAACCATCGATTCCAAATAATACTCTAAATTAAGTCTGGTCTGGTTCATTATCTGTGTTGTGCTTTCGGTTGCATTATTTCTTGCATTTTCAGAGAATGAACTATAAAAAAGTATGCCAATCAATAACATAGCTATCATGGAAATAGCCGCGAATGATAATGTAATGACCGACTGAATACTACCGAATCTAAAAATGCGGCTTATAGACTCAAGGGTTCTTTTAGCTTTTATACGTTTTCCCATACCACCTCTTCCAGGGATTTTCTGTATTCCCTCGGTGACTTACCAGTTCTCTTCTTGAAGAAATAGCTGAAGTAACTTACATCAGGATATCCGACTTTTTCTGCCACCTCGGCTATTTTAAAGCTTTTATCAGACAGGAGTTCCCTTGCTCTTTCAAGCCTGACTGCTGTCAGGTTCTGAAGAAAAGTATCTCCTGACTTCTTTTTAAAAATCAAATTCATATAACTGGGACTTATAAATAAATGATTTGATAGTTTTTGCACACTGAGGTCTGCATCACTGTAATTTTCGTTAATATAATCCATTGCCTTTTCAAACAACACCTGGGAAGTATCCTGGCGCTGATCTCGTATCGCTTTCATTAATTTAATGCTGAAGTCATATACCCAGTCCCTTGCCTGCTCTATGGAATTGAAACTATCAAATTCCATAAGCATTCCCGATCCACCCGGGAATATATCAGATAACTGAATCTCAAATAATCTTGCCAGTTTCATCAAAGTAGATACAATTTCAGTAAAGTAAAGTTGATATTCCTGCATTGACACCTGATTTTGTGACGGAGTATCAAAAAGACTGTCCACTGACTCCCTGACCATTGCTTCTCCACCGAATTTAATACTCGATACAAGACTTTCCTCGTTTTTTTCATCAAGATGAAAAAATACTCCTATTCCCGGCTCAAGGTCTTCAACAAATATTACCTTGTTGCCTTTTAAGATGGTCTTGTATTTTCTGGCTGTGATTGCCGAAAGATAAGATTCTCTGATTTGATTTAGTTCCTGAACAATTTGCCCCATACCTATTGATACAGTAAGATCTGTATATCTGTCTATGGATCTTCTCATTTCATCCAGTCTTTCTATCATTCTATTTCTAGCAGTCGCCCTGCTGCTGCTGTTCGAAGGAAGAATGATAACAATTCCATCATCATACATGAATGCTCCGCCTCTTCCGTGCTTCACCAGAACATCATTGATAATATTGAATACAGTAAATCGTTTGATTTTTATTTCATCTACCGACAGATTCAGGATATTTATACTTTCGGAATCTATTTTACAAATTGCCGAAGTGTACCATTTGCCATCCAGTGCAACTTCAGCTTCACTTATTAAATCCAGGTCTGCGATACCAGATTTACCAAGAATTAATGACATAAGAAAGTTTTCCCTGATTACAGGAAGGCTCTCAGCAAAATACTTTTTTAATTTCTCGGAATCTTCCTTTTCCCTTATTTCTTCAAATAGCTGGGAACTAAGTTTTTCAAGAAGCTCATTGATATCTGAAGGCAAAACAGG
>CAYYXJ010000159.1:0-6749 GCA_964475455.1 uncultured Clostridiaceae bacterium | reverse complement strand
AAAAAAGAGAAAGGCCCTCAAATGGACATTACTCTGATAATTGGACTTTCAATCATATTCGTAGCGTATGCCCTGACATGGGTATTCATATTAAAGTCAAATAAAATAATAAATAAGATAGATGAAACGGGCATCAAAGATTCCCGCGACATTGAAAAAGCATTGGATTTATAAGCGGGAACATAATGACAGAGACAGAAAAAAAGACAACAGTTAAAACTAAACAAGAAGTGCAGCCGGAGCTATCACGGGAACTTTCGTTATTCCATCTGACCATGATGGGAGCGGGAATGATGATTGGAGCCGGTGTTTTTGTTGCAACAGGTATTTCCATAGGCATATCAGGTTCAGGTGGAATTCTTGTAACTTTTGCATTGAATGGGCTAATAGCTATATGTTCAGCAATGTCATTTGCGGAGCTTTCGTCAGCACTGCCGGCAGCCGGTGGAGCTTATACATATATAAAGCAGTCATTCGGTGGGGTCATAGGATTTATTTCAGGGTGGATGAACTGGTTCGCTCTTGCAGTAGCGGGAAGCTTGTATGCCATAACATTTTCAACTTACACTTTGCATCTTCTCAAAAGCTGGGAAATGTTTTCATTCCTCGAAAGCGGAATGGGTTGGTATGAAAAAATACTTGCTGTATTTATAGCAATTATGTTTATACTTGTAAATTTCAGAGGAGTGTCTGAAACAGGTAATTCAGCTTCAATGATAGCCCTGGGGCAGACGGTAACCCTTGGAATAATTGGAATTATCGGTATTGCTGTTGCTCTTCGCGATCCATCAAGACTTGTTAACTTTGAACCATTCCTGGGATCCGGATGGAGTAAAATACTTGTAACTATGGGCTTCACCTATGTAGGCTTTGAGGGATTTGAAGTAATAGGTCATGCCGGAGAAGAAGCCATTGATCCAAAGAAAAATATACCAAAGGCAATATTGTATGCTGTAATAATTGTTGTAACCACATATCTTCTTGTGGCTTTTGCAGCCGTTGTTGGTGCTAAACCTGAAGGACAGACAGTTATGCAGTGGTTTGCTGCCAGGGGAGCTACAGGATTTGCGGATGCAATAAAAAGCCTGTTCCCGTTTGGTGGAATTCTTGTTACCCTTGCAGCAATATTCTCCAGCACATCTGCACTTAATGCAACAATTTATTCATCAGCAAGAGTATCCTTTGCGATGGGACGTGATGGAGCTCTACCACCGAAGATGGCTGAAATATCAAAGAAAAGAAGGGTCCCTGCATTTGCCCTTGCCATGTCATCAATAATAATAATATTTGTAGCGGCGGCTTTACCCGTTGAAGACGTTGCCGCAAGTGCGGATATTATGTTCCTGCTTATATTCCTTCTGATTAATGTGTCAGTTATAAAAATAAGGCGTGAAATGGGAGATGATTTAGAGTATGGCTTTATGATGCCGTTTTTCCCGATAATCCCAATTGTTGCTTTAATAGCACAACTGATACTTTCAATCTGGTTATTTGATATGAGTGCAACTGCATGGATAGCAACAGGTCTTTGGATAGTTTCCGGGTTCATCATTTATTTCACCTATTCGAAATCCCGAATAAAGGAAGAGGAGCCGATACCAATATTCAAGGAAAGAAAAGCAATATCAGATGAGTATCAGATAATGGTTCCTGTGGGGAATCCCGAGAATGCAGGAATAATCGCTTCTTATGCATGCAAGGTTGCCGGGGCGAAGAATGCGGATGTTGTTTTTATGAGTGTTGTACAGGTTCCTGACCAGATTCCTTTGTCGCAGGGAAATCGCTTCGGCGCTGAAAAACATGAAATGCTAAACAAGCTTAGTGATACCTGCGGACAGGATATCATAACAAGTAATGTTGTAAGGTACAGTCATAATGTAATCCGGGGGATTATAACGGCAACAAAAGAAAGAAGGACAGACCTTGTTGTGCTCGGATGGAAAGGCTATACAATAAAGCGTGGTTTTCAACTGGGACGTAAGATGGACAGAGTAGTTGAAAGACTTACCTGCGACCTTATGGTAATCAAACCGGGTAAAGATGAAAAACCAGGCCAAGAAATCAAAAGTATATTGATTCCGTCAAATGCCGGTTACCACAGCATCATGGCAACTGAAATTGCCAAGAACCTTATAAAAGACACAGATGCAACGGTAACAATACTTACAGTAAAGGGCAGGAAAGAAAGCTATGAACGCATTAGGCGCAGGTTAAAGACCATAATCAATCAATTCCCTGAAGATAAAGCCAGGTTAAAAATTGTCTCTGCGGATGATGTTGTTGATGAAATAATATATGAATCACATAAACATGATATATTAATCCTCGGTGCCACAGAGGAAGGCTTTTTGCAGCAGATGCTTCTTGGAAAAATTTCTGAGAGAATCGCTGCCAAATGTGATAAAACAGTAATACTTACCAAGAAAGATATGGGTGTAAAGTCTTGGATCAAAAGATGGCTTGGTAAAAAAGTTTTCTAGTGAACAACCTTTGGGTTTTTATAGAAATCCAAGGTGCAGTCAAATAGACACTAAAATAGCGTTGTGTTAAAATTGTTTCGTGGAACAATCCTGTTTCAATAAAATCCCGGGGGTGAAAAATGGAAGGTAGAAATACAATTGATGCCCTTCTGCGGACAACTATGGAACTTGGTGCAACAGATTTACATCTTTGCGCCGGCAGCAAACCTCTGGTCAGAGTCAATTCCAGATTGACTCCCGTTGCCGGAACCGAAAAGCTAAGACCGGATGATATAAACCTGATGATCAATGAAAATCTTGATGAGGATTCAAGAATCAAGCTGTTTACAAATAAAGTAATTGATTTTTCCTACTCGATTCCAAGACTTGGTCGTTTCAGGTGTAATATTTATAAACAAAGGGGAACCTATGCAATTGCTGTAAGAGCGCTCCCCATTGATATCCCTAAATTCAATACACTTGGATTGCCTGATGTCATCAAAGACCTTACCAAAAAAACAAAGGGTCTGATTCTTGTTGCCGGAGCTACCGGAAGCGGGAAATCCACCACTCTTGCCAGTATGATTGATATAATAAATACTAGTTTCTATTATCATGTCATTACCATAGAAGATCCCCTGGAGTATCTCCATTCACATAATCAAAGCATGATAACCCAAAGGGAAATAGGTGAGGATGCACCGGACTTTTCAACCGCGCTCAGGTCATCTTTGCGTGAAGGTCCCGATGTAATAATGGGAGGTGAAATGAGGGATCTTGAAACAATTTCAATTGCGTTGTCCGCTGCAGAAACCGGTCACCTTGTATTATCTACACTGCATACAATCGGTGCGGTTAAATCAATAGACAGGATCCTGGATTCCTTCCCAACCAATCAGCAGAATCAGGCCAGGAGTCAATTGGCAACGGTTCTGGAAGGAGTGGTTTCACAGCAACTTATACCAAGAAAAGACGGTAAAGGACTTGTTGCCGCCTCGGAAGTCATGATTGCAACACCTGCAGTCAGAAACCTTATACGTGAAAACAAGAATTACCAGATAAATAATTTGATTCAATCAGGTGAGATGGACGGAATGAGGTCATTGGAACGAAATCTTGCCCAGTTATGCAACGATGGAATAATAACAGAGGAAGCCGCCCGTATCAAGGCACAGGACATACAGCTTTTTAACAGATATTTAGCCATGGGCTGAATCAAGGGGGAAGAGTAAATGGCATTTATAAAAAAAACACTGCCAAAAGAAGAAATTGCACTTTTTGCAAGGCAATTATCTTTGGTAGCTGACTCGGATGTCCCGATTCAGCAAGGATTTGCTATTATCAGTGAGCGCAGTAGTAATCCAAAAATTACCGCTGTATGTGCGGATGTTATTGATAAGCTTAACAAGGGTATTTCATTCCATGAAGCCATCAGGGCTCACGAATCTCTCTTAGGTACTTTATTTGTAGAAATGACCCAGGCAGGTGACCTCAGCGGTAATCTGCCGACGATGCTTGAAAGAACAGCGGCGTCCCTTGAAAAGCAAATGGAAACAAGCAGAAAAATACGTTCTGCTGTTTCTTATCCTCTGATACTTGGCACTTTGATGCTGGCAGTCATAGTACTGATGCTTGTTTATGTTCTTCCTATGTTCAATGATATTCTTACCTCGCTGGGGGGAGAAATGAATCCGATGACCCGTGGATTGATGAATTTCGGTCTGTTTGTTTCCGGTAATTTTGTTTGGATTGTTATAGCAATTGCGGTTATAGTTGGTGCAATATTTTTAATAAAGGTTACTGACCGTGGGAAAAGGTACATTGATTTTATTAAACTTCAATTTCCTTGGTTCAGAAAAATCTACAGAGCTGATATTGCAGCTGTTTTTGCAAGAAATTTATCCATGCTTATTAAAAGCGGAATAAACATTTCAATTGCAATAGGTATGCTTCCCGGAATAATCAACAACAGTATAATAGCAGAAAAGCTCAGACTGGCTGAAGAAAGCCTGAATCAAGGGGAGAGGATTGAAACTGCGCTTGGTAAGCTTAACTTGTTTCCCGACCTTCTAATAAAACTTTTTTCTGTTGCCATGGAAACGGGGGGGCTTGACAGAACCCTTGAAAAAGCTGCAGAAATAATGGAAAAGGAAACAGATGATAAACTTGAAAGGATGACATCCGTACTTGAGCCACTGATGATTATAGTGCTCTCGCTGCTGGTAGGTTTCATATTGATTTCCGTCATACTTCCTGTTACGGGAATCCTGAATTCAATCGGATGACCAAAGATGTTTGAAAAAAGCAAAAAAAACCGTACCGGCATTGCCATCCAGATGATTTCATTTTTAGTTATCATGGCTTTTGCTGTTTCAATATTGGCCTTTATACCATCACTCAAAAGAACAAGTGGTAAAATCCGTGAGGAATCCATTGAAGCTACAATTAAGGAATATGCTGTAAGGTGCTATGCAACAGAGGGAAGTTATCCCCCTTCAATTGAATATCTTGCTCAAAACTATGGACTGATAATTGATGAAGATAATTATGTCTACTATTTTGATGCATTTGCAGCAAACTACATGCCCGATATAGAGGTATACAGTAAAAGGGATAGAAAGTAACAATGAAAAATACCAGGACAAACAAAACAATTGAGTCGTTTATCGTAATCATACTTATGGTTATTGTTCTGGCTGCCATGGTTATTTTAATGAATTCCGGTAGGATTGCATATTCAAGGATAATCAGTAATTCTGACAGTGTCCAAAACGCAAGGACAGCTCTCTCATATATCAATATGAAGGTCAGGCAAAATGACATGGAAAACTCCATGGAGTATGTTGAAAACCTATTTAACGGAAGAGATGCACTTGTTATAAAACATGGCGGACTCGAAAAAGGCATGATTACATATATCTTCCACGATGGTGAAGCCCTTCGTGAAATTTATGTTATGGAAGGCAGGAATCCTGATCCGGATGACGGAATACTGATTGTTAAGATTGACGGACTGGATATATCAATTGAACCGGCGCAAGGTATTGTCAAAGCAGTTGCATATTATAGTATCAGCGGAAACACAAAAACCATGGAAAGGATAATCGGAATCAGAACGGGGCATGAATGAAACTAAAGCAGTTAAAGGAACAAAAAAGCGGATTTACTTTGGTGGAAGTCATTATTTCAGTAGCTGTTCTTTGTCTTGTCTGTGGTATCATGCTGCGTCTTTTTGTATCTGCTGATGATTTAAGCGAAAGAAACCTGAATATTGAGAAGGCACAGATTGCTGTACTGAATAAAATGGAGGAGTTGAAATCGGCAGATGAACCTTTGACCGCTGATATTTTATCCGAACCTGACAGTGACGGGGTTTTTACTCTCACACAGTATTATGATAATGATTGGAACGTAGTTCAGTCATGGGAAAATCCACGCTATATTCTTATTACGGAAATTGAGCCCATTGGAGAAGGGCTTTTTACAGAGGGTAATTTCGGAGAGGTGCGGAAAAGCAATGGGGTTTCATCGGCATTGTTCAGAACTGCTGTAAGTCTAAGGGATATTGAAAACAAGAAAGTGCTTGCAACTGTTGAGTCATCACATTACTACAGTAACATGGGGTATGAAAATGATTGAATTTATTAAAAATCCCATAAATAAAAATGGAGCTTCCTCGGTTTTGGTTATTCTTATGATGGTTGTACTGACACTTTTTGGGCTTTCTGCATTAACAGCATCAATGGCAACTGTGAGGCTTACGGAAAAATCAGGTGTTTGGACAACAGAATTTTATGCACTTGAGGCGCAGGCAGAAACATTCGTTGCTCAAGTAGACAAGGTTCTTTATGAGGCTGAAAAAGAAGCCGTTGAATACATAGTAGATAAAGAATATCTAAAGGAAAACAGCACGGTTCTTCCGGATGACCTTCAAAAGCTTGTTTATCTTAATATGACTGAATTTCTGCCGAAGGCTGCAAGGGCATCGTATCTTGAAAGAGTTATGGAAGCGGTTTACATGCTTCGCGCTGTAAATGGCATTGAAATCCAATTACCTGATGCAAAAATTGATTATTACGGTAGTATTATAGGACACATCATTGAAGATGAGGCCACATCCGGTGTTGAACTTAGTTTGACGGTAAGTGAAGATGGTGATAAAACTGTTAAAAACATAGATATATGCATGGCAGTTGAATTCCCTGGATATTCAATTGGTTTATCAGAAAACCATGAGGCATTTGGCACAAGATTTACCGGAGGTGTCCGATATAATATCATAGAGTGGAG
>CAYYXJ010000158.1:0-6753 GCA_964475455.1 uncultured Clostridiaceae bacterium | reverse complement strand
TATCAAATTTAATTGGAATGTGAATAAGGATAGTTTTTGTTTGATTCAAAATTTGACTGAAACGGGTATAAAAGATATAATAAAGTATAACAATATAAAGAGGTAATAATGAAAAAAGTACTTATCATGGGTTGTCCGGGAGCAGGCAAGGCCAAAATGGCTGCGCGTCTAGGGAGGATAACTGGTCTTGATGTATATCACATCAAGGACGACAGGTACTCTGAAAAGCATAGCGAAGACCAGAAAAGGGCGTGGCGTGAAGCCGTTGCAAAAATTATTGCAAATGAATCCTGGATCATCGAGGGCACACAGAGCATCACATATGACATGCGGGTAGAGGCGGCAGATACCGTTCTGTTTATTAAACAGAAACCTTTTGATTGCTTATCAAACTATATTAAAAGGGGATTGAGAAAAACAGAAACCCATATGGGATTCAGCTGGGATATGTTTAAGAAAATCATTGCCTACAGAAAAGTTCTTACCCCAATGGTTAATGATCTGATAGAAAAAAACAAAGAACACCTAAGCGTCATTTTCTTCAATACAGAAAAAGAAATTGACGATTTCCTGGAAACGATTAGAATGGAGCTGGCCCAGGAGAAATGAAACATATTTTCCTAGTGGATATGAATGCATTTTTCATCATGTGCGAAAGCATAGAACGGCCTGAATTGCTGGAGGTCCCTGCAGCTGTGGGAGGAGATCCAAAAACAAGAAGGGGAATTATCCTTACCTCAAACTATAAAGCCAGGGCTAGGGGTGTCAGGACGGCTATGACCATAAATGAAGCCCTCAGGCTTTGTCCGGACCTGACGATTGTTAAATCCACCAAGGGACTCTATTCAAAATGTTCTAATGCAGTATTTGATATTTTAAGAAGATATACACCTCTTGTTGAGCCCAGCAGCATAGATGAAGGTTTTATGGATGTGACTGGAAGTACTGACCTGTTTGGGCCGCCTATAGAAATTGCAAAAAGAATAATGAGCGAAATCAAGGAAGAACTTGGTCTTTGGTGCTCCATTGGGATATCAGAAAATAAGTTTCTTGCCAAAATGGCTTCCGACATGAAGAAGCCTCTGGGTATAACGGTAATGTATAAAAAAGATGTGGAAAAGATGCTGTGGCCGCTTCCGGTCAGAGATATGCATGGCATAGGCAAGAGTTCAGCAGCACACCTTGAAAAGATGGGACTAAAGAGCATAGGAGACATTGCAAGAGCAAATCCTGATTTCATAAGAAAATACTTTGGTGAAGGACTTTATGAAAGGGCTAATGGACAGGGAAGTGACCTTGTATGCGGTGAATATAAAGTAAAAAGTGCTTCCATCAGCAGGTCATCCACAACTGCCAGGGACATAGACAATATCACAGAGGCAAAAAAACTGATGCTTCGTCTGGCTGAGGATGTGGGATTACAAGCCAGGCAGAAAAATATCAAGGGAAAAACAGTTCAAATTACACTTAGATACAGTAACTTCAAAACGATTACAAGACAAAAGACAGTGTTCCCAACCAACCTGACAAAGGAAATCATTAACGCCGGTTATGAGCTTCTTGAAGCTAATTGGGATACTGGAAGACCCATCAGACTGCTGGGGATAGGTCTTTCAGGAATTGACAAGGAAGACAGGCAGATGGATTTATATGGTACTGTCATCAATAAAAAGGAAGAAAATCTAGAAAAAACCCTGGATAAATTAAAAAACAAATACGGCACCGACTCCCTGAAACGTGGAAGTGGCCTCTAATAATCAGGTCGGGAATAATTATTAGCTGATTAGTGATTATCAATAATTATTCCCGACCTGATTATTAGCTGATTAGTGATTATCAATAATTATTCCCGACCTGATTATTAGAAAAAACGGGCCGGAGCCCGTTTGATTATTCGGTTATTTTTCTGGCTTCCAGGTAGAAACGTTTTTCATCGGCATGGCCCATCGAAAAAGCTTTCCGGGGTAGGGTTCCTTCATCTAAAATTGTTTTGAAAAAACCTGATTTGTTGATAGGGGGAAGCAGAATGGCAGTATTCTTCTCATCAGCAAGTTCAACGGTGCTTTGAACATCATGTATGAAATCTATTTCAATATCATGGCTGGATAAATATAAATCAAGGAAATTCTGTAGTGTAGCAACCGCAAGATTATAAATAGGATTAACTACTGAAACAGCAAGCATTTTTTCTCCGGAGATAAACCCAAAAGTGTGGGAAGTCTTATTTTCGAATTCGGATTTAACGAATTTTGCCAGCAGAGACGAATCCGAATATTCTGAAACGGATATATCAAGATTCATCTTCATTTCACCAATAAGGTCATTCATATCACAATTGAATAAAACCCTGTGAATCGGTTCAAAATTCATCCCGTCATCATGGATATTGACGATTTCTACCAATGCATACCTGGCAGGATGTCCTTCATGATCCTCCTCAGGCAAATTAACCTTGACATTTTCCCAATGCTGCTTGGCTGAGGCGAGGGAATGATTGCCGTCGCCCACAGCATAAAGTAAAACAGGCTTATCTGTATCATATTTTTTTGCAAAACTCTTTGGTGAGGCTAATTCGGCAATAGCATTTGCTATATTTGAAATGGCTTTTTCTTCTGTTATGTGATAACCCTCTATTTTTCCTCCATTCATCATGAGTTCAAAATCATAAATCTTGGCATAAAGGTTCTTGGTTCTTTCCAGCGGCTCAATTACTGTTTTATCAGGATCATCTATTAAAAATAGAATGTGGGGAAGTTCCAAAGGAGCTTTTTCACGGATTCTGACCCTGGGAGGGATTCTCTCAACAATTGTTTTTTCGGTTGGCCTAATCATTGAGGCAGTGTCATTTTCAAAGGAATATCGTTCCAGGTCAACACAAGCCATCAGACCATTTCTGACATTTCCATAGGCAGTTGTCCTGCGGGTATATATAAAACCCGGTTCAATCTCCTTTAAAGTTCCGGTTCGAAGATAACTCTTCATTTCCCGGAGTATCGAAGCCTTCAGCTTTTTTTCGCGCGGGGTTTCAAGGTAAACCTCCGGAAGAAAAAGCCTTAATGTAGAAGGAGCTGACCCAACTGTTTTTTCAACTTCCTCCCAATACTTTGGATCCGAGGTGTATTGATCACATGCAATGACAGCCCATTTATGCATATCAGCACCTTCCCAAGGTAAAAGTATAGGTGACATATAAAGGCCTATTTTTTCAAGTTTGTTCTTAATTAAAAACATAAAAAATCTCCATTCCACGAATTATGATAATTGAAACCATTTAGCAGGTCAATACCCCTTGGGTGCTATTTAATGAGGACATGTGTATGAAAACAAATTCAACTATCTTTAATTTGCTTTTTATCCAAGTCAAGGAAAACATCACCCAGGCATTCGCTGCATTTGGTTGTCTTAGATAGATGATAGAACATTTCTTTTAAATAATTTGATTCAAATTCTGAAAGTGCACCGATATTTATATCAGAAACCAGAAACTTGCTGAATTCCCAGATTTGCTTCTTGATATCTGAAGTCCCGCCGAGGGATATGTGATTTAGGGCTGTTATAATTGAACCAATAATCATAAGGTCCTTTGATCCATAATATTTAATCTGATAAAAGTGCTCGAAGAGAAGCTTGTTGAAGGTAACACCTTCCAGTATAACGCGAACCATATCTTTATCATTTCGATAGATCTTTGCTTCTGAGGAAGGTACAGCCTTGGATAGCAGACTTCCGATTGAATTAATGCAGATTACAGCAGTGGCGGGGTCATTTATACCAGGAGAGAGGGATTTTACAGCAATTTCAACCAATTTACTTGTCTCTGAATATTGGGTTTCAACCAGATTTGCTGTATTTCCGGTACTAATCGCCTTAAGAATTTCATTGGACAATGCTTCAATATCACTTATCTCTGCATGAGGGTGAATTGTAACCAAAACATCACCCTCCTGCACATATTCTCCTGCCTTTTTGCCACAATACAGTGTTACATCGTTGGATTCAGCAATATCAAATAACTTTTTTTCGTTATAATACTGAATAAATGCGGCTTCCTTCTGAACTATGTCAATTGACCTATATTGGTCTGATCCAGTGAATTCCTCGGGTTTTCCGATGCTAATTAAAGGATTGTCATTAATCGATTTCTGCCGGGCCTCAATTATTTTCAAGGCATCTTCAGTAAGATTTTGAATATATACGTTTATTTGTACTGATCTGGCTACAAGGTTCATGAAATAAATGAAAATTATCAAAGAAAGAATAAAAAGCAATACAGCAATTGCAGGGGATATAATATTGGCATCCTTTACATGCATATGTATTCCGAATAGTGAAATTATGCAGAAAATCAAGACCCCGATAAAAAATCCGACTACCCTCATAGTGGCTTTTTTCTCAAGAAAGTCCTGAACAGTTCTGGGGGAAAGCTGATTGCCATAAAGGGTAAGTACAATCATTATAATTGAAAAGGAAACAGTCAGAATGGTCATTGCGCTTCCGGCTGTCAGCAAAAGAATGCTTTCACCAAGAGTCCTTTCAATTAAAAATTGCTTGGGGATAAAGGAGAGGATCCCTGTAGAATGATAATAATCAAATAAAATTACTGAAAATGCGGCTATAGAAAAGAAAAATGCATATAAAAGGGGAACAAAATAATATTTGCCCTTTAGTCTTATCAAAAATTTTCTAATCATTATCCTACCTCAATCCCAAAGGGATGTATAATCACACTTAAGATTATTGGAGTCAACAGCCACCATTGATTACTTGATATATTGAAGGTCCTTGAGGTCTTTGTTTTTACCCATGATTGAAACTATGTCATCTTCCTTGAAAACATAGTCTGCTCCAGGGGAAATGTCTAGGGTATCTCCTTTGCGAACCGCAAGGATATTGACATTATATCTTGCCCTGATTGCCAGTTCATTTATTGTCTTGCCAACCCATTTATCCGGAATACTGGTTTCCATGATGCTGTGGTCACCCGAAAGCTGGATGCTGTCGATGATATTATGTGAAGCAAGGTTGTTTGCAACCCTTATACCCATATCACGTTCGGGGAAGATAACCCTGTTTGCTCCTACGGTCATAAGGACCTTGGCATGAAGGTCGTTTTGAGCTTTTGAAATAATATATTTTGCTCCGAGTTCCTTTAAAAGAGCAGTTGTCAGTATGCTGGATTGCAAATCATTTCCAATGGCAACAACCGCTGCATCAAAATTTGATACACCTATGGATTTTAAAAACTCTTCACTTGAAATTTCAGAAGTAATGACATGAGCCAATTCTTCGCTCAGGTCCTGAACAACCTGTGGATTTCTGTCGACGCCAAGTACATCATGTCCAAGTTCTGACAGTGTTTTTGCAAAAGCTTTTCCGAATCTTCCGAGTCCAAGTACTAAATATGAATTCATTTAAATAACCTCCGTTATCCTACGCTGATCTTTCCTTCGGGGTACTGGTATGGCTTCTTGACCGCAAGTGGTGTCAGTGAAACGGCAAGGGCCAGCGGGCCGACTCTGCCTACAAACATTGTCATTGTTATAACTATTTTGCCTGCCAATGGCAGTGCAGGAGTTATACCGGTTGAAAGCCCTACGGTTCCAAATGCCGATATTGCTTCAAAAATACATTCGTGGAAGGTGCCGGCACCGCTAAATAATAATACAAAAGTGGTGGTAAATACAATACTGATTCCAACGAAGAATATTGCAATGGCTTTTCTGACCACTGCCGGTGCAACCTTGCGCTTTAGCATATTGACTTCTTCACTGCCTCGAAGGAAAGAGAAAATTGAAAATATTATAATTGCCATGGTTGTTATCTTGATACCACCGCCGGTTGAGCCGGGTGCAGCACCAATAAACATAAGAATAGATGTAAGGAATTGTGTCTCTGGAAGCATTTTTTCAACAGGCAAGGAATTAAATCCTGCGGTCCTGGGTGTTGCAGAGTGGAAAAATGCATTGCCGACCTTTTGGAAAAAACCCATTCCATCAAGGGTATTATTAAATTCGAAGATGAAAATCAGAACAGTTCCTAGAAGTAAGAGACTTATTGTCATTATCAACACAACCTTGGAATGAAGCATCAGATCCCTGAACCTCCTGACGGTAAATCTTTTTTCTCCGGTTTTTTCATCTGCATCAAATTGAAGAATATCCTTCCAGACAACAAAACCAAGACCACCGATAATGAAAAGCAAGGCTATTGTAAGAACAACTACAGGGTCATTGTTAAATCCCGTTATACTTGCATAAGGGGCAGAAACAGTGCCCATGATGTCAAAACCTGCATTGCAAAATGCTGAAATTGAGTGGAAGAAACTTTTGCCAAGACCCTCCCAGAAACCAAAGGCAGGGATAAACCTGGTGGATAAAAGTACCACTCCTGCAAGTTCAATGGAAAAAGTAGCAATAAGGATGGTTCTGAACAACTTTACAACACCCTGGATATTGAATTCATTCAATGACTCGCGGATTGTCATTCTTTCCTTGAGCCCCATTCTTTTGCCAAGAACAAGGATAAAGGAATAAGCAGCGGTCATTATTCCAAGACCACCGATTTGTATCAGAATGATTATAACAGTCTGCCCAAAGGCACTCCAGGTAGTTGCTGTGTCTGCAACGACCAATCCTGTAACACAAACCGCACTTGTAGCAGTGAACAATGCATTCATGAAGCCAAGGCTTCCGGCAGCCGTTGTTGCAAAGGGCATATCAAGGAGTAACGTACCTACGATAACCGCCGCGAGGA
>CAYYXJ010000157.1:4119-6768 GCA_964475455.1 uncultured Clostridiaceae bacterium | reverse complement strand
TGATCTGACTGGTGATTCAGGAGTTGATGTAGTAATTGACTGTGTCGGTATTTCGCCAACAGTCAATAATGCAATTGACAGCTGCAAAAAAGGTGGGACAATAGTTATAGTAGGAATGGGTGCTGAGGGTAATATTGAAATAAATATGAACAGAGCGATAAGTAAAGAAATTGATATTAAAACTATATTCCGTTACAGAAACATTTTCCCGACAGCCTTAAAAATGGTTTCGGACGGGAAAATTGATATAAAAAATATTATCAGTCACTCATTTGATTTTGAAGACATTGATAAGGCTATGAAGTATGTAATGAATAATAAAGAGAAGGTAGTAAAGGCAATTGTGAAAATAAAATAAAAATGACTCTGATTACACAAAGTCATTTTCATTATTGGTGCGAGAAATGGGATTCGAACCCACACGTACTTGCGTACACTAGAACCTGAATCTAGCGAGTCTGCCAATTCCACCATTCTCGCCTGTATATGGTATTATAATGGAAAAGGGCTTTCAGTACAATACTAAACTTATGGAGGATATTATGAATAATAAGTTTGAAGATTATAAAAAAGAAATAATGACAAAACGTGTTGCAGCTGTAGGTCTTGGGATAAGCAATAGACCACTTCTGAAATACCTTGCCGAACTGGGCGTGGAAATAACAGGGTTTGATTCAGCCCCTTATGATAAATTAAAAAGTTTCGTAGATCAATTCAAGAACCATTCAAATGTAAGTTTCGTTCTGGGACCTGATTATCTTGATAAACTTAACGGATTTGATGTGATTTTTAAAACGCCCGCAATACGGCCTGATATTCCTGCTTTTACCAAGGAAATAAGACGTGGAACTCTTTTGACCAGTGAAATGGAAGTCTTCATGAAGATGTGCAGTGCCAAAATCATTGCTGTAACAGGCAGTGACGGAAAAACAACTACCACAACCCTTATCGGAAGGATACTGAAGGAACAGGGTTACAAGGTATGGGTCGGAGGTAACATCGGAACACCGCTGTTTGATAAGCTTGACGAAATTACATCCGAGGATATGGTTGTCCTGGAACTGGGTTCTTTCCAGCTCCAGACAATCAAGGATATCGGACCGGATATTGCCGTAATAACAAATGTTTCGCCGAATCACCTGGATTTTCATAAGGTCATTGATGAATATATATGGTCAAAACAAAATGTATATAGATTCCAAAAATCAAAAGACAGACTGGTATTGAATTTTGATAATCAAATAACCCGGAGTTTTGCAGAAACAGCATCAGCAAGCATACTTTGGTTTTCAAGACAACAGGTTCCTAAAAATGGAACATATCTGGATGATGGCGATATTGTTTATTATAAAAACGGCAAAAAGGAAGTTTTATTCAACAAGAACCTTATATTACTAAAGGGAATGCATCATGTGGAAAATTTCATGGCAGCAATTGCAGCTGTTTATGATTTTGTTGACCTTGACAGCATAATAAAAGTTGCCAATTCCTTTAAAGGGGTTGAGCACAGGACTGAGCCCGTTGAAAAAGTCAATGAGGTCTGGTATTACAATGATTCCATAGGGAGTTCGCCAACCAGGACAAAAGCCAGCCTGAATGCTTTTGAGGGCAAGTTGATCCTAATAACCGGAGGTTATGACAAAAAGATATCATATGACCTTATGGGGCCGCTGATCATAGAAAAGGTCAAGGGTCTTATACTCCTTGGGCAAACAGGTCCCAAAATAAAGAGTGCATTTGAGAAAGAAAAGAAAAAAACAGGCAAAGGTGCAGAAATCCCTGTAATTGAAGTAAATTCCATTGAGGATGCTGTGGTTCAGGCAGCCAGACTAGCTGTTCCGGGTGATACTGTAATTTTGTCTCCGGCAAGTGCGAGTTATGATATGTTCCCCAACTTTGAGGTGCGGGGCAAGGTATTTAAAGACGCGGTACGAAATCTTAAACAGCAATAAAAAAAAAGTCACATCATTAAAGGATGTGACTCTTTTTTTATATAATCGACGATAGTGTCGGTATCAAAGGGTGGGTTCAAAGATTTCGTTTGCAGCCTTTATTAATTCAAGTGCTTCAGGTAAAAGATTTATTCTAAGTCCCTGTGTGCCCATTATATCGTCATAAAGAACATCAATTGCGTCAAGGTCTTCATCATTGGGATCTTCTTTGAAACTATCCCTATGTGCTTTAATTGCTTCAATACGTGGGATTTGAACTCCACGGGTTGCCATTAACGTTTTTCTGGCTCCATCTTCTGCATTAAGCGCTTCAAGTATTGTCCTCAGCTCTGATTTTTGTTCTTCTGTAAGCATATCGGGATTTTCCTTCAATGCATCACGATTAGCCCTGAATTCTTCTGCTTCAACCTTCCATTCATCAAAAAATGCCTTAACCTGTTCCCGGTTTATAAGGACTTCTTCTCTTTTTAACCTTAGTGCTTCAAGCTTTTCCCTGAATGGCTCCAGGACGGTTCTGTCGATGGTATTACCTTTCCCATCTTCAATGGTTGTTACCTCAGCAAGTACTGCCACCAACGCTTCTTCTCCATCACCATGGCACACAAGGTCTGCCGAGGTTTCTCTCAGAATCTCTTCCGGGTAGAAAATCCCGTGGACGCCTCCCACTATAATACTTCTATCCGGGAGAGCAGCTTTT
>CAYYXJ010000157.1:0-4109 GCA_964475455.1 uncultured Clostridiaceae bacterium | reverse complement strand
AAGTACTGTAATCGAGCCACCAAGGATAAGTGCGGCTGCTACGATTATTGATATTACTAAAACTTTGTTTTTCATTTTATCGCCTCCGTTTATTTGATATCATCATGTTATAATATAAATGTGGATTAAAAAGACAAAAAAGTGTGTAAAAATTGTGTAAAACAACAATCCGGAGGCATCAATGAAAAAATTTGTAGTTGCACTTGACCAGGGGACAACCAGCTCCAGGGCTATAGCATTTGACAGGGAAGGGCTGCCGGCAGGAAGCTGTAATATAGAGTTTAAGCAGTATTTTCCGAAACCCGGCTGGGTTGAACACAATCCCGATGATATATACAAGAGCCAAATGGAAGCTTTGAAGGTAATGATGATTAAATGGGGGATTGAAGCTGAGGATATAGATTCAATCGGTATAACGAATCAAAGGGAAACAGTTATTGTTTGGGAACGTGAAACCGGAAAACCAATCTATAATGCAATTGTATGGCAGTGCAGAAGGACTGCCGCAATAATTGAAAAATTGAATGCCGCCGGATATGCAGATGAAATAAGAAAAAAAACAGGACTTGTCCCTGATGCATATTTTTCGGGTTCAAAGATTAAGTGGATCCTTGATAATGTAGATGGAGCGAGGGAGAAAGCAGAAGCAGGGAAACTTGCTGCAGGTACTGTTGATACATGGCTTATGTACAGGATGAGTGAAGGATTGGTTCATGCTACAGATGCCAGTAATGCGTCAAGAACCATGCTATTTAATATAATAGAAGGAAAGTGGGACCAAGAACTCTGTAAGATGCTTGATATTCCGATGAATATACTTCCGCAGGTTGTGTCCTCCTCAGGAAAAATCTTCGATTTTGAGCTTGACGGCATTAAAATTCCTGTTGCAGGGGTAGCAGGGGACCAACAGGCTTCTTTATTTGGACAGACATGTTTTAAACCGGGGGATGTAAAAAACACATATGGAACAGGATGCTTTATGCTTATGAATACAGGAAACAAGCCGGTCACTTCAAGGAATGGACTCCTGACAACTGTTGCATGGATGATTAATGGGGAAATTGAATACGCACTTGAAGGATCTGTTTTCAATGCCGGATCAGTAATTCAATGGATTCGTGATAACCTTGGTTTAATTGAAACTTCCGCCCAAAGTTGTGAAATGGCTAAGTCTGTTGAAGATACTGGCAATGTATATTTTGTACCGGCATTTTCGGGTCTAGGTACACCATACTGGGATATGTATGCAAGGGGAACTATTACCGGACTTACCAGAGGAACTTCAAAAGCACAGTTTGTTAGAGCTGCCCTTGAATCATTGGCATACAGGAGTGCGGATGTTCTCAGAGTAATGGAAAAAGATTCAGGCATAGAGGTCAAAACTCTCCATGTAGACGGAGGCGCAAGTGCTAATGAGTTTCTCATGCAATTTCAGGCCGATCTGACCTGTGCACAAATTGTAAGACCTAAAGTCAATGAAACAACCGCTTTGGGTGCAGCATTTCTTGCCGGGATAGCAACTGGATTCTGGGATTCAAAGGAGGAAGTTTCAAAAATTCTAAAAAATGATTGCACCTATACCAGCAGCATGGAATCTGAAGTCAGAAATCAATTGCTTGATGGTTGGAAGAGGGCTGTTTTGGCAGCAAGGACTGCAGTTCAGATATAATTTGACACTGCCGTTGGAGTTGATATAATTAATGTTACAAATTCAATAAGTCCGTTTAGGACAGTTTTTGTAAAAATGATGGTATGCGGGTGTAGTTCAGTGGCAGAACACCAGCTTCCCAAGCTGGTCATGAGGGTTCGATTCCCTTCATCCGCTCCATTAATTCTAAAAGACAGGGGATGATTGAATTGAGAAATAGAACAGCTATCATTGCACACAGAGGGGCATCAGCCTACGCGCCTGAAAACACATTGGCAGCATTCCAAAAGGCATATGAAATGGGAGCCGACGGAATCGAGATCGATGTGCTTTTTTCAAAAGATGGTCATATAATGGTTCATCATGACTTCAATCTTGGAAGGTGCGAGGAATGCGGAGGAATGGTCAAGGACCACACATATTTTGAGCTGAGGAAGCTTGATGTAGGAAGTTGGTTCGATAAGCAGTATGCAGGACAGAAAATACCATCCATTGAAGAAGTCCTTGAGTTTATCAAAGAAAAGAATATGCTTCTTAATATTGAGATTAAGACAGGTAGCCCATATGATGCAGGAATTGAAAAGAAGTTGGTTGAAACTGTACAAAAGTATGATATTTGTGACCAGATAATTTTTTCTTCCTTTAATCATTACAGCCTGGTTTTTGTAAAAAAGCTTAATCCCAATGCAAAAATTGCCGCTTTGACAGCATGTGCAATGGTTAATCCCTGGGAATATCTGAAACTTCATGATTTTGACGGATATCATCCCAACAAACTTGCAATAGCAGATAAGGTTATAGACAAGTTGATTAAAAAGAATATTTTTGTAAATCCATATACGGTTAACAGCAGGGAACAGATGGAAAGGTTCTTTAAGGATAATGTTTCAGGCATTATCACTGATGTGCCGGATATAGCAGTAAAAGTGAGGGATGAAATACTGAAGTAGAAACCGGAGTTCTAAGGGGCTGCTATTAGAAAGCAGCTCCTTTTTTATTGGTGAATTCATTTTCGTATCATGATTGAAAATTTCAGTGGAATTTCATCAGCCAGACCATTTTGGCTGGGAATAATGACGATGATTGAAGAGATTATTTCGTATATGAATTAGTTTTTTTTGTTTTACTACCTGCTAATAAATTCATATGTAAATGTGTAGACAAAATACTATATAGAGTATATAATAATTTCAATTATAGGATATATTGTGCCTTTAAGGAAAGTCCGGAGAGACTTGCAAGGCGTTTTGGGACAGGTGTCCTGCGTTGTGCAATGCTTTTCGAAGAAGAGCATTTTTTATTGCCGATATATTCTAATTACATTCAATTATAGGGGGGAAATTATGACACAGGAAACAAAATTCGGAGGCAAGGAATTTCTACTTGGCTTCCAGCATCTTTTTGCAATGTTCGGTGCAACGGTTCTGGTGCCTGCTCTGACAGGTTTGAATCCACTTGTAGCTTTATTTGCAGCAGGTTGTGGAACACTTTTATTCCATCTAGTTACCAAAGGTAAAGTTCCCGTATTCCTTGGCTCCAGCTTCGCTTTCCTCGGTGGTGTGGCTGCGGTAACCGGAATTGGAACTGACGGCGGTGTAACAAAGGAAGGCATTGCAACTGCAGGCGGTGGTATCATTTGTGCAGGTGCTTTGTACATTTTACTGGCTCTTCTAGCAAGACTTGTAGGTGCTGAAAGGATTAAAAGTTTCTTCCCACCTGTAGTTACCGGTCCAATCATCATGGTTATTGGTTTGTCACTTGCTCCTGTAGCAGTGGGCGGAGCTTCAGGAAACTGGTGGGTAGCGGCGTTTGTAGTACTTGTAATAGTGATTGTCATGCTGTTTACAAAAGGTTTCTTCAAGCTTGTTCCAATACTTATTGGTATTGCAGCTGGTTATGTTCTTTGCATAATCCTTAAAGTTGCAGGCGGGCCGGACCTTGTGGACCTTTCAATTGTCGGTAATGCAGATTGGTTTAGCTTCAATCAAATTTTTGCAGGAGACTTTTTCATACTCCCAAAATTTGAGTGGACAGCAATTACACTTATTGCACCTGTAGCAATCGTAACGTTTGTAGAGCATATGGGAGACATAACCACAAATGGTAACGTAGTTGGTAAGAACTTCCTGGAAGATCCAGGTCTCCATAGAACTCTTCTTGGAGATGGACTTGCAACAATGTTCGCTGGATTCATCGGTGGCCCGGCAAATACAACATACTCAGAAAATACCGGAGTTCTTGCAGTAACAAAAAACTATAATCCTGCTACATTGAGACTTGCAGCAGTTTTTGCAATTGTACTCAGCCTCGTTGGAAAGTTCGGTGCAATCATACAGACAATTCCCGGACCTGTAATGGGTGGTGTCAGTATAATACTTTTTGGAATCATAGCCAGTGTAGGACTTAGCGGAGAAGTTTATAAAAATCTTTACCATGCTCTCGCGCAGCGAGATAGAAGATC
>CAYYXJ010000156.1:0-6823 GCA_964475455.1 uncultured Clostridiaceae bacterium | reverse complement strand
TCAGTCAAAATTTGAAACAAACAAACAGGTTCCTTTTATAATTTTATTTTATTTTTTGACACAAAATCTCAAAAAGGATAGAATTTTTTAATGAGGGAGCAAAGTTATGAAAATTTCTAATAAAAAACCAAACATTCTTGTAATTATGACAGACCAGCACAGCAAACATTTTATTGGCTCCTATGGAAATAAAATTGTCAGGACACCGAATCTTGACAAACTTGCATCGGAGGGTATGAGATTCTCCAATGCATATTGTGCTGCTCCGTTGTGTGTGCCAAGCCGAATGTCTTTTCTGACATCTATGACACCTACTAAAAATCAGGTGTGGAACAATAACCACATCCTTAATTCCGGAATTCCCACCTGGGCTACTCTCTTATCAGCCGCCGGATACGAAACAGCATTGCTCGGCCGAATGCACTTCAGCGACATCGACCAGATGCATGGGTTTGAAAGCAGACCTGTTGGAGAGAGGGGGGCCGGCCCTGTTGGGTTTAAACAAAAAGGTGGTCCCTTCTGGACAAAATTCCCGGGAAGCACCTCCGGCCAAAGTCGCAGCAGTGTAGAAATAGCCGGTAAAGGCCATACCCATTACCAGTGGTCTGACGAGGAAAGGACGCGAAAAGCGTGTGATTGGCTCACTGAAAAATCAAACTGTAACGAAAGACCATTTGCAGCAGTCATCGGCTATGTTCTTCCCCACTGTCCCTTTGTTGCTCCCAAGGATTTATTTGACTACTATTACGAAAAAACTGAAATTCCGGAGGTTGAGGTTAGCCAACCTGCAACAATAACCCGTTACAGAAAGATGCGTGGAATTCTTGAACCTCTTCCTGATGAAAGAATCCGGATTGCCAGAGCTGCATATTATGGACTTTGTGAGCATATTGACTCACTGATTGGCAATGTCATGGATACCCTTGACAAAACAGGGCTTTCAAAGGATACAGTCGTTATTTATATATCAGACCATGGCGAACAAGCCGGTGAGCACGGTTGCTGGTGGAAAAGCAACTATTATGAAGCAAGCGCAGGCGTCCCGATGATTGCCCGTTGGCCAGGAGTCATAAAACCCGGTTCTGTTTCAGATGCAGTGTGCAACCTGATGGATATCGGCCCTACACTTGCTGACATTGCAGGGACTTCTTTTCCATATGAAGTTGACGGGCACTCTCTTTTCAAAACAATGACCGAAGGAAGCGATCCCGATTGGATAAATGAAACCACCTGTGAGCTGGCAGATTTCCGCGGAGGTTATTTCCCTAGCAGGATGGTCAGAAAAGGACCCTGGAAATTGTGGGTTTATGGTGATTCTGAAGCTCTGCCCCCTTCACTTTTTAACCTTGATGATGACCCTGAAGAACAAATCGACCTGGGACTTGACTCTGCGTATGAAGCAATCCGCAATGAGCTCCTTGAAACAATATACAACGGTTGGGATCCAGAAGATGTAATTGAGAAAAGTAAAAAACAGTGGGATTATTTCGAATTGTTGAAAAAATGGGGTACATCCGTCAATCCGGACGCCCCATTTGCGTTGATGTATCCATCTGATGAATATGAATCGGATGTTGAATTGCTTTAATCAGGCAAACACTATACCGTTTTTACCCATTGATGCAATTCTTGCAAGGCTTTCAAGATGATAGCCCTTTTCCCGAAGTTTGCGTCCGCCGGCCTGAAAATCCTTTTCTATTACTATTCCTATTCCAGCCAGCTGAGCACCTGATTGCTCAACTATTTCCAGTAAGGCGTCAATCGCAAGTCCATTGGCTAAAAAATCATCAATTATTAAAATTTTGTCATCCGGTCCAATATATTTTTTAGAGACATTCATCGTGTACTCTTCATTCTTTGTGAATGAAAATGACTTGGAACAATAATTTCCTTCGTTTTGTGTGCTGACATTACCTTTTTTTGCAAAAAGTACCGGTATCTTATATTCGCGAGCAGTTGCACAGGCAACAGAAATACCTGATGCCTCAACAGTCAGTATTTTTGTCAAACCAATGTTACCGAACCTTTTATGGAATTCTCTACCGATTTCATCAAGCAACTCGACATCAATCTGATGATTGAGGAAATTATCCACTTTCAAAATGCTGTCGCCAATAACTACGCCGTCCTCTAGGATCCTCTGTTTTAAAATTTGCATTGCCCTTCACCCCCGTTTTCATGATTTTATACCAAAGGGTGCCCTGAATCAATAATTCTGTACAGCATTTTTCATTTAGGGCACCCTTTATGTTATAATTGACAATGGATTTCTTCGAAAGAGGCGCTTTATGAAAAAATATGATGTTGCAATAATCGGCGGTGGGCCTTCCGGAATATTCGCTGCTTACGAACTCAATAACCTGCATCCTGATGCATCAATTGTCATGATGGAAAAAGGCATGTCTATTTTTAAAAGGAAATGCCCCATAGTTGAACATAAGGTTGAGCGATGTATTAATTGTAAATCCTGTTTCATAATGGAAGGGTTTGGTGGCGCGGGAGCTTTCTCAGACGGCAAATTCAATTTCACGACTCAATTCGGCGGTTGGCTCAATGAATATCTGAGCGATAAGGAAATCCTTGACTTGATTGAGTATGTTGATTCCATAAATGTTAAATTCGGAGCTTCCCTGAAACGTTATTCCACAGATACACCTGAGGCAAGACTTCTTGAAAAAAGAGCACTGGAAAATGACCTTCATCTTTTAAAAGCGCAGGTCAAACACCTGGGCACCGAAAGAAATCTTGAAATTCTTAAGCAACAATACAATTATCTGGATGAACGAATTGACCTTATGTGCAATACAAATGTCGATAAGATTGAGAAGCTGGATGAAGGATTCAGGCTGACAATCAATGGCGGTGAAACTATGGAGTGCCGTTTTCTTATTGCAGCCCCCGGACGGTCAGGTGCCGAGTGGTTTGCAGACAACTGTTCTGAACTTGGTCTTAAATTAATTAACAATCAGGTTGACATAGGTGTTAGGGTT
Source organism: uncultured Clostridiaceae bacterium (assembly GCA_964475455.1). Classification (GTDB taxonomy): domain Bacteria; phylum Bacillota; class Clostridia; order DUPQ01; family DUPQ01; genus JAFGQE01. Next base: position 3,833 of record CAYYXJ010000156.1, on the reverse strand, counting down.
GAACTCCCCGCAAGAATATTTGAACATATTACAGATGCCGTTTATGAAGCAAAGCTTTTATACAGAACAAAACAATACGGAGATGTTGTCCGGACCTTTTGTATGAACCCCTACGGACATGTGGTAGCGGAAAATGTCGATGGCATTGTAACCGTCAACGGACATAGTTATGCAGATCCTGAGCTCAGGAGTGATAATACCAACTTTGCTTTATTGGTTAGCAATCGTTTTACATATCCTTTTGACCAGCCATACCAATATGGTAAAAGAATTGCTTCTCTTTCAAATATGCTAGGAGGTGGTGTGCTTATACAGAGGTTCGGCGATCTCATTAAAGGACGCAGAAGCACTGAACACAGGCTCGAGCAAAGCTTTACCGAACCGACTATGAAGGCCACGCCGGGTGACCTAAGTCTGGTTCTTACCAAACGACATCTTGATAATATTATTGAAATGATATATGCACTTGACAAAATTGCACCGGGAATAGCCAATAATGATACCCTGCTGTATGGAGTTGAGGTTAAATTCTATAGTTCCAGGATTGAGTTGAACAACAATTTTGAAACTGCGGTTCATAATATGTTTGCCATTGGCGACGGCGCAGGGATTACACGCGGCCTGTCACAAGCAGGAGCCAGCGGAATCCATGTTGCCCGGGTAATATCTTCGCGGATTTAAACAATCTTACAACTATCTGACACAACATCCCTGGGATGTTGTGTTTTTTTTTAAGAAAATTTCACATCTTCGGCATATGGCATCGATGTACGTGCACCAAAACCCATGCATGTTAGCCCTGCACATATAGCAGCATTTTGAATTGATTTCTCAAGTGAGTATCCAAGACCCATGAAAAACATAAGACTCCCATGAAATGAATCCCCTGCACCCACTGTATCAGCGGGATCAGAAATTTTATCAATTTTTATTCTGCCGGCCCCGGTTTTCTCATCATAAAATTCAATGTCCTCGCTCCCAGAAGTCATTATGACCGTTCCGTGGTTCCTTTTATTTAAAATTCTGCAAAGCTCTGCTCTATTGCTTATACCAAAGATGTCTTTCACAGCTTCATAATTAGGAATGAGAATATCTGCCAACGCGATAGCTTGTTCAAACTCCTCAATTGATGCTCCAAGTTGCCTCAAAGGGTCTAAATCCACATCCATAAAAATCAGGGCACCCTTTAAGTGTGCGGTTTGCAAAAAGGATATAACACTCTTGATTGGTATTTCACCAATTTCCACTAGTACGGAAGCACCTTTGGGTAACTTTGATGCAAGTATTGCAGCTTCTTCAACGGTTATGCTGCCAAGTGAGTTAGGCAACAGATAGCCACCGACCCTTTCATTGGAAGCTCCTTTATATATAGCTAGATTGAACGGCGAGATAACATTTTCTTCTGCAATTAGAATATCGGCTTTAATATTTTCATCATTGAATAAATCAAGTATCAACTTCGCCTGTGGATCACTGCCGAGTTTTCCAAGATATGTGCATTTTGCCCCAAGTCTTGCAGCTTGTACCAAACAGTTTGCACATGCCCCTCCGCCCAATGCTTTTATTTCATCGGCTAACACCTTTGCAGTGTACCCGGCCCCCATGTCCGGAATATGGATTCTATAATCCACGCATGCACTTCCGAAACCATATATTACAGGCTGTTTTGTCATTTTATCTTCGTTATTCGGCAATTCCATCCTCATCTGCAGCATTTATATAGCTTACATCTTCACCTTTGACATTTCCCCAGTTTTTAGAAAAAAGCTTTTCTGCTTTATCCGACAACGGATGCTGCATCATATCCCTTAACAACGGATATCTCATCCCTACAGCATCTGCTCCGCATTTAAGAGCTAGTTCTACATCATTGACGGTCTTCAGGCTTACAGCTATGATTTGCGGCGGATTTTTTAGCCTTTCATATCCGTTCCTGATTGTCTCAAGCATCATGCAAGCATTTATTTGATTTGCTTCAGCCCTCGAAATAAAAGGACATATGCCAAATGCATTAATACTTGCAGCTACTGCTGCCTGGGCCGGTGTAAAAAGCGTTGTTGCTATACAGTCAATTCCCTCACGCTGTAGTTCCGCTATAGCATGGAAACCTTTTTCGTTGGATATAATCTTGAATCCCACCCGTTTGTCCAGTTCATGCAATCTTCTGGCTTTATGGATGATTTCTGAAGATGTTGCACCGTGAACCTGTATAAAAACCGGCAGATGCGTATTGTTTAGAATCAGTTTGGTAATTTCTTCAAGTGTATATTTCCCTTCAAAATATTGATCAAAGCCCTGTGGATTGGTTAAAATACCTTCAACTCCAAGTTTGCTGCACTTTCTAATGTCTTCGAGTGACCCTGCACCGTAAATTTTCATTGTTCTTCTCCTAAAGTATTATCATATTCTTTGATGACTTGTTGAAAACAAGTGGATTCTTGTCTCTGACGAGCACCAGGTTTTCAATTCGAACCCCTCCGAAATTTTCCACATAAATACCTGGTTCAACCGAAAGCACATTTCCATTTTCGATTGGGTGTGGATATGTCGGTGAAAGCCTTGGCATCTCATGGACTTCAATTCCCAGTGCATGTCCCAGACCATGCCCGAAACACCCTTCATAACCAGCTTTATATATAATATCCCTTGCTATCTTATCTATTTCCAAGCCGGTAAGCCCTGCATGGACCTTCTCCTCAGCTGCACATTGTGCCTCGAGTACCGTTTTGTAAATATCCTTCATCTTATCATTTGGATTGCCTGCAAATACTGTTCTTGTCATATCTGAATTATATCCGTCAACAAGTGCTCCGAAATCCATTGTAACCGGATCGCCTTTTTCAATTACCTTTTCCGATGCATGACCATGGGGCATGCTTGACCTTTTGCCTGAAGCGACAATTGTTTCAAAGGCAGGAGCGGAAGCTCCATTTTTTCTCATATAGTATTCAATCTCCGCAGCTACCTGATTTTCAGTCATCCCCGGTTTAAGTAATCCGATGATATACTCAAATGCCCTTTCTGCAAGATCAACTGCGATTTGAATTTTTTGAACTTCTGCTGCTTCCTTTACTTCTCTGATTTTTCCCATACGGACTTGGATCCCTTTATATGTGCAGGTTGTTTTTTCCAACCAACCGGAATATCTACCCTGTGAAACGTCCTGCTCCTCAAAACCTACCGTCTCAATTTTCAATTCGGTAAGCTTGTCGATTAGATAAACCTCCGGTGACCGTTCACACATTTCAACGGAATATGACTTGCCACAGATTCCACGCGCATTTTCAATATACCTGAAATCAGTCGCAAAATATGCTTCTTTTTCTGTTATCAGCGCTATGGATGTACTTCCGGAAAAACCGGTAAAGTACAGTGTGTTTGGTCTGGAAGTTATAACCACACAATCAAGATTTTCTGATTTGATTATATTTCTCAGCTTTCTTATTCTTTCTTTCATCTAATCCTCCAATACTTCACTTAATACAACAGATACTGCTTTTGCCATTCTAAGGAATCCTATGTCATTAGGATGAGCACCATCGACTGTACAAGCATCTCTGTCGCTTGTTCCAAACAGTGTTTTTCCATCTATGAAATATACATTTTCATCCCCATGTGAAACTGCATTCAGATATGTTGTATTTACAACCTCGGAATTGTATTTTGATATCCCGGGGTTTTTATCATAATCAGGTCGTGACATCATTATTATGGGCAGATGCGGTTTTGCACTTCTGAATGTTATGAAAAACGGTTCGTGAGTTAGTTTAAGAAACTCGGTATCAGTGGCATTGTGATCATAATCATACACAAAAGCCGAAATATCTAGTGTA
>CAYYXJ010000155.1:0-6919 GCA_964475455.1 uncultured Clostridiaceae bacterium | reverse complement strand
CTCTGTTTGCTACCCGCTGGTCATCGAAACTGACTGAAGTCAGAGCATTCAGGTTCTCAACTATGAATTCATTGCAGCTGAAAAAACCATATGGTTAAGCCTGGCTGCTCTATGCATTTATACTTTACTGCTGTATTTGATTAGAAACAAACCGGCAAAAAAATGGATAACCATTGCAGTTGTTCTTCTGGTTTCGGCTGAAATGTTTTTAAATGCATTTTCAATGATTACAGGAGCTCACAATGAGGTTTATTACAGCGACAGAGCTTCATACAGGGATTTTTTCGATAAAATGTACAATACCGTTGATTTCATGAAAGACTACGACACAGGCTTTTACAGGGCTGAAAGTCTGGACAGGAGAACGGTTAATGATCCCATGGAACTTGATATTAACGGAATTTCACATTCAAATTCTGCATTGAACAGCAGTGTAATTGAAATGATGCATCAGCTGGGGTTTGCATCACAGGAACACTGGACAAGATATAAAGGTGCTACGATTCTTACTGACTCCCTGATGGGAATAAAATATATTATGTCTTCAGGAGATGTGACCCAAAGGTATAAACAGATTTTCAAGGATAATGAGCTTAAGCTCTATGAGAATCCATATGCCTTGCCCATAGCTTTTGTTGCAGATGAAGGAATTCTGAATCTTAAACTAGATTCAATCGATCCTTTCATAAATCAAAATGCTCTTCTTAGCACATTGCTTGGACAACCTTATACTGAATATTTCAAGATTTTGAATATACGTGAAGTCGTTTTTGAGAATATGATTGATACTCAACTGGAGGGTATGGTTTCTTATACCGCAATAAATCCTGCGATAAATGCCCATATAGAATACATAATTGAACCGGTCGGAGAAAATGAAATGTACATGTATTTATACTCTGAATACCCCAGAAAGGTAAATATCTGGAGAAATAAAGAGTATGTGGATACTTTCTTTGATTATGAATCAACCTGTATCATGCCACTTGGAACGGCAGAAGGAGAAGAGACATTGTCTTTGATCACAACGCCGATTGAAGGTGAATATTATCTGAACAACAATATGTTTTACTACCTCGACACCCCTTTGTTCGAGGAAGGGATTAAAAACCTTGTAAACAGCAGCATAATTATAAACAAAAAAAGAGAGACTTATCTCGAAATAACCGCCGGGATAGGGAGAGAGGGTTTGCTGTTTACAACTATTCCTTTTGACAAGGGGTGGAGGGTCGAGGTAAACGGCCAAAAGGTAACTGTTGAAGAAGCCTTGGATTCACTTATTTGCATACCCCTGGAAACCGGGGAAAATGTAATTACAATGAAATTTATACCATACGGCAGTTTGCCGGCACTTGGTATATCGTTTTTAACCTTGATACTGTTTGTAGTTTTTTCAATTATAAAGCGAAGACGGGGACAACCGGATGTCTGAAAGCAGTGTAATTAAAAGATTAACTTTATCTTTGGCGGGCGAAAAAACCCCCGGACAATTTTTTAGATATGTTGTTGTAGGCATTTCGTCCTTTGTACTTGAATATTCGATATTTTATCTTTTGTTCCGGATTTTATCAGTTTATGAACTTGTGTCGAATACTGTTGCAATTACACTGGTATTTTTCTTTAATTTCCTGATGAATCGTATCTGGTCATTTAAATCAAAGGAAAAACTCCTGAAACAGATTCTCATGTACGGAGGGTTGTTTCTTTTCAATATGGTTATGTCCAATTTGTTCATATTTGCGGCTACGGAATATCTTGAAATTTCTCCTTTAATATCAAAGGTGTTGATAATGGGCCTTATAGTTCTCTGGAATTTTGTTATATACAAAAAAATAATTTATAAGAGGTAAAGTAATAGTTATGAAAACGAATTTGATTTCTCTGGTTATACCTGTTTTTGAAGAAGAAGCACTGATATACGAAAATATTATTACCGTGAAGAATATTCTTGAAAACAATAACATCAATTATGAATTCATTATTGTAGATGATGGGTCAAAAGACGGTACCTGGGATGAAATCAATAAGCTGAAAGCAAAGGTAGACGGGCTTAAGGCATACAGGCTTAGCAGAAACTTCGGAAAGGAAGCAGCCCTTTGTGCAGGTCTGGAAATGACATCGGGTGATGCAGTTATAGTTATGGATGCAGACCTTCAGCATCCTCCGGAGGTTATTCCGAAGATGATAGGATTGTGGTCAGAGGAAGGCTTTGATGTAGTTGATGGAGTGAAAATGAGCAGGGGAAAGGAAAAAGCATTGAATTTCCTGTCTGCAGGTCTTTTTTACAAGTTACTTAATAAGTTTTCCGGTATCAACCTTAAGAATGCATCAGACTTCAAGCTTATGGACGCCAGGGTAGTTGATGCATGGCGGCTTATGCCTGAAAAGGATACTTTTTTCAGAGCAATGTCCTTCTGGGTGGGGTTTAAAAGGACATCAATTGAGTTTGAGGTAGCCGAAAGGACTGCAGGGGAATCCAAGTGGTCGGTTTTATCCCTTCTGAAACTTGCTGTAACAGCAATAACATCCTTTTCATCAATTCCTTTGCATATTGTAAGTTTTCTCGGTACATTGTTTCTATTGGGTTCCGTGGTTCTGGGAGTACACACTTTATATATGAAATTCAGTGGTGCGGCTGTAAGCGGGTTTACTACGGTAATTCTACTACTTTTGATAATCGGCAGTACCCTTATGATAAGTCTCGGAATCATCGGTGAATATATATCAAGGATATACCATGAAGTCAAAAGAAGACCCAGATACATTATTTCCGAGGAAATTTCTGACAATCCTAAGTAACACTTATTATTGCATCTTAAAATATACATATACTGAAGATACGGTTACCCGGGTATAACATAGATTATGAAAAAGATGATTATTGTTATCTCGGGATTTTTATTGACTGCAGTTTTACTGGGAGGATGTGTGCCCGAAAGTGAAATGAATATAACTGAACAAACGGTTTCCACCACGAAAGTTTCAAGGGTGCCCTATATTTCACCTGAACCAGGAGAGAAGGAAAGGGCATTTGTAATGATGAATTCAGGCAGTTCCGAGAGTTTTGAAGCATATACAGGAATAGATAAGGCGGCCGCTGAACTTGGCTATGATTTGGTTATGGATGTTTACTTTGATCTAAATGACGGTACCATACAAAATAATATTCAAAAAGCTGCCGGACTTGGGCAGGGATACATTTTATTTCCCGGATTTGAATTCAAGGATACTGTTCTTCAAATGCATTCAGTATATCCGGAAGTTGAATTTGTATTGCTGGATTCTGTCATAGAATTAGGTGAAAACGTTACAACTTTTTGGTTCAATGAATATGACATCGGGTTTTTGGCAGGTTATACAGCTTCCCTGGAATTAAAGGAAGCTGATTTCGGGTTCATTGGAGGCCGGGCGGAAGAATCTTCATCAAGCTATTTTGAGGGCTTCAGGGATGGGCTTGAAATGGCTGATGTCAAAACCGGAAATGAATCAACTTTTTCAGAGGAAAACATAGTATATAATGATTCTTTTTTTGACAAAGATAATGCAGCTTTACTGGCATCACAATTGTATGACAGGGGAGTCGATGCAATATTCATTGCTGCCGGGGAAGCAGGGATGGGTGCGGTTGTGGCAGCAAAACAAAGAACATTTTCAGGAGAAGAATCCTGGATTATCGGTTCTGATGAAGACTGGTTTAAGGCAGGTATCTATAACGGAAGTGATTCGGTGGTACTGACTTCATCCGTAAAAAGATTTGATGCAGCAGCTTATCTTATGTCAGTTTTGTTCCATGAAGGGGAATTGAAGGAAATTTCAAATTTAGAAGGCAATATAGCAAATGGCTCTGTCGGTCTGCCTGATGAGAATGTGAACCTGTCCCCGGATACTTTAATTCTATTGGAAGACCTAATGAATTGAGCGTATAGTACCAAAAATAGTACAAATAAACAGATAAAATACAATCATTAAAACATGAGGTGTGTGTTATGAATGGTTTATTTTTTTTGGCTTTAGTGGTTTTTTTGATTTTATCGGCTGTACCTTTTGCAGAACAGGAATGAAGGAATTTTGGTAAGTATTGTTTAAAGATGATAAAGAAAATATAATGTAAATATGAAATATTTGATTTATTGTTTCAGTGGTACAGGTAATACAAAGTGGACGGCTTTGAGCCTTATGGAATTATTGGTCTCTGAAGGACACGATTGCGTTTTGCAGGACATCGAAGAAGGAATGAAGGATTTGAATCGGTCTGATTTATCCTGCGAAATCATTATTGCAACGCCGATATATGCAGCTGACATTCCGTGTATTGTAAAAAGATTTATACAAGAGTTAAATAAAAATGCAAATTATGTTAAAAGCAATGGAATTATTATTTTAAATACTTTTGCATATGTAAACGGATTTGGTTATTTTCAGGCAAAAAAATTATTTAAAGGAACAGGTATATGGATCAAGTCTTATATAAACATAAGACTTACTAATACTGCAATAAAATGGGATAAAGTATCTGCTGCCAATAATATGCCTGAGTGGATGAAAAGAAGAACAAACGGAACCCTTGAAAGGGTATTCAAACGAATTGATTCAGGTAAAAGGGTTATCCAGGGAGTCAGTCCTGTTATCCTTGGAGGGCCTGTCATTCGAAAGATGCTTGAAAAAGAACTTCGTGGTACATATAAAAACATGCATGTAAATAATGCAAAATGCACTAAATGTATGAAATGTGTTGAAACCTGTCCTGTGGGCAGTATAATTTACGAAAATGACAGATTTGTTTTCATGGATACATGCGAAGCTTGTATGAAGTGTATAAATCTATGCCCGGTCAATGCTATATCAAATAAAAGGCTTAAGGATTAATTACATCGGACCGGATCACTCAATCACACCTTTTTTCAATATTACATTTGCATAAATTGCACTTTCTCCGGTCTGGACTATACAATATGCTTTTTTAGCTTCCTTATAAAACTGCTGTCTTTCATAAAAACCTACCCCGGCATCAGGATAATGCATTGAAACAGTTTTTTTATAATCATCCCAAATTGTAATTACAAGGTCCTTGTCGCAGGCCATGAGCATAACCGGGTTCTCAGAATCGCTGTCCAATGGCATAAGTTTCAGAATGGCATCCAATAGAGCATTGGCACCTATACCGTCGGCTCTTATTATTCTGCAACCGGCTTCACGGGCAAAATGTTCACCTGTAAAATTAGCATCACCCAAAACTATGGTGTCTGTATGCCCCATTTCAGAAAGTGTTTTTAACAATTCGGGCGATATAATCCCGGGAATTCCTTTTAGCATTTGAGTCTCCTTTCCGTTATCATAAATTTATTATATCAGAGGGACAGGTCTTTGGTTATTTTACACAAAAAAAGCAATAGGTTTTTTGTATGAAAAATAGTCTCTTAAAATGATATAATTAGCAGGAATTAATTTAAGTAAGGTGACCGATGAAGGATTCCCGCGAAATATATGACAATATAATTCAGGCGAATACAGAATTTTTATTTGATTTCAACAGGAAATCCCATGAGGAATTTCCTATGGTAATAGTTGATTATTTAACTAAACTTAAATTTATCTTTGGTTTTGACATGATTCTTGTCGTTCAGCCGCTGATGATGGATAACAGACTGGAAAGTTTTGTTTCCGGTCCCGGTCAGGACTACAGCTCCCTGGGATTGCTCCGTAATATGGATTATGATGAGAGGGTCAGGGTTTTAAACAGTCTTACTAAGTTTTCAGAGTTCAGTAATAAAAACGGTTTATCATATCCCATGTTTGACAAAAACATTTTCAAACAAATTATTGCAAGCCCCATAAAAAATATTAAATCAGTCAGTGGAGTAAACGGCGGTATATTCTTCCTAAATAAAAACCATGAAATTCTAATTGATGATTTCTTGAAAAAGGCTATGGTTCTCGTCAGTGAAAGTGTTGCAACAGTATTTAATAGTTACAGAAAAAATCAGCTTTATTTAACAAGCTACAATATTTTTCAGGCTATGCAGCAATCTACCAGAAAAGCTGTTTGTGTTTATACTACCAGGGGGGTAATAGTTTTCATCAATAAATACTTTGCTGAAATGGTAGGTAAGGATGAAGATGAAATTCTGAATAAGAATATTCTGGATGTCTTTAAATTGACAGGTCATAAAACTGTACAGGACTATCATTTTTTCAGCGATAAACCCAATCCAAAGCTGCATAAAGAAGATGATGCCATGTATTGTGAATATTTATCGGCTTCCGGTAAGATATTATATCTTCGCAAATACTGTTCGGCCCTTGCCCTCGAGAGAAAAAAGTACTGGATGATTGTAGTGGAGGATCTGGCGGCTGAACTAAAAAACATTGATTTTCTCGAGATGTCAGGTTATCATGACACTCTTACCGGACTTGGCAATAGATCACTTTTCAAAAAAGAAGCCGTGGAATTCTTTAAGGAAGAGATGATGCCTATGGCTGTTATAGTGGGAGATGTAAACGGCCTCAAACTTATGAATGATATTTTTGGGCATGATTACGGTGACCATATGCTGAAAAATATTGCAAAGATTCTTAAAAAGAACTGTAAGGATGGTTTTGTTTACAGGGTCGGTGGTGATGAGTTTAATATATTCCTGAGCAATACTGATGAGATATCCGTTCGGGAGATCATTGAGAAAATAAATGATGACTGCAGCATAGAATTCAAGGATTTGAATTTCATTGGAATTTCACTTGGCTACAGTATCATTAAGGATACAGAAGACAATCTTGTGCAGGCAGTCAGAAAAGCTGAATCAGATATGTATTATATTAAGTCGATGTCATCGGAAAGCATTAAGAATGAATCAATTGCAAGCCTCAAGAAACTTTATCAGGATAAGTATGTCAGCGAAAAAAAACGGACCGGCAGGTTGAA
>CAYYXJ010000154.1:0-6938 GCA_964475455.1 uncultured Clostridiaceae bacterium | reverse complement strand
AGGAAATGCAGACTGTATTCTTTTTGACATGAAGGAAGGCGTTGACTTTGCTGTCAGTTGGCTTCAACAGAATAGAACATACAAGCAGTTATAAATCCTTCCTGTATCTCGCAAATCGAGTAAACACCTCTGAGGTATTTACTCGATTTTTTTGTTGGAAAGTGCTATTGATATAGTATTAACAGTGAAATTAGTTATGATATTGGTCCTCAAATTAAGGTATTGACCTTGGAAATGTCGCGTTTTCTATGTGTCACCGGGGTTTTGTCATCAATATAAACAGGTGTTTTATCTTCGAAAGCCAGAACACCTTCTTTTTTATATAGTATACCCAAAGGATATTTGTCCTTTTTTATTGCAAGGTCAAAAGCAGCTTTGAAATCAGTTGGGTCGTGATCCTCCGGTAGTTTATAAGTGTTTTGCTTATACCATTGAAAGTTATTTATTTTATTGAAAGAAACACACGGTTGGAATATATCAATCAAGGCATATCCTTTGTGCATGATTGCTGCTTTAATTAATTCGGTCAAATGTTCCATGTCTCCTGAAAATGCTCTTGCAACAAATGTTGCGCCAAGTGATAATGCTACTGCAAGAGGATTGAATGGTTCGTTTATTACTCCATCTACCTGAACTGATGTTTTTAATCCTTGCATGGAAGTTGGTGAACCCTGGCCCTTGGTCAAACCGTAGATCATGTTATTGTGAACCAAATGAGTTATATTAGGATTTCTTCTAATATTATGTAAGAAATGGTTGCCCCCCTCTCCATACATATCACCATCTCCGCCTTCTGCTATAACTGTCAGTTCTGGGTTTACACTTTTTATAGCTACAGCAAGGGGTAATCCTCTGCCATGCAAACCATTGAAGAAATTGCTTTCAATATACTGAGGCATTTTAGCTGCCTGGCCTATACCGGAGGTTAAAACTGTTTTTTCCGGTTGTATTTTAAGTTCCTGTAAAGCTTTTATCAAAGCATTTCTAATACCAAAGTTGCCGCATCCGGGACACCAAGCTATATCTACATCGTGATTGAATTCATAGTTATTCATGACAATTCTCCAATCCTTTCCTCAATCTCTTCAATTGAAAAAGGTTCTCCGTTGTATTTTAAAATATTATGTTTTATTGTGACATTCAATTCAGCCTTTAGGAGGGCTGATAACTGACCTGTTGCATTATTTTCTACCACAACGGTTTGTTTTGCTTTTTTAAAGTAAACAGATAAGTTTTCAGGAAGTGGATACACCTGCTTAATATATAGAAATGCATCTTTTTTCCCTACAGTTTCAACATACTCTTTTAGAACACCATAAGTGGTTCCGAATCCAATTAGCAATCTTTCATAATCCGGATTACCAAATAGCTGTACTTCCTGATAATCAGCCAGGCTAAGTGATTTCTTTGCCAGCCTCTTTTCATTCATAGAATTTCTAACATCAAAATCTTCTGTTATCAGGCCTTCTTCTGTATGCTCATCACTGTCAGCTTTGACAAATCCTTTACCAAATCCGGGTATTCCTCTTGGTGATACAGGACCTTTTGACAGGTCGTATCTTTTATATTCTTTATCTGTTTCGGTTACAAATGATTCCAGATAAGAATCATCAAATTCAAATACCTCTGCTTCAGCCATTGAATCAAGCAGGTACTGGTCGGTAAGTATAATCACCGGAACCTGATACTTGTCTGCAAGCCAGAAAGCTTTTTGTGATAGCAAAGCAGCATCTTTAACATTGCCGGGACTTAAAATAATCCTTGGGAACTCGCCATGTCCACCATATAAAGCTAGATTTAAATCGCCCTGTTCAGTTCTAGTAGGAAGACCTGTAGCAGGTCCTGGTCTTTGGGCAAGATGAATTACACATGGAGTTTCGGTAATACCGGCCAAAGAAAGAGCTTCACACATCAATGCAAAACCACCTCCTGAGGTGGTGGCAAGTCCTCTGGCTCCGGCGTACCAAGCCCCAATTACCATATTCAAGGCGGCAATTTCATCTTCAGCCTGTTCAACCAGAACGTCAAAATCTTTGCCTTTTTCTGCAAGATAAATCATGACTCCGGTACTGGGTGACATTGGATAGGATGCAAGATAGTTAACCCCACCCGCCAAACAACCAAGGCCTACTGCAGTGGAACCGTTAAGCACTTTTGTCAGTGGTTTGTTTTTGGCTTTTACAGGTTTGTTTTTAAGATTTATATCCGTGCAGGATGAATAACCCAGATCAAAGGCATCAATATTCTTTTGTATCACTTCCGGTTTTAATTTACTGAACCTTTTCCTGATGGAATCATGAGCTGATTTTGTATCTAAACCCAGGAGTTTAGAAAAGTAGCCAAATGCAATTGTATTCCCATATAACTGACTGCCGGCTTTCTTTGCCAAACCTGTTAAGTCCAAGGTCATGAAATTCAGATTTTTTTGTTCTTCTTCAGAAACATAAGCACTCTCTGAAATAACAAGAGAGTTTTTATTCAATCTTGGCTTCATACGCGAAAAACTCTCCGGACCCATTACAAACAATACATCAATGGTTTTTCGCCAGGCTTCTACAGGTTCAGAGGAAAGAACAAGTTCAACAGAGTTATTTCCTCCTCTTACACGGCTCATGAATTCGGGCGAAGTAAAAAGATAATAATCTTTTCTTATTACATCGGCAAGAAGTGATTCCAAGGTCATGAGTCCCTGACCGGCTTGCCCTGATAAGACAATAGTTAAAGCATTTTTCATCGTAGCCTCCTTATATCATATATACCCTGTCGGATAAAAACACCCACTAAAATTAACTTTCGGGAAGCAAGAACATTATCAACCGGTTGGGTTGAACTGCTTGTATTACATCCATGGAACTTGAAAGCATTGAAGTCATGTATTGATCAAAGGTAATAGATTCATTATCAGCCAGGATAAATGCAATTGTTTGTTTTGCAGGTATCCCAAAAGTTCCTTCAAGCTTCAGCAGATAATTGAATCCATCTGTGTTTTGTTGTTCCACTGAATTATCGAACAAGTAATACTTTTCATTGTTGTAAAATATATCAATAACATAAACCGATGAATTAGTATAGAAATATACAAGTCTCACAGAAGAGTTATTGCCTTTTGAGGAATCTTTGACAAAATCTTCCCAAATATCTGAATTTTCAGCAATCCTCTGACCGTCGATGGCCACATATCCCATTGAAGCAGCTTTATCGATGGTAAGGGATTCTGTTATATCACTGAATCCGGAATAATTTCCATTGGGACCAACCAGAAAGACAGGTGAAAATGCCTCTGTTTTACTGCATGCTGATATAACAATGGAAATTACTATAAAAAGTAATACAGGCAATGCATACCGGAAAGTTCTCTTTTTCATATTTTTGCTCCTTTTCCAGTCCCCAAATCCACTTATATTTTACCACACAAAACCTATTGGGGTTGACCCCGAGTCTAACATTATAGATAATCAATATATGGGGGTAACAAATGAATATTCATGATTATAAAGATAAAGTAAGAGCATGTTGGCTTGGTAAAAATATTGGCGGAAGCCTTGGAACACCCTTTGAATGTAAAAGAGGTGTCTTTGATGTGGACTTTTATACTCATGACTATAGCAAAGGGGCTTTGCCAAATGACGATCTTGATCTTCAGCTTGTATGGCTTAACGCAGCGGAGAAGTATGGGAAAACTCTGGACTCAGAGATACTGGGTGAGTACTGGATTTCATATATAGTTGCTGATGTGTCCGAATATGGCATGGGTAAGAACAATATGGAAATGGGGCTGCTTCCACCGATATCCGGTTGGTTTAATAATCCGTTCAGAAACAGCTGTGGTTGCTTTATAAGAAGCGAAATCTGGGCTTGCCTCGCACCGGGACATCCTGAGATAGCAGTGAAGTATGCGTATGAAGATGGTATTGCAGATCATTCGGAAGAAGGTTTATACGCCGAAATTTTTTGTGCGGCACTTCAAAGTGCAGCTTTTTCTGAAAGTGATATATATACACTGCTGGATATAGGAGTGTCATATATTCCGGAGAACTGTCTTGTAACCAAGGCAGTTAAAACTGCCAAAGATTGCTTTGAATCAGGTATAGATTGGAAAGCAGCAAGAAAACGAATGATGTATGAAGTGCCGGGCAGCTTCGGCCATGCACAACCGGGCAGTGAATATATGGAAGAACCTATAGGCTCACTGGGAATGAACGCACCGAACAACATCGGGATTACAATACTTGGTTTATTATATGGAAAAGGTGATTTCTCAGAAAGTCTATGCATAGCAACAGGCTGCGGTGAGGATGCGGATTGTACAGCAGCTACACTGGGAGCACTCCTTGGGATAATTAATGGAACCGCATCCATTCCTCAAAAATGGATTGAACCCATCGGAGATGAAATTAAAACAGTCTGTGTTGATCTTACCAAGTGGGAAACACTGTCAGTTCCATCAACAGTATCAGAGTTTACTGAAAGAATCTGCAGACTAATGCCCACATTTATAAGTGAATTTATTGATTTATTTGACGAAAGTGGAACAAAAATCATTATGAATTATGGTAAAGACCTTATGGATAAGGGAGTCTATAAAGGCAGAATTGGAACTGATGTTAATGTGCGTTTTACTTTCAGGGATAAATTAAAGAGCCAGCCATTTGGTGTTTTAAGAAAGAGTGAACCATTTAATGTTACTCTTGACTATATCGATGGAATATCAATAAAAACCGGTGAACCTAAAAAATTCAGCCTGAAAATTGAAAATAACATAGTAGAACAACAGTGGCTTACAGTAAAATGGCATCTTCCTGATGAGTGGGTTATGGAACCTGGTGTTGAAACGGTTGTAAATTTAACACAGCGCCATGGAGTTACCGCCTTGACGGAAGTAGACTATACTCTTATACCGGCTCAACCTGATAAAGGTTTCTACAGGATTATTCTTGAGATTAAATCAAACGGAAGACTCAGTACCATGTACATACCTGTAACTCTGGTATCTGGACCTACTACAAGACACTGGCAGGGTGAATAATATATGAAAAGAAAGCTTCGTATACTTTTTATAGGTAATTCAATAACATGGCATCCTGTTAAAGAGGAAATCGGATGGTTGAATGAGTGGGGAATGGCAGCATCCGGCGAAGAAAATGATTATGTTCATCTTGTTATAAAAGAAATAAGGAAAAAGCATCCGGAAGCTGAATATAAAATTGCATGGGCTGTTGCATGGGAACGTGAGTACTGGGATGCCGTGCACCTGGTTGCTTTCAGAGAATATTTGAATTTTAAACCGGATATAATTGTAGTAAAGATAAATGAGAATGTTTCTTCAAAAAACAATAATGAGCATCCATATAAAATAGCTTATGAAAGATTACTTGATTATCTTAATCCCGATGGTAAGGCAGAAATGATTCTATGTACGGGTTTTTGGAATATGGGAGTAATTGATGAGGTTTCCAGGGAAGTAGCTGCAGATAGAAACTATACGCTGGTTGAATTAAACCATCTGGACAAAGATGAAATGAAGGCTATAGGTATGTTCGAACATGCCGGAGTAGCACATCATCCTGGAGATAAGGGCATGAAAGCGATTGCAGACCTTGTTGCCGGTGCAATCTTAAAGATGGAATAAAGAAAGGATAACTATGTCAGTTTTAAAAGTAGAAGTAAATTTCAAAAATGGATTCAAAGGACAGATGTATGCAAAAAATGTCAATGTGGCTGTTGGCGTTGAATCAGGGGAATTAAGACCATATGACATGTTTCTGGGGGCATTGGCATCATGTCTTTACTCCACATTCCTTGATGTAACAAATAAAAAGAAAATAACCTTTGAAGAATCAAATGTAATTGTAACAGGGGAGAAAAGAGAACAAATACCTGCAACGCTAAAGTGGGTCAAGGTTATAATTGAGGTCAAAGGTGCATCTGAAGAAAAAGGTGTTCTAAAAGCTGCAGAGCTTTCTAAAAAGTATTGCTCAGTTTATGAAACGATTTCAAAGGTTGCAGATATGGAACTTGAAGTCAAATTTATCTGATTGGCTTCTTTAACCAATATTCCATTAAATCATTGGTTAAAAATATGGCTTCAGCCCTGTTTTTAGCAGGTGCTGCAAAAATAAGACCTCCTGCACTGCTCCATTGGGATGAGCCGGTTCCGGCTCCTTCATGTATAGTAACAGCAACTCTTTTACCCTTGATATCCATATAAACTGCAGCAACAAAAAACCAATCAGAACCATCCCCGAGTTCAATGTTTTGATAATAAAGAGACCCTTGATTATTCTTATCAAAATAAATGTTTATGCTGCCATTTTGTTTAAGATTTTCAGGCAACTCAATGCCTTCAATGTAGAATTTACCTAAAAATTCATTTTGCTTAAATAGGTTTCTGTAATAGTGCCCATCCATAATGAGGTTCATTTCTTTTGAATAGCCGGATATATTACTGCGGTAAGTTATACCATCGAGGTTTTCCTGAATTTTTACCGGCCAGGAATATATTCCAAAAGCAATTATTGCCATTATAAGTAAGGCAAAGGCTATAATCAGTACTTTAGTCTTCATGATTCTCACTTTCATATTCATTGCTAATATTATCCAATGTGTATTTACATATAGAGAGCATAGCTAAAACTCAGTGGTTTTTCTAAATTATAACAAAAACAATTATATTTTTCAGCAAATTCAGTGGGTAAATCTAATTAAAAGGTTTGACATGTATTTCAGATGAAAGTATAATAAGAACACTCACTAAAGAAAAAGTTCCATATATATATAAATAGGAATTAAGTTTTGCGGAATGTTAGCATTGATTAATATGGTCGTTTGAGTATTCTGTTTACTGCAGAATCGCAAAGCTTAGTGTATTCCTGGGGACTTGCTTATTTTTATTGTCTCTCCCTGCTGGTATTCTAAGTTAATAACGGTCCATATGTAAT
>CAYYXJ010000153.1:0-7005 GCA_964475455.1 uncultured Clostridiaceae bacterium | reverse complement strand
GGGATCATGAGATACGCCAATGCTTCATCCCAGCTCCCGGGTATAAGTTCATTGTTGCTGATTATTCCCAGATTGAGCTACGGGTAGCTGCACAATTGGCAGGTGATGAAAGAATGATTGAAGCCTATAGGAACAGCGGAGACCTTCATAAGCTTACAGCTTCACTTGTAACCGGAACACCCCTTAATAGTGTAACCAAGGAACAGCGCCAGGCCGCCAAGGCCGTTAACTTCGGATTGATTTTCGCCATGGGTGCACGCGGTTTGCAGGCATATGCCGGTGATGTTTATGGTGTTGAAATGACGCTCGAGGAAGCAGAGGCTTTCAGGGATAGATATTTCAATGCATATAAAGGCATCCGTAAGTGGCACGACTCTATTAAGGCGAGCCCCCCAAGGGTGTCAAGAAGCCTGACCGGAAGAAGATACTTCCATAATGAAGATGCGGGAATTGCAGCACTTTATAATACCCCTGTACAGGGAACCGCTGCTGATATAGTTAAAAATGCCCTGGGGATGTTGATGACAACATTAAGAGAAACAGATGCAGGAATTGTTGCAGTGGTTCACGATGAAATTCTTTTGGAAACTCCTATTGAGCAAGCCGAAGATACAGCCATTATCCTAAAAAACACAATGGAAGCTGCCGGGAATGAATTCATGCCCGACGTTCCCCTTGTTGCAGAGGCGCACCTGGCCTCAAGCTGGGCAGAAAAATAGTTTTAATGAAAACGAGACCCTCATTTAAATGAGAGTCACGCTTTATGTGAAGTCAATAAGAATTAAGAAATATCAATTCTACCCATGTTGGTTTTTGCTGTTATATTAATTTTCCTTTGGGAGTTTTCGTATCCCTCGGTCTTTCCTTCATATTCCAGATTTTTATTTATAGAACATGGAAAATTAACTGTAACTCTACCATGTCTTCCAGCCTGTGCTTTAAACATAGCTCCAATGTCATTTGGAATCTTTATCCTTACATTTCCATTGGATGTCTTTAGATTCATTATTCCCTTGTCCCCTACTATATCAAAATCCTCCATTGAAATTGATGCATTTGATGTATTGGCTTCAATATTATCAGATTTACTTCCGCTGCATCTGATAGATCCATTGGTGGTATTGCAATCAAGAAGCTCGATTTCGGAATCCTGTATAGTAATTGTTCCGTTGCTTGTTTCAACTCCTGCTCTGTCAGCAACACAATCAGCAAGTGTAACCGAACCATTCTTTGTATTGGCTTTAATTACAGGACAGTTAACTCCTTCAATTTTCAAACTACCATTTTTAGTTGAAAATTCAGCATAACCTGCAACAAACGGATTGCATCGGAGACTTCCATTCTTGGTCATAGCCTTTATACTGCTGTATTTAATTGCAGGAACACGTATTTCCATGCTTACGCCGCCATCAACACCTGAAGCGTCAATGAACAGCTCATTTTCAGAGCTTCTTACATCAATGAGTTTCATAACTTCATCAACATCCTGCTTTGTGTAAATACTGTAAATGACATTGATTTTATCTTCACCCGGCAGCAGCCTGACACTTCCGTTCTTTCCCATTATCTCCAGTTTCATATTCTCTGCTGCGGGATAGGTACAATGTCTTTTTTCGGGTGTAGTAAACCAGTTTCCTGGATCTATTTCAGGAAAGTTACTGAATGCTTCCTTGGTTGTACCAACTATATCACTTACCATATTCTCGAGGCCTTCTGCCATTTCTTCCATCTTTTCATCGAAGGACTTTTTTCTGACTTTCTTCTCTCTGGTATTGTATTGGGTATATTTATAAGAGTGTTCATCTTTCTTAGACTCTCCTCCCTTTTGCTCTATTGCATCAATGAGCTTTGCGGCATCTTCATTTGAGATTTTGCCATCCTGGACCATTTTCAATATCATAAGTATTTCTTCGCGTGCTTCCATATCCATTACCTCTTTTCCTTGAGCATTTCAAGAGCTTCATCAATACTAAGCTCACCTTTTTCAAGGCTTTCAAGAACTGCCGTATTATCTTTTCTTTCATCATTGATTTCAACATCAAGGGCCCGTGCGACTTCATCAAGTCTACCTTTTACAGTTGGATAAGATATACCAAGTTCCTTTTCAACTTCCTTTATATTACCCTTGCATCTGATAAACACTTTAATGAATTCAAGCTGTCGCTCTTTGAGTGCTGTAAATCCCGAGAGATAAAATGTACCTGTCATCTGCATATCACATTTAGTACAGCTTATTTTATCTATTATAAGTTCTCCTCCACATACAGGACAATCATTTGGCACAAAATTCTTTTCCATTATTTCACCTCTTGCTTTTTATGAACAAATTATATAAGCATAGTTTTTATTTGTCAATGCTTTTATTAATTTTTTAAATATCTTTATTAATTTTTTTAATTATTTATTTACTTTTTTTACTTTGTATTTGATTTCTATAACTACACCATGGGTAGTTTGTACAAATTGCAACACGACCTCTCATGCTGTTCTTATAATAAAGCCGGCCACCGCATCTCGGACATAACCCTTTCTTCTTTCGGAGCTTCTTGTCATTAAGCCTTTTTATATGTTCCCTACCAATCCCCCGGTCATTTATCATCAATTTCTCCACTCTTGATGATAATTCTAAAAAGTCTCCGGCATATTTATTCTCCCCGACTATTTCTCTGATACATGCAGGCAATCTCTGCGGAGTAACCACAGGCATTTTCCCATTTATTTCAGGCCTGGCAAAAAGACCAAGGCAAACAACCGGGTAAACCCTGAAAAAATCTGGGAATATTTTATTTTCCCTCAGCATTCTGATGTGATATGAATTTTGCCGCATAGGATTATATGCCTTGCCTGTAAAACCTTTTCTTTTTATAGACCAGTATTTACTGCGCCAATCACCTTCAATGACACCATTGTAATTCTTTGTTTCTATGACTATGATACAGCCCTGACAAACAACCAGATGATCTATCTGCATAAACAACCCATTGTATGCCGGAAAATAAACATTATTAAATGTGCGATACTTATTCCTGTCCAGAAAACGTAAAACAAACCTTACAATTATTTCTCCAAAATAACCCTTAACTACAGGTAGGGCAGCTGCAAAACACATCAAAATAATTGTCATTAATAAAACAGGATACCACATAGTGACCTCCTGTTCTATTTTACCATATATTGTCATTTTTTCTACAATAATTACACCCTTGGGCACATCATCCCAGGGATGATGTGTCCATTAGGCTTAAAAGCTATTTACCACAGCACTTTTTATACTTTTTCCCGGATCCACATGGGCATGGGTCATTTCTGCCGACCTTCTGTGAAACGGCAGTGTGATCCCGGTTGAATTGCTTCTTGATTTCGTCGCGTTCTTCTTCACTTAATACTCCACTCCACTCTTCGAGCAAATACAACCAGTTGGCTTTTGCACCATGCATATTGTATAAAAGCTTTTTAAAATCTATTTTTATGTCAATTTCGCTGGCTTCTGTAAGTTTTTCCAGCTCAATGGCCTTTTCTATGCTTTCATTCATACCTGAAAGAAAGCCGGCAAAAACAGCAAGATCCATACTATATTTTTCAGCAAGTTCAGAGCATACGCCTTTGATTTCCCCTGAACCCTCTGCAAGGATCAACTGGTATGCCTCCATTTCCTTTTCAAGATATTCATCAAAGAAATCCTTTGCACCATCACCATTGGTCTTTTCTTCCCACAATTCAAAAATTTTCATCAGACTACCAGATTACCCTTTCAGCATTTTCCTTCATGATTCTTTCAGTTATTTCTTCGTTTGTTATGGATCCAATGTCTCCGTCTTTTCTGTTTCTTGCAGACACACTATTGGTTTCCATTTCCTTGTCTCCGACAACAAGAATATATGGAACACGCTCATTCCTTGCTTCCCTGATTTTATATCCAAGTTTTTCGTTTCTTGCGTCCACTTCCACCCTGATGCCCTTGTCCCTTAACATGTCACGGACTTCATATGCATAATCCTCATGGGCTTCTGCAATAGTTATAATCTTAGCCTGAACCGGAGCCAGCCATACAGGGAAAGCGCCTTCGTAGTGCTCTGTTAGGACACCAAAAAATCTTTCAATTGAACCAAGCAATGCTCTGTGAATTACATATGGTCTTTCCTTTTCGCCATGATTATTAACAAAATTGAGGTCAAATCTTTCGGGAAGATTGAAGTCAAACTGTATTGTTGAACACTGCCATTCTCTGTTTAAAGCATCTTTGATTTTTATATCAATCTTAGGTCCGTAGAATGCTCCGCCGCCTTCATCAACTTCGTATTCAAGTCCCTCTTCTTTGATAACAGATTCAAGCGCAGCTGTTGCATCATCCCACAATTGTTGTTCACCGACTGATTTTTCAGCGGGCTTTGTTGCAAGATACAATTTGAATTTCTCAAACCCAAATGATTTAAGCATGAATATACAGAACATTACTGTTTTCCTGATTTCATCAGGCATTTGGTCTCTCCTGCAGAAAAGATGTGCATCATCCTGGGTAAACCCTCTTACTCTTAGTAATCCATGGAGAACTCCACTCTTCTCGTATCTATAAACAGTTCCAAGTTCAGCCCACCTTAACGGCAGATCCCTGTAAGAATATAGCTTACTTTTATAAATCGCAATATGGAAAGGACAGTTCATTGGTTTAATGTAATACTTATTGTTATCTACTTCCATTGGAGAATACATATTGTCGTCATAGAAACCTAAATGTCCACTGGTTTCCCAAAGGTTTGCTTTTCCTATATGAGGTGAATAAACAATCTCATAACCATTTTTAAAGTGTTGGTCACGCCAGAAATCTTCTACAAGACTTCTTATTCTTGCTCCTTTTGGATGCCAAAGAACCAGACCCGCGCCAATATTTTCATCTACAGAGAACAGCTCAAGCTCTTTACCAAGTTTTCTATGGTCTCTTTTTTCTGCTTCCACAAGAAAATTAAGGTACTGCTTGAGTTCTTTCTTATTGCTAAAAGCAGTTCCGTATATTCTCTGCAGCATTTTATTTTTTTCATCACCGCGCCAGTATGCTCCGGCAACCTGCATTAATTTAAATGATGTAACACCTCCGGTGGATGGAAGATGCGGTCCTGCGCAAAGATCAGTGAAATCACCCTGTTTGTAAAAAGATATTTCTTCTCCCTCAGGAAGATCTTCAATAAGTTCAACTTTATATGGTTCATCCATTTTTTTCATCAAAGCAATGGCTTCATCCCTTGGTAAAACAAAACGTTCGATGACATTGTCCTCATCAATTATCTTTTGCATTTCCGCTTCTATTTTCCCAAGATCATCTTCAGAAAATGTTGTATCTACATCAAAATCATAATAGAAACCATTTTCAATCGGGGGTCCTATTGCAAGTTTAACATTCTTATAAAGCCTTTTGATTGCATTGGCCATTACATGACTGGCTGTATGTCTGAAAACATGTTTTCCGCCTTCGTCATCGAATTTCAGAAGGTTAAGCTCTGCATCTGCTTCTATAAGCTGTGTAAGGCCGCTTAGTTTACCATCAACTTCTGCGGCAACACAAAATCTGGCAAAGCCTTCGCTTATATCCATGGCAACCTGTAAAGGGGTCACGGAATTTTCATATTCCTTCACACTTCCATCTTTCAATTTAATTTTAATCATTTGCCCATCTCCTTTATTTTTCCGGAAGATGCAAAAATCCCGCCTCCCGGATAATATCCAGGGGCGGGAATTATCCCACGGTTCCACCCTGATTGGCACAAGTGCCATCTCATTGATGATTATATCGTAATCAACGCTTCCGCTCCGGGGTGGTTTTCAATCAATTTCTTCTGCCGGGGATTTCAGCCGGGTCCCCTGCTCTCTTAAGAAGGTAAAATGACATACTCTTCCCTTCACTGCGGTCGAATTTATGTACATTATAAACAATAGGACGCGAAAGTCAAGCCAAGTATACAATATGCAATACAAATGTAATATAATTACTGACATGCCGGAGGTTAAAATGAAGATACTTATTGCACCTGATTCTTTCAAAGGCTGTCTTACTTCACTTGAAGTAGCCAAAGCCATGAAAAAAGGCATCGAAGCTATATCCAAAGAGATTGAAATTGTTTCTGTTCCATTTGCAGATGGTGGTGAAGGAACAGTAGAAGCTATGCTTGCCGGAGCCGGCGGAAGACTTGTCAAAACACGAGTTACAGGCCCCCTTGGTTTTGAAATAGATTCTTTTTATGGAATTCTTGAAGATGATCACACTGCGGTAATTGAAATGGCCGCAGCTTCCGGCTTGGCCCTTATACCAGTTAAATCCATGAACCCTATGGAAACCACAACCTATGGAACAGGTGAATTGATTTTAAAGGCAGTTGAAAGTGGTTGCACAAATATAATTATCGGAGTGGGTGGAAGTGCTACCAATGATGGTGGTACAGGCATGGCACAAGCTCTGGGTGTAACTTTTTACGATAAGGAAAACCGCAAACTGTCCCGGGGTGGTAAGATTTTGAGTAAAATCCATTCATATGACAGTAACGAGCTGGATCCGAGAATAAAAGATGTCAATATAACAGTAGCATGTGATGTCGAAAATCCCTTTTATGGTGAAAAAGGCGCTGCATTTGTTTATGCCGCACAAAAGGGAGCAGACCAAAAGATGATTTTGGAGTTGGATGCAGGTCTTAGGAATCTAAGTTCCATAATCTATAAACAGGAAGGACTTGATGTCAATAAAATCCCAGGGTCCGGAGCTGCCGGCGGTCTTGCCGGTGGCCTTGTAGCCTTTGCAGGAGCTTCACTTGAAAAAGGAATCAACATAGTTTCAAAAGTATGCCATATTGACGAAAAAATGAAAAACTCAAATCTTGCAATTACCGGGGAAGGACAGACTGACTATCAAACAGCTTATGGGAAAGTACCTGCTGGGGTTGCTCAGTCTGCATTAAAATACCGAGTACCTGTGATTTGTATATCAGGCTAACCGGAAAACACCATAAAATTTACAGCTAA
>CAYYXJ010000152.1:0-7078 GCA_964475455.1 uncultured Clostridiaceae bacterium | reverse complement strand
AAGATTTAAAGCATATGGAAAAGGCGGAGATGCCCCGGTTTCCATGGCTTCCTCGGCAACAATGAATTTTTCCCTGAATTCCCACATATCAATTGAATGTTTTTTTGAAAAATGAGAATATGTATCTCCAAGTGAAATGTGCAGGTATTGTAGTATTTCAGACTTGCTTTCATTGATACCGTAAGAGCCAAGCACATTGGCAAAGACATCTGCAATAGCCGGATATGTGTCAAAAAGTGTCCCGTCAAAGTCCCATATGATGTTTGAGTACATAAAAACCTTCTTTCATTTTATTAGCACTGAATATATACTATACTAAATCAAGTTAAAGAGGTATTGAATTGATAAAATTAAGAAATGAAAAGGTATATTTGTTCAACGGGGACACAATTGTTCCTTCAGGCGAGATTGAAAATCAATGCTGTATCATAGATCCGGGCATGGATTACAGGGAACGTACAATGGCATATTCCATTCTGCAATCCCACAATGTTTCAGGGGATAAAGAAAATCTATCCATAAAATTTGATGCCATGGCATCACATGATATTACAGATGTAGGTATTGTTCAAACTGCCCGGGCAAGCGGACTTACTGAATTTCCATTGCCTTATGTACTTACAAACTGCCACAACAGCCTATGTGCAGTAGGCGGAACAATAAATGAAGATGATCATTCATTTGGTTTGTCGGCGGCTCGAAAATACGGCGGAATATATGTGCCTGCCCATCTGGCTGTAATTCATCAGTATATGCGTGAGATGATGACCGGCTGCGGAAAGATGATCCTCGGTTCAGACAGCCATACCAGATACGGGGCTCTTGGAACAATGGCCATGGGTGAGGGGGGACCTGAGCTTGTCAAACAATTGCTTGGCAGAACCTACGATATTAAATATCCGAAGGTTTGTCTTGTCTATATAAAAGGAGAAGTTCCCAGTGGTGTAGGACCTCATGATGTAGCATTGGCAATAATAGGAAGTGTATTCAAACAAGGGTTTGTCAAGAACATGGTACTGGAATTTGCCGGCCCCGGAATAAGCGGGCTTTCAATTGACTTTCGAAATGGTATTGATGTAATGACCACTGAGACTACATGTCTGAGTTCAATATGGACAACCGACGAGAAAACAAAGGAATACTTTAAAATACACGGACGTGATGAAGACTATAAAGAAATAAAGCCGGGAAACGGTGCTTTATATGACAAAATGATTGAAGTGGATTTATCCTCCATGAAACCAATGATTGCACTTCCGTTCCATCCATCCAATACATACACCGTAAGGGAATTCATTGACAATGCTCCTGATATACTTTCCGAAATAGAGAAAGAGGCTTCCCTGATGGCAAGTGGTTTAAAATTCAGGTTAACAGACAAGGCAAGGGACAGGAATGTACATGTGGACCAGGGTATAATTGCGGGTTGTGCCGGAGGAACATATGAAAATATTCTTATGGCAGCATCAATTCTAAAAGATGGAAGTACAGGGACAGGGGATTTTTCCCTCAGCGTTTACCCTCAGAGTCAGCCTGTTTACTTTGCTTTGAACAATACAGAGGCAATCAATATTCTAATGACTTCCGGAGCAGTCATTAAGACAGCCTTCTGCGGACCGTGTTTCGGAGCCGGGGATGTGCCTTCGAACAATGGACTCAGTATCAGGCATACAACCAGAAATTTCCCAAGCAGGGAGGGTTCAAAACCCGGGGATGGTCAGATGGCAGGTGTAGCTTTGATGGATGCCCGAAGTATTGCAGCAACAGCCGCAAGAGGAGGCATATTAACCCCTGCAGATGAAATAGAGTTCACAGAATCTTCAGGAAATTATTCTTTCAATGGTAATATATACAAAAACAGGGTGTATCAGGGTTATGGAAAGAAAGATGACAGCATTGAATTGAAATATGGACCAAATATAAAGGACTGGCCGGAATTTGATCAACTGCTTGAGAATATGATTCTTCAGGTGGCATCAGTCATTGATGATGAAGTAACAACTACGGATGAACTCATTCCTTCAGGAGAAACATCCTCATATAGGTCAAATCCCATGAAACTTGCTGAATTTACATTAAGCAGAAAAGACCCGGGATATGTTGGCAGGGCAAAGGAAGCCCTTGACCTGGATAAAAAGAGAAAAAGGGGAGAACTTGGCTTGTTCCATGGTATCTCTTTGTCAAATACGAAAATAGGATCAATTATATATGCTAACAAACCGGGTGATGGTTCTGCCAGGGAACAGGCTGCCTCATGCCAGAAGGTTCTGGGTGGACAGGCCAATGCAGCAATTGAATATGCCACTAAAAGGTATAGGAGCAATCTGGTCAACTGGGGAATGCTCCCGTTTGTAGTCAAGGAAAAACCCGATATCAGCACAGGTGATTACATATTTATTGAAGGAATAAGATCAGCTGTCAAGGAAGGGCGTGAAACAATCACTGCAAAAAATATCACTAATGGAAGTGAATTTGAATTTGCTTTGCCGGGCCTTACTGAAGATGAAAGAAAGATAATCCTTGACGGTTGTCTTATCAATAATTACAGGAAAAACGGAAAGGTCTGAAATGGATGAAAAAAAGAGGGATATGATCCTAAAGGGAAGGATGAGCAGGATAATTATCAAGCTCGCTTTCCCGATAATGCTCAGCAACCTGATCCAGACCCTCTATAACCTAACTGATACATATTTTGTGAGCCAGTTGGGTGATACTGAAGTAGCTGCAACGGGATTTGTGTGGAATTTGATATTTTTGGTGATTTCACTGGGAATGGGGTTATCTGTAGCGGGAAGATCCATGATTTCCCAATATGTCGGAGCTCATGATGAAGAAAGTGCAAGGCATACTGAAGCACAGCTTTTTTCCTTTCTATCGTTACTTGGCATGGTTTTCAGCATCATGTTTTATATTCTGGCTCCTTTTATAATCAAACTCATGGGAGCAGATGGTGAACTATATAAATATTCCCTTACCTATATGAGAATCATTATGCTTGGAATGCCGTTCTCTTATTTATATTTCGCTTTCAGTTCTGCAAAGAATGCAAGGGGAGACATGGTAACACCAATGATAATAAGTGCAGTTTCTGTTGTTATTAACATTGTTCTTGATCCCATTTGCATTTACGATTGGGGTTTTGGATGGGGGGTTGCCGGTGCTGCAATAGCAACAACCTTTTCACGGACTATAATAGCCATTGTCGTAATAATCGGTATTTCTAAAAACAAATTCAACATGAAGATCAGTATGAAAGACTTGAAGTTTGATAAAACTGTGATAGGTAAAATTCTCAAACTGGGGGTACCGGCTTCACTTGGGCAGGCTACTGCGGCCATTGGTTTCACCATAATGATGGTTATGGTGAAGTCATTCGGAGAAATGACACTTGCAGCATATGTTATAGGCAGCAGAATCAATTCATGGGTACTTATGCCGATGATGGGAATCGGATGGGGGCTTACAACAATCGCCGGCCAGAATCTCGGAGCAGGAAATTTGGACAGGGTAAAGGGGGCATTCAGGTGGAGCATTGGGTATTCAATGATTTTTGCGATTATTGGAGGGACGTTGATGGCTCTAACCACGGAGGGAATCATGGAGATTTTCTCAGATAATCCTATAGTAATCGAACAGGGAACATTTTTTCTGTATATGATAATTCTGGCATTGCCGTTGATGGGTATCTTTCAAAGCCTGATTGGTCTTTATCAGGGAACCGGACATACCAAATTCTCTTCGCTGATGATGATTGGAAGATTGTGGGTTCTTAGAATTCCTATGATTTTAATAATGAAAAGCTACACTGGATTTGAAGAAAAATCGGTATGGTATGCCATTATATTGAGTAATATTGTAATTTGCACTTTCGGTCTGATAGGATATTTACAAGGGTTTTGGAAGAAAAAGACTGTTTGAGGCAAGGGAGACAGGCATGGACAGATTGAAAAAGCAACTTGAATTCATCTATGAAATTGACAAGGTTAAAAGCATTATTAGGAAAACAAGACTGTTTCATACTGACCGGTTTGAGAATGATGCAGAGCATTCATGGCATATCTGTATGATGGCTTCCATTTTAAGCGAGTATTCAAATGAGAAAATTGATACAGCCAGGGTCATAGGAATGCTGCTCATACATGACCTTGTTGAAATTGATACAGATGATAAGATTGTTTATAAAAAGACAAAAGCGGATTCCATAGCGGAAGAGAAAGCTGCCAGACGTATTTTCGGGCTGCTTCCCAGGGAGCAGGCATCGGAGTATTATGATCTATGGATGGAATTTGAGGAGCAGAAAACCTCAGAATCCCGGTTTGCAATGAGCCTGGATAGAATGGAACCTCTGCTTCAAAATCTTTATAGAGACGGGGAAGACTGGCATCGAAATGGGATTTCCCATGATCAGGTAATATCAATAAACAGTAAGATAGGAAAAGGCTCTGAGGAGCTTTGGATTTTTATCAAGAACAGAATAGATGAATGCATGGATTCAGATAGGTTTCTTTCAGCCGGGTTCAGTAAAATTGACAGAATCAAGGGTGATGAAATTGACTTGGTTGTAACAAAGAAAAAACCTTCGGATGAATCAATGGGTTATGTCCCCTGTTATTATTTCAGTATGGTTTTAAGCGAAACCACTACAGAAGTGGGGAAATGCGACTTGAGAATAGGGCATAACCAAAACACATATTACGGCGGGAATATAGGGTATGGTGTGCATGAACAGTATAGAGGTAATCACTATGCCGCAAAAGCCTGTATACTGATGAAAGAGCTTGCACGGGAGCACGGTATGGATTTTCTTATAATTACCAACAGTCCGGATAATTTTGCGTCAAGAAAGACTTGTGAATATATAGGAGCTGAATTCCTGGGGATTGTGGAGCTTCCCGAAAACAATGAACTTTACAAGCAGGGTCAAAGGGAAAAATGCAGGTATAAATGGTACATCTAACAGATATATTGCTTCTACAAATAATGTAGAATAATTATCTGTGCAATTTCTTTGAAATAAGCCCACGGACCTTAAGTCTCTTCTTTATTATAATTGCTGTAATTATCATGGGAATCAATGCCAGGGCAACTATCAAAGACCATGACAGGATTGAACGTTCCAGAACATAATTGGATATTATCAAATCAAAAATCAGGCTCAGGGCAAGAACATCATAAAGAAGCAACAGAAGAAAGGTTAGTGTTCCATGCATACGGGAGCGAATCAAGAAAAATGAAACCAGGAACACAAGGACCACTGACCCTTCAAGGGGTAGCACCAGTGCCAATATTGCAGACCTTTCAGCAATCCAGGAAGTCAGCAATAAGAAATATCCAACAGAGGCTACTATATATACCAGCAGAACCGGAACAAATTTTCTTATTTTATCCGGAATGAATATACCTGCGAGCAAGAACCAAACAAAAATCAGTGAAGAAATTACATATCTTGACCAGGTGAGTGAACCTGAAGAAAGCAAGTCTATGATTAGTATAAATATTGTTGCGCCAATCCATGCAAGTGAAAAATCCCCGAAAAAGGTGTTCCTCTTCTTGAAGAATGGGATTGCTATTGATGTCCATAGAAGCATGCAGGAAAACAAAGGATATGTGGACCAGGTAATGGTTGAATTAACCATAAGGTCAATAAGCATCGGAATAAGAGCCATCATCATGAAACACATAGAGAGAATAAATCCTACGAGTCTTCTGACAACTTTTCTTCTGTTTGTGATTGCATGATGTTTTTTGAAAACAGGATATTCATTTTGGGAAAAATCTATCTGATGGTTCGGGTTGTTGACAACTGTATTGCACAACGGACATTTATCATGGTAATCAGCGAGTTCAACACCGCATTCTACGCAATATGACATCTTTAAAGCTCCTTTTAACAATTACTTTCAATCTTAACCGGTATACCGAATTTTCTGAGCTTTCTAAAAAACAGTTTTTCTACGACTGCACTTTTGATTACTCTGCCAAATGTTATATAAATATTCCCGTTATAGCCAATGACTGCAGCTGATGTCTTTGCATGGGGGTCGGGGCTGAGGTTGCATGTTATAGCTTCAACTTGTTCAGTCATACCGGCAGGCAGATTCACAGGACCAAGGTTTGAAAGGGTGCCGGAATGCTGGGATGAACCGCTGGTGTTTATTATGTATCTTGTAATTGGTGTTTTGAGGAATAGCGGAACATTTTTAACAAACTTGCTTTCTCCAACTGATACATTGTCACGCATTATATTTACAAGCCTGTTGGTCTTAGTATATTCGCGAATAAAATCCCTGGTGAAGGCAACTAATTCATCAAAGCTCGGGAAATCAGGAGGATCAATTGTTGGAGTTACAAACAGTGAAAAATTTCTCATGCTGATTGATTCAAGACGGCCTCTCATATTGACAGGAACCTGAATGGCTATGCTTTTATAATTTGCTGGGTTTTTAACCTGCAGATGCTGAACATCAATGAGATTTTCCAGATAAATTGCAACAAGAAATTCTGTGATTGTGACCTCGTATTCCTTTGATATTTTTCTGAGTTTATCAAAGGGGAGTACTCCCGTGATGACATTGAACTGACCTGAAGGGAGCAAACGGCCTTTAACCCTATATGCTTTTACATTACCGAAAAGATTCCTTTCCTTTTCGTCATCGGAGGGCTTTCCGTAAATCTGCGAATATCTCTTGTGGTCATCCAGAAATTCTCCCTTTTCAGGTGTTTCATCAATATTAAATATTGTGCCGTCATTCTCAATTTTGTGACCGGCCATCCTCAGATATTCGAGTACAAGAGCCTTGGAATACTCAACAGCGCCATAGCCATCGGACATCACATGTGAAAACTCAACTGCAATCCTTTTTTTAAAATATAAAACCTTGTACAGGAAACCGTTATTATATATTGTATTGATATTTTCGCAGGGTGAAGGTGTATCACAGTGAATAGAAGGCTGGCTTGTGTTTTTTTCAAGATAATGCCAGGAAAAACCACTTCTCAGACTTACGTTGAAATAAGGAAATCTTTGGTTTATTTTTCCAAGAGCATCTTGCAAGATTTTGTGAACAATCTCTTCTCT
>CAYYXJ010000151.1:0-7135 GCA_964475455.1 uncultured Clostridiaceae bacterium | reverse complement strand
GCAACACCCATATTATGTGTTGTTAAAAAGATTGTCTTGCCTTGATTACTCAGTTCCTTAATCATCTGCTTGATTATTGCTCCATTTGCAGGATCAAGGCCCGAAATAGGTTCATCAAGAAAAAGAATATCAGGATTGTGCTGAAGAGCTCTTATAAAATTAAGGCGAACCTTCATTCCTTTTGAGTATTCTTCAACTTTTTTATCAACTGCTTCAAGTATTCCGGTTCTTTCAAGTTCCAAAGTCATGTCTCCCGGTTTGATTTTGTAATATCCGCCAAAGAGATCAAGATTTTCTCTGCCTGTAAGCTTTAGATACAGATTGGGTATTTCAAAAACAACACCAATCTTTTCATAAAAGGAATTATCCCAGGTTTTACGTTCTTTACCGTCAACAATTATATTGCCCTCATAGCCCATAAGTAATCCGGTTATTAGCTTTTGAGTCGTAGTCTTACCTGCTCCGCTTGGACCTAAAAACCCAAAGATTTCTCCTTTACTGACATTGAAATCCATACCCTTGATTGTGTTTTCTTTGTTTTTTGGGTATTTGTACATCAGATTTTTTATTTCAATCATTTTCGGTCTCCTTAAGGCTGCCCTTAATCACACCCAGTGTTCCCATAAAGAAAAATAGCATGTGGTTTCTTAGCAACTGCTCTACTACTGCTCTGTCACTGTAGTTTTTTAAAATGTATAAAACACCGTCAAGGAATTCATTTGCAAGCATCTGAGATGTCTTCTCCAATTCCGGCATTCCTGCGCCGGATTCTAATGCGTGCCCCAAAAAATGTTCTTTAATATAGTTAATTACAATTTCTCTGCTGTTATGATGGCGGGTACCCTCACTGCACGAAACCAATATATAGAACTTTTTAGTGAATACATTTGTGAAAACCCCTGCAAACTCACCTAAAAGCCTATACCATACAACCGGGTTTTCTTCATCGATATTAAACCCCTGATCCTCTTCATCACTATGACCGCTGATGAATTCGTTGAACTTTTCCATTTCGCCTTCCGTGACTGTATAAAAGAGTTTTTCTTTGTTTGTAAAATAATTGTAAAAATTCCCCAGGGTAGTCCCCGCAGCTTTTGCAATTCCCCGGACAGAAGCACCTTTGAATCCATTTTTGAAAAACTCATCCTCACCTGCTTCTATCAGCCTATCTCTGATTTCATCTTTTTTAAACTGCATAAAAAATCATCCGTTCCTTTTTATGTTCTCAGTGTAATCTCATTGTAATAAAAAATCAACTGTTCTTTTTTAATATTAAAAGAAACCCGCTGTCAATTAAACAACGGGATTACAATTAATTGCAGTTCTTAGAGTTTCCACCTGACTATGCCGCAGTGATACCTGGTGTGCTGGTCAATGCCATTAGCATAATAGGCTGTTACTATAGTTCCATCTTTCAGTTGTACTGATGACGGGTAACCCATGTCCCCTGTTTGTTCGAGCACTACCAGTACAGCCGGAGCTGACCAGTCTTCTCCGCTTGCATCACCGATTCTAAACATAATTGACTTTTGATTAAGTCTTGATCCATAAACAGCAAGTATTCTGCCATCATTGAGTTTTGTCATTGCTGCAGGAATCTGGTTTTGAAGACTCAAGTCTTCAAGATAAGTCCAGGTTTTTCCCATATCATTGCTTTTGTAAAGCCTAAGTCTCTGTTTTTCTGCAGTCCTTGCAAGAGCAATCAGCTTTCCACCACCAACATATAATATTGAGGTCTCATTGATACCTTCGTCTATTTCATAAAACTCTTTCCAGGTTTCACCGTCATCTCTGCTAATCAAAACTCCGGCTCTTCTTGTGCATTTGCTGAACTCAACAGCCTTATTTGTACCTAAAACATATATTGATTGAGCAAGCACATTATCTTCCAGTTTTATAATTTCTCCGTAAGGAATAATTGATTCTGATTCGAAAATATAGTCCAGTTTCCTGACTCTGAAAGTTTTTCCCCCGTCAGAAGAGTTTGCCAGCATGGGAAAAACCAATTCCGATTTAAAAAAGTAGTTTTCTTTATAATACTCATAATCATAGATAATGGTTGGTCTGTTTGTATAACCTGATACAAGTGTTATAAATTCTCCGCTATGAGTAAAGCCGGAAGTATGATTCATTCTGTTGCATCCCGCATCGTGCACAACCGGAATACCCGAAAATTCAAAGCTCTCTCCACCATCAGTGCTTATATAGCAATCAACATCCCCTTCAATCATCCCGTGACATGGTTTATTGAAACCTGTCATATAAATCTTTTCATTTTCATCCATTCTCAGCTGTGGCCATAGACATTTGTTGTCCACAGCTATAAATCTTTGCAGAATTTCCATAATTTCCCCCATTTCATTGGCTTGTACCTATGTTGCAGTCATTATATAATATGTCAGACAAATAATTGTAAAAAAACTGAGAAATGGTGAAAATTATGAAACTTGGAATAGTAGGTCTGCCCAATGTTGGGAAAAGTACTCTTTTCAATGCACTTACAAAAGCAGGAGCCGCAGAAGCAGCCAATTACCCTTTTTGTACCATCGAGCCAAATATCGGAGTTGTACCGGTACCGGACAAAAGACTTGATTACCTAACTGAAATGTATGATTCAGCTAAGCAAACCCATGCGATAATTGAATTTGTTGACATTGCAGGTCTGGTTGAAGGAGCGAGTAAGGGTGAGGGTCTTGGTAATAAGTTTCTGTCCCATATCCGCCAGGTTGATGCCATATGTCATGTAGTTCGTTGCTTCGAAGATGAAAATGTAATACATGTTGATGGGAAAATTTCTCCAAGAAGAGATGTTGAAATTATCAACCTTGAGCTTATATTCTCGGACATAGAAGCAATTGACAAGAAAATGGACAGAACTCAGAAGCTTCTTAAAACCGGTGATAAGATTTACGTAAAAGCTATGGATTTTTATGCGCGCCTCAAAGCACATCTTGAAAGTGGAAAACCTGCCAGGCTGTTTGATACTGCTGAAAATGAAATGGAATTTCTACGGGACTTGTTCCTGATGACAGATAAACCTATGATGTATATTGCAAATACAGATGAAGATGCGTTTGTTAACAAGAATCCACTCGTTCTTGAGCTGGAAGAAATTGCTGCTGCCGAACAAGCTGAGGTTGTAAGTATCTGTGCCCGTCTTGAAGAAGAAATCAGTACTTTCGACGATGAAGAAAAACACGAATTTCTTCAGGAAATAGGTGTTGAAAAAACAGGTCTGGAGAAATTTGTTGCTAAAAGCTATGCTCTACTGAACCTTATAAGTTATCTTACTGCAGGACCTAAAGAAAGCAGGGCCTGGACCATTACAAAAGGAATGACTGCTCCACAGGCTGCAGGTAAGATTCATACTGATTTTGAAAGGGGCTTCATACGTGCAGAGGTTATACCTTTTGAAACCTTGAAAGAATGCGGTTCCATGCCTGCCGCCCGTGAAAAGGGTCTTATAAAAAGTGAGGGCAAGGAATACATCGTCAATGATGGTGATGTCATTTTGTTCAGGTTCAACGTCTGATATACTATACCCATTATGAGAACCGCTGGAATTGTATGTGAATATAATCCGTTTCACAACGGACACCTGGACCACTTGGAAAGAGTACTTAAACTTCCGGGGTCTGATTATGTTGTCTGCGTTATGAGTTCTGATTTCCTGCAAAGAGGTGAACCGGCTATACTTCCCAAAGAATACCGGGCTGAAGCTGCTATAAAAAACGGTGCAGATATTGTAATTGAACTTCCCGTGGTATTTTCCTGCTCAAGTGCTGAATTCTATGCCTCCGCTGGAATATCTCTGATGGCCCGCCTAGGTATAGTTGACTCAGTTGTATTTGGTTCTGAAAATCCTGACATTACCATGATGACGCGTTTGGCAGAAATCCTCGCAGATGAGCCTCCGGAGTTTTCAGCTTTATTAAAAGAAAAACTTTCAGCCGGGGTTTCATTTGCAAGAGCAAGGCAACAGGCTCTGGTTGAATTTTCCGGTATTTCCGAGGCGGAAAAAATCATTGAAGGTTCCAACAACATTCTTGGGATTGAATATATCAAAGCTATTATTAAAAACGGATACCCGATTAAACCAAATGCCATTCCCCGTGTCGCCGAAGCTTACAAACAAACATATATTGAGGGTATATTCCCCAGTGCCACTGCAATCCGAAAAACAATGCTTGAAGAGGGATTGGAAGCCGTCCGTCCTTTTTTGCCTGTTAAAACATTTGAAATCATGGATTCTTTTATACGGGCGGAAAACCATTTATAAATATTGAAATGTTCAAGGAGACTGTATTTTACAGAATTGCGTCAATATCCGCTGATGACCTTAAAAGATATCCCGGTGTGATTGAAGGTTTGGAGAACCGACTCAAATCAAATCTCGGCAAGGCTTCCTCCCTGGTTGATTACATAGACTTGTGTGCTACAAGAAGGTACCCAAAAACACGCATAACCAGGACCCTGATCTATATATTGCTTGATATTACTTCCCAGGATGCTGAAAGCATCTGGAAAAAGGGACCGCTGTATGCCAGGTTACTTGCAGCCAGTGAGCGTGGAATGAAGCTTATTCCTGTAATAGAAAGAAACTCGAGCATTCCGGCCTTTACATCCTTCAAGGCTTTTTATGAAAATGCGTCACCGGATATGAAAAAAATTCTCGATATTGAAAAACGGGCTTCAGACATTTATTCAATGTCGACAGGTCTGGACACCGACCGGGAATATACTTTAAAATTCAATATATACTAAAAGACCTGCAAAGCAGGTCTTTTATTTTAAGATTAAATTGAAATTACTTTATTGCAGCAATCGCTTCATCAGCTGCTGATGCTGCATCTGGTGCATATACATCAGCTCCAACACTGTCTTTGAAACTTTCATTAACCGGGGCACCGCCTACCATAATGGTAAACTTGCTTCTGACGCCTTTTTCTTCAGCGTATTTAACTACATTTGCCATCTCACCCATTGTTGTTGTGAGAAGGGCTGAACATGCAATTATCTGGGCATTATGCTCTATGGCAGCCTCAACAAACTTATCAGCACTGACATCAACACCAAGGTCAACAACTTCAAGGCCTTTGCCTTCCATCATCATCTTAACCAGGTTCTTACCGATGTCGTGAAGGTCACCTTTGCATGTGCCAAGTACAACTTTACCTGTTGCTTCTACTCCATCATCAATAAGGAGCTGCTTTAGCAGTTCAGATCCTGCATTCATGGCTCTTGCAGCAACCAGTACGTCAGGAACATAAAGTTCATTTATTTTAAACTTCTGTCCAACAATGTTCATGCCATGAAGCAATCCTCCATCGAGAATCTCCTTGGCAGACATTCCATCTGCAATTGCCTGTTCAACAAGCTCCTTGACCACCTTAGCGCGGCCTTTCTGTAATGCTGCAGAAATTTCCATTAAATCAGTCATCTCATTGCCTCCTAATATATTGATTGAGAATATGCTCTTTTCTCAAACATTTTAACATTATTTAAGCAAAAAACAAGGTATTATTCAATATTTTTTCGTTCTTTGCCCTATTAAACCAGTTCAAGTCTGAAGAAATTCTTTTTTCCCCTTGTCAATACCATTGTACCATCCTTGAACATATCAGGTGTTATTATCAATTTAAAGTCAGTTACCTTTTCACCGTCAATTGATACACCTCCGCCGATTACCATTCTTCTTGCCTCGCCTTTTGATGGAGCAAGCTCACAAAAAACCAGTGCATCAAGAATATCAAAACCCTCTGCCAGTTTTTCCTTTGCAATTTCTCCCGATGGCATGTCTGTGGCATCTCCGCCCCCTGAAAACAGGGCTTTTGCAGCCTGCATGGCTGCAGTAGCTGTTTCTTCACGGACTGGGGCTCGGCGCTCTGGCTGCTGGTCGTGGCCTTGTTGGCATCCGCATCCTTCAGGGAAGCCAGTTTGGCTATTTCTTCAAGTGGAAGGAATGTGAGAAGTTTCAGACATCTTTCAACATCTGCATCATCAACATTTCTCCAGTACTGGAAAAACTCGTAAGGTGATGTTTTTTCTTCATCAATCCATATTGCGCCCTTTTCGGTTTTACCCATTTTTTTGCCGTCAGAAGTAGTAAGAAGCGTAAATGTCATACCGTATGATTCCTTGGATTCCACGCGTCTTATTAAATCAATACCGCCAAGAATATTAGACCACTGGTCATCCCCTCCCAACTGAAGGTTACAGCCATAATCCTGAGATAATTTAAGAAAATCGTATCCCTGCATAATCATGTAGTTAAATTCTATAAAAGACAGTCCCTTTTCAAGCCTTGATTTAAAACACTCTGCAGTGAGCATTCTGTTAACAGAAAAGTGCACACCAATTTCGCGGAGAAAATCAACATAGTTAAGACTTCCAAGCCAGTCATAGTTATCCAGCATAATAGCTTTGCCTTCACTGAAATCTATAAAATTTGACATCTGCTTCTTAAAGCACTGTGCATTGTGGTTGATTTCTTCACGGGTAATCATTTTTCTCATATCCGTTTTGCCAGTAGGATCCCCTACCATAGCAGTTCCGCCACCGAGTACAGCAATTGGCCTGTGGCCTGCTTTTTGCATATGGGACATAACAATAAGCTGAAGAAAATGACCGATATGCAGACTGTCGGCAGTTGGGTCGAAGCCTATATAAAATGTTACCTTTTCCTTTCCCAGCAAATCCCTGATGGTTTCCTCATGTGTTGTTTGTGCTATGAAACCACGTTCCTTCAAAACATCGAATACATTCACTTTCCTCACCTCTTTTTCAATTTATTTATACCAATAAAAAAGGTCCCTCTCCGTATAAGGACGGAAATGGACCGTGGTACCACCTTAATTCACACGCATGCGTGCCTCAAAACCGTTTAACGCCGGCAACCGTCCGGACCTACTTTGTTCAACCCGGCACTCCGAAGTGTAATTCATAACCGCTGCTTCGCCATTCCTCGCATCAACCGGAATGTTTTCTTAACCCTGCAACAGCACTACTGCTCTCCATCATCACTTTACTGCCTGAATAGTAACATAACAACCCTTCCCCCGTCAACTTCCAGCCTCCGGCGATAGTGTAAGATGGTTTGGGGATTGAATATAAAAAGAGAAATCCCATATAATTA
>CAYYXJ010000150.1:0-7149 GCA_964475455.1 uncultured Clostridiaceae bacterium | reverse complement strand
ATTGCGCATTATGGCACAACACAGACCCGACCGTATTGATACTCCTTTCCTCGATAAACATGGGATCAATATTCTGCTGAACGGTCATAACCATACCCCGTCTCATGAATATGTAGGTATTACTCCCACTCTCAGCACCCGCCCCGGAACTGTTTGCCGGAGCGGAGATATACTGAACTGGGAAGAAACATTAGGATTTTTTCGGATATTCTATGTCCGTTCAGACACATTCTCTTTCACTCCGCCACTTAGATTTTGTAAGAATCCCATTGTCGATCACAGGCAACTTGAACTCAATCTTACTCTCGATTATAAATTTACCAATGACGGAACAGCAAGCAAGAACGAAGCCATAATTAAGAATTTGTTTCCTGTTGACCTGCCGGGATGCAGGGTCCGGTTTGTGATGAAAAAAGGGGAATACAGGGTCACCGGGGGAACGATCCGTCAATCTGTTCATTCCGGAAAATTCACGGTGGTGGATGTAAATGCAGATGCAGTTTCAATGGGAAGCAGGGAGGTAAGGATATTTACTTATTAATAGCCTTTTTATGATTATCACTTAAACGATATATTTCCTTATCATCCGTGCTATCTTCAATTAATCGGATTAAATCCTGTAAAAGGTCTTCATCATCCAGCTCGCTTATTTTATTGATAACCCTGTGTCTTAACTCCTTTGTTGTCATAACATCAAATTTTATCAAAAATACAAATAATATCAATCCTTCTCAATATCAAAATATCTTTTAATAATTTTAATTGCCATTTTTATTATTTTTAACCCATTATTTACAAAAAATAATCCACCTGAATATTTCTCCCGATTGGAACCAGACTATACATTAATCTTTAATATCCACACACAAATGAAACCATCTCAATCACTCACTTCTCATCTCTTTTATATTATTTTACTCCTCTTTTTCAACAACTTAAACCTTCTGTTCGGCTCTTCCCTTAAACCGGATTCCGGGTCTGTTGCATCTCCCGCCGGAAATTACGATAACATACTCAATATCGGTTCCCGTCTCGAACTATTTGTAGATGATCATGTAATTGACCGACTTGAAGGAAATGCGGAACTAAGGCTTCATCATCCGGTACCAAAGGAAATAGTCATGGCACATGATGCCCCCTGGGAAGGAAGCGGAAGCGGATATCACAGCGTTTTTAAAGACGGGGATAAATACCGTATGTATTATAAAGCATGGCAATTAACGGTTACCCCTGATACCTTAAGGACCGACGATCACCCTCTGTATTGCTGTTATGCGGAAAGCAATGACGGCATCCACTGGAAAAGACCAAACCTTAAACTGTATAAGTTCAACGGATCAAAAAAGAACAACATCGTGTTTATCAACGGAGAAATGGGAGGGGTAAATGCTGACGGAGGCCATCCTGCCGTATTTAAGGATGAAAACCCGGATGTAAGCCCTGATGCTCTTTACAAAGCTGTTCTTCGTTCCTATGAACCATGGGGCCTTTATATTTTCAAATCGCCTGACGGAATTCACTGGACCCCGATGACCAACACTCCTGTCATTACCGATGGTGCTTTCGATTCCCAGAACCTGGCATTCTGGGATGATATAAATAAAGAATACCGCGCTTACTGGAGATATTTCACCAAGGGAACTGTTGACTCACCTTACAAGGGTATCAGGTCAATCCGCACGGCTACCTCAAAGGATATGATTAACTGGAGTGACCCGGAAAATCTGGTTTATGTGGACTCTCCCCTGGAACAATTATATACCAATGTAGTAAAACCCTATTACCGGGCTCTTCATATTTTTATCGGTTTGCCCACCCGTTATACCGAAAGGGAATGGTCCGAATCACTGCGCTCACTTCCTGACAGGGAAAACCGTGAATGGAGATCTGCATACAAGGAAAGATACGGAAAAGCCCTTACTGAAGCTCTCTTAATGAGCAGCCGGGATGGAGTCAGTTTTAAACGATGGAATGAAGCATTCCTCCGTCCTGGTATAGAACGCCCCGGAACATGGAGTTACGGGCAACAATATATCGGGTGGTCATTCGTTGAAACAAGGTCAGATATACCAGGTGCCCCGAACGAGTTGTCATTTTATGCGG
Source organism: uncultured Clostridiaceae bacterium (assembly GCA_964475455.1). Taxonomy (GTDB): domain Bacteria; phylum Bacillota; class Clostridia; order DUPQ01; family DUPQ01; genus JAFGQE01. Next base: position 5,046 of record CAYYXJ010000150.1, on the reverse strand, counting down.
TGGAAGACTACTGGACAGGCAAAAGTTGTGCTTTAAGACGCTATACCCTGAGAGTGGATGGATTTGTTTCATTATCAGCTCCCATGAGCGGGGGTGAATTGATTACCAAACCCTTAACTTTTAAAGGCAATGCCCTCATACTTAACTACTCTACATCAGCGGCAGGAAGCATACAAGTTGAAATTCAGGATATGGACGGAAATCCGATGCAGGGATTCTCACTTCAGGAATGTCCTCCTGTTTATGGAGATACCATTGCACGCAGAGTAAGGTGGGAAAATGGAAGTGAACTCTCTTTCCCGGAAGGTGAAATTATACGGTTGAAATTCGTTCTAAAGGATGCAGATCTGTTTTCATTCAAATTTGAATAAAATAAATTTTCCCTTTGTGTTCCGTAGTGAAAACCATAGTGTCCATTTGTGGTTAAATAAAAAAACACGAAAGACACGAAGGGTACACGAAGCAGTATTAATACCAAACCATACCCTATGTCAAAAAAAATCAACCGCCGGTCATTTCTTAACCAGACAGCATGCGGAATAGGCTCTATCGCATTCAGCACTGCCATACTGCCATTTCTTCATATATCCTGTTCAAAACCTAAAACTGCAGATAGAAAAAAACTTTTAGCCACTACGGATTACTTTGATAATATTCTTTTCGGAAAATTTCGTTATGACAGAACTCACCTGGATGCACTGCATAAATACCTTGCCTCCCTGGGGGTTACACGTCATCAGTGGATAGTTGACACGATATGGAACTTTTATGATCCGCAACCCGGAGGCTTTGATCTTTTGTCTGAGGCCGTTAATTCAGCCCATGCACACGGACTGGAGTTCTATGCTGAGATTAAACCTTTTGAAGGAGGGGGATTCGGGAATGCATATCCTCATACCTTACCTGTCCCGGAAAACAATGTCATTCTCCGTGATAGGAGAGGAATATTCCCCATAGCACGTCCCTTTGTCGCCGCAAATCCACACCTCTGTCTGAAACGCCGGCCCGGAACATACGAATTTAATGGCCCTGTTTCAACCATCAGGCTGGTTAAAGGAGATGACAAACCAACACGGATAAGACCGGAACATCTTTCTGTATGGACAAGCGACAAAAACAACGGGTTCTCGCTGTACACAGGGCCTTTATCATTCAGAGAATCAATAGAATGGAGAGCGACTTATCCTAAAAGCCGGCTTTGCCGCATTATTCACCTTGAAGGACTAACCCTGCCCGAAGATCACAGGTATATCCTCATACAATGCTCTCAGGCTGACCAGAATGGCGATTTCAAAAATGAACGGGGCAGTATTATCGAAATTATTTCCGCTGATGGAAGTACCGTTCCATTTATAGTCAGCACCGGTAAAATGAATTATACCAGTCATATAAATTCTTACGATAACCTGATGTATAATGAGATTGCACGTTACTTCAGGAACCAGAAGGTAAGGGATGAATTTGCCGGTCCGGATAAAGCAATGAAACATTATCGCGATGCATTCGGCTTTGAGGAGAGAATAAAAATCACTGAACCTTACACTCTCGACAGAATGGGGTTCCTGGCTGTTGCCTGTGGAAAACCGGAATACATGCTTGGCAATCTTCATCCGGTATATCCTGAAGTCCGCAATCACTGGCTTGACATGGTCAGGTACTGCCTCGACCGGGGCGTTGATGGTATTAACTTCAGAACCTCAAACCACACCCGGTCACCTGAAGAATGGGAATATGGATTCAATGAGCCTGTTATTAAAGCAGCAAAAGGGAAGATGGACTATCCGACAATACGTCATATTAACGGCAGTGCTTACACTCAGTTCTTCAGGGAAGCAAAGGATCTTATAAAAAAACGGGGCAAATCTCTTACGATCCATCTGTATTCCCAGATGCTGATGCCGGATGACCGGAGTAACCACTTGAATTACATTCCTCAGAACTTTGAATGGCAATGGGAAACATGGGTCAGGGAAATAGCAGACGACCTGGAGTTCAGGGGAGCATGGACATTACGGGAATGGAATCTTCAACAGGTTCTGGAAACATTCATGGCTGTGACAAGTAAAGCCGGTAAACCATTTTATTTTCAGGGCAACATGAAAGAACTGGGATTCCGTGATCCCAATAAATATCCCTTCACAAGACGTGAACTGGAAATGGTGAAAAATAATCCCGGATGGAATGGCTTTGTACTATACGAAACAGCTAATTTCACCAGGATATACCACAATGGGAGACTGGAAGGGAGTCCTGATCTGGAGGATGCAGTACATACATATTTCTGAGAATATCTTCCCCATTCAACGCTCATCTTTCGCAACAGCTTCAGATGACAGGTGACAAAGCCAGATTTTGCATCATGCTAAAATTTAGTGGGATGTATAAAAAAAGTTTATAATCTGGCAAACAACCCTTACTAATCTGGACTTAAGTTTCGGTCAGCGCAGCCTTTCCGGTTTTTTCTGCCGGACAGCATCGTAAGATAAAAACAAGACCTTAATAAGCATGCTATTTACTTAATATCCGGTCCTAACCTCCTCATTCCCCCGGATAACCAATTGTCTGAGCAAGAACAGGGTGCAGTTCCGGTCTAAACATAAAAACCTCCTTCATCCTGTCCCTGTCGATCGACCCTCTGACTACAGTGGAAAGGCCGGCTGATACGCAATAGAGATAAACATTCTGCGAAATAAATCCTGCATCGGCAGCCGAAAAAAATTTCCGCGTTTCGTCATTTGTGTCGGGTATACGGCCATAATCAGCCACAAATATCAGGTTAACAGGAGCTGTTTTAACAAAATCCTGTTGCCCTGCATATTCTCTTAAGTCTTCATTTCCCATCTTCAGTAAAGCATTTTGTTCAGCTTCATATTGATACCATCCGTCTGATTTTACAACAATTATGTCAATTTCTTTCCAGTTTCGTGCTGAGGGAGCGGTTCTTTTTCCATCTTCACGGTTAACACCAAACGCAGCCCAAAGCAGATTTGACAATACCTGGGGAGATAAATCCTTATCGTTGAATGATCTGCCGGATTGCCGGAGGCTTAACGCTTCAAGGAGAGACATCCCGCCAGATTTCTGCGGGGGAGGTAATGGAATAGTCTCAATAACCTGGGATTTACAGGTTATAATGGCAATGAATGTAAATAGAGCGAGTGATAAAACTTTCCTTTTCATAATATAGAGTTTTTAATTTAACTGAATTTTATCTCTGTGCTTCTCTGTGTATCCTCTTTGTACCTCTGTGTACCCTTTATTTCACAGAGAGACACTGCGACTATGCTGAAGCTTTCGCGACCCTTCGGTCGCCGGAGGCTTGCCGAGTGCCTTCGCCAAAGGCTTCGGCCTCCGGCGAAAGACGCGGCGCTGAAGCTTTTTGCGAACGTGGTCAGCGCAAGAGTAGAAAATACACAGAGAAATACAAAGGAATTAGGGCTTTGTTTTAATATTTTCATTTAATAATACTCTATTGCATATCTCCAGGTCATGCTGACTGAAAAACACTAATCTGATAAGCCGGACATATTCCAATGATGGGATAACTTCTTTAATCGTTTTTACTGCAACTTCGATAGCAGGCTCAGGAGGGTATCCAAATATACCTGTAGAAATGGCAGGGAACGCAATGGAGTCAACTTTGTACTGGTCAGCTAGTTGCAGGGCATTCCGGTAACAATCGGAGAGCAGTTTATCTTCCGGTTTGTCATATCCAAACACAGGACCTAAGCAGTGTATAACAAAACGATTCGGGAGTTTATGTCCACCTGTAATTACTGCTTCACCCGGTTTTATTGGGGCCAGATGCCTGCACTCTACCTCAAGGCCGGGACCCGCAGCACGGTGAATAGCACCTGCCACCCCACCCCCGGACTGAAGCCTTTCGTTGGCTGCATTAACCACGGCAGTTATATCAGGCTGTGAAGCAATATCACCCTTATTATACTCAATCGTTATTCCTGAGAATTGTATTTTCATTTTGCAATTTAGGAAATGTCCCGGTAAGACCCAAACACACCAGGGATTTAACAAAATTTAAAACAATGAACCATATATCAATCCCGATAAAGTAGCCATTACCACAACAAGTGCAACAAACACCATAGTCTTCTGTGTTCCCATAACCCCCCTGATCACCAGCATATTGGGGAGCGACAATGCCGGTCCGGCCAGCAGCAATGCCAGTGCCGGCCCTTTTCCCATACCTGATGCAATTAACCCCTGCAATATGGGAACTTCTGTCAAAGTGGCGAAATACATAAACGCTCCCACGATAGAAGCAAAAAAGTTTGCGAAAACCGAGTTGCCCCCTACCAGCCAGGCAATCCATTCATTGGGGATAACCCCGGCTATTGCCACATCATCATGGGTTGAACCCAGCAAGAAACCGGCAGCTATAACCCCTATGGCCAGGAGCGGCATGATTTGTTTGGCAAAATCCCAGGTAGCCAGTGTCCATGCCTTGTTTTCAGGTTCATTTTTATCAAATAGGGTGATTATACTTAATGCAGTGATACCAACTATCATTGGCAGGATAGGACTTAACTGTGGATTGTCAATAAAATGACCTGATAAAAAAACTGATACAGCTGTGATAATAACAGCAGTAAACACCCATTTCCAGTTTATCTTTAGAATGTAAATCAGGGAATAAACGAGAAAAAGGGAGAAAAAGCCGGTTATATACCATTTATATGCCCGGATATAATACCACAAACTTGATGTATCATCCCCTGCAGGACTTCCCCAGTTGGCAAAAACGAGAATATGTATGAGAGTGAAAAAGTGGAATGAAGTTTGCCATATAGGACGCTTTTCAGGCTCCAACTCAATATTCATTTGTTCTTCTCTTTTTACTTTTTCTTCCTTCCGGTAAATGAGAGACATAATGACACCGATTACCACACTGAAGGTGACTGCGCCAATCACCCTGGCTACTCCCAATTCAAAACCCAGGATTCGCGCTGCTAAAATTATCGCCAGGATCTTGATAGCCGGCCCAGAGTATAAAAATGCAATTTCAGAACCCAAGCCTGGTCCCCTTTT
>CAYYXJ010000149.1:0-7419 GCA_964475455.1 uncultured Clostridiaceae bacterium | reverse complement strand
CGTAATGCTTTTGAATCAGCAGAAAGTGCAATAAAAAGAATATTCCCGTTTGCAATGTTCCGTCCTATGGGACAACAGCTGTTGCGCAGTTTGTGTTTGCAATGCTTCTTGAAATATCCCACCATATCAGGGAGCATAATAATGCCGTTAAGAATGGAGATTGGTCTGCGAGCAAGGACTTCTGCTTCTGGAATTATCCCCTGTTTGAACTTGGTGGAAAAACTATGGGAATAATCGGATACGGTAGAATCGGACAGGCAACAGGTGCTTTGGCGCAGGCATTTGGAATGAAGGTTCTGGCGTTTGACAAAAATCAGAATCCAAACAATGAGTGTGATTCTATGGAATATGTTGAACTTGACGAATTACTTGAAAAATCAGATGTTATCAGTCTTCATTGTCCGCTTTTCCCTGATACAGAAGGAATTATTAACAAGGCAAATATTAAAAAGTGCCGGGATGGAGTAATAATCATCAACACTTCACGGGGCGGTCTTGTGGTTGAGGACGATATGAGGGAGGCTCTAAAAAGTGGAAAAGTATCTAATTTTGCAACAGACGTTGTGTCAACAGAACCCATAAAAAATGATAATCCGCTGCTTTATTCTCCGAATACTATCATCACCCCCCATATAGCCTGGGCTCCAAAGGAAGCAAGGGAACGTCTTTTAACAACAGCAGTGGAAAACCTGGTTGCTTTCCTTGACGGACATCCTAAGAATATTGTCAATTGAAATTCAAAAACTAAAGAGATGCTTGTTTTTCGATGTAGATTTCTGTTCTGTTACGGCCGTTTTCCTTTGCAGTATACAGTGCCTGATCAGCAAATTTAATAAGCTGGGTGAGTTTCATATTATTTTTATACTGGCATATACCTGCTGAAAAAGCTACTTTTATGTCATTGGGAAATACATGATTACCGATATCAACCTGTATACGATGCAACATCATGTCGGAGTCTTCCGGTTTGGTATTGGGAAGTAATATAATGAATTCCTCACCGCCCCATCTCCCAATGAAATCTGATGCTCTAAGCTTGGCCTTTATTAAACCGGTAAATTCCCGAAGAACTTCGTCACCGATATTATGACCGAATTTATCATTTATATTTTTAAAGTGATCTATATCTATTATGGCTATTGTAAAATTACCGCCGTATCTTTGGGAAATTGCCGATTGCTTTTCAAGTTCCTCCATAATCCTTCTTCGGTTTGAAAGACCTGTGAGCTCATCTGTTTGTGAAACAATTTCCAGCTTTTCATTAATTTCTTCGATTTTCTTTTCCTGACTGAATAATTTCCAATATCTTGAATAACCAAGGGAACTTCCGACTGCTATTAAAAGCAAGAAAACCCCTGATGTTATTATTTCGCTAAGGTTTATAAAGGAATTTTCAAAATTTGTATAAATATGGACGATTAGAGCTGCGAAGACAACGCTATATATTAAAGCAAAATAACAAGGTCTAACTATATAACTGATTGAAAGCATGTAAACTACAAGCAAAAAAACAGAAAGATTAAAATCGCCGTTAATCAGGAAATATATTACAAAGAAAACCCCGCTTGCCAGAACCGTAATATTCAGTGATGTCATTATAAATGTAAGATACTTATAAAATTCTTTTCTTTTTCTTACAACAACCAAAAGAACAGAAAATAAGACGGCAATAATAACTACTATTATTCTAAAAATAAATGTTTCATTCACCCAGGGGATTACTCCCAGGGCTTCAACAACAATCAGCACAACCTGTGAGATTGCAATAATTACAAGTAGAATTAAAGACCACAGACTGTTCTCATGCATTATTTTTCTTCTGAATTCACTTGAAAGCTCTTTTTGTCTAATGCTTTTTCTAAGAAACCTCAACAAAAGTTTCACCTCCGGTATAACCCCTGATGAAATTATAACATTACAGAATAATAAAAACCAAAAAATAAATAACACACATTTATATATTTACAAGTTGTAACTAAAAAACGTTGCAATTTAAATTAATTAAAATAAAATTCTATATAAAAGGATAATTAATAACAATATGTTGCCAATATAAAAAACATCTGATATATTTTAGTGTATGACCAGTGAAATTATTTTTAAAAGAGCAAGAAATAAAGAAACAAAGGAAATCAGATTTCAACAGATAAAAGATAAGGCTTCCATTCTTTTTGACTCGATGCCTTATCATAAAATTTCAATTTCAAAACTTGGAGATGAACTTAATTTTACGAGGGCTAATTTATATAAATATATAACATCCATAGAAGATGTTTTTTTATATATTCTGCTTGATGAAATAAATGAAACCATTGATGATTTGAGTAATCATCTTCTGGGAGAAGGTACACTTGAAACAAAGGCTTTTGTATACAGCTGGACAGAAATAATAATGCGACACCCCAGATTCATGAAGCTGCTTTCAATGCTGTATATTGTAATTGAACAAAACTCAGATCTTGAAGCCCTTGTTAATTTCAAGAATAAGTTAGTCCCTTATTCAAAAACTGCTGTAAAAATAATAAGACATAATTTTACTGATTTTTCAAACAGTGATGCTATAAAAGTTCTTGATTATGCAATTTCATTGATACTGTCCAGATATCCCATATGCTATCCTGCTAAAATACAGCGACTGGCTGTTGAAAAATCAAATTTCCCTTATGTGTTTCCGGATTTTAAAGAAAGCTACACGGAGGGCTTGATTTTTATTATAAATGGTCTTAAACTAACAAAATTCTAATTCGTTGATTCATTCCGATTATTGCATTTTAAAGAATACACCAAAAAGACCGAGATATTTATATCCCTTGATGGATGAGGGTGAAGTAATCTCAAAAATTCTGTATATATAAAAATCTTCAAAATTAAATTTAGCTTTCTTCAAATCATCAATATTATTGGAATTCAAACCCTGAGTGCCTGATGCATATTGAGTGATATGCCTGGATGAAAGTCTTTCAAGATAATTTGAAAAGCCATCTTCATCAGGCTTGGTAAAATACATGCTGGCAGCAATTAATATAAGCACTAAAAGAAAAATACCGAATTTTTTCATGTGAGCACCCCTTCTTTCCAACATTCCATTGCTTCTAAAGACCACGGGCTATTGCAATTATACAATGATTTAAGTGATATTATCAAATGCAATGTTTCAACACATAGTTACAAAGCTATAGAATTTTACTTAGAAATTCCTTTGTTCGGGGTTTTTGAGGATTACTGAATATATCCTGAGGGGTTCCTTCTTCATATATTATGCCGTCTTCCATGAATAAAATGCGGTTACCGGCTTCCCTGGCAAAACCCATTTCATGGGTCACTACAATCATGGTCATGCCTTGTTTTGCTAATTTTTCCATAACCGAAAGGACTTCTCCTACCATTTCAGGGTCAAGGGATGATGTGGGTTCATCAAATAGCATTATATTTGGTTCCATTGCAAGAGCCCTGGCTATTGCAACCCGCTGCATCTGTCCACCGGAAAGATGTCTTGGAAAAGCATTTATTTTCTCCGTCAGACCAACTTGTTCCAGAAGATTAACTGCTTTTTTTCTTGCTTCATCAGCAGAAAGGTCTTTTTTTAGTTTTGTGGGAGCAAGCATAAGATTCTGTATAACGGTTAGATGGGGGAATAGATTAAAGTTCTGGAAAACCATACCAACCTGCTGACGAAGCTTGTCGATTTCCTTTTTGTGATCTATCAAGGATACCCCGTTAATTGTTATATCTCCCGAGGTTGGTTCTTCCAATAAATTCAAACATCTTAAAAAAGTGCTTTTTCCACTTCCGGAAGGTCCGATTATGCAAACCACTTCACCTTTTTCTATTGATGTGTTAATGCCTTTAAGAACTTCAAGCTTACCGAAATTTTTACACAAATCAATTGTTTCAATCGCTTTCATTGAGCTTTGTCTCCAGTCTTCTGGCATATTTGGATATTGTTAAGGTCAAGGCCAGATACATACATGCAGCAAGAATCAACGGAGTTGTAACATCATAAGTGATAGCTCCGATGGCACGTGCTCTTTTAAGCAAGTCATAAACACCAATTGCGGAACAAAGTGATGAATCTTTAATCAATACTATGAATTCATTTACCATCGGTGGCACAATTCGCTTGAAAGCCTGGGGTAATATAATGAATCGCATAGTCTGCCATTGACTCAATCCCAGTGAACGGGCTGCTTCCGTCTGACCTTTATCAACTCCCTGTATACCGGATCGTATTAATTCAGTTGAATATGCTCCGCTGTTTATGGTCATGGCAAGTATTCCAATAAGTATTGCCGGAGGAGTCCAGCGGACACCTGTAATTGATTTAACCAGCAGAGGTAAGGCTACAAAGAAAAAGACAATCTGCAAAAGCATGGGTGTACCTCTGAAAATTTCAACATATACACTTGCAATGGAACGGATAATTCGATTCTTAGACAGTTTTCCTATTGCTCCGATGATTCCCAGGATGGTGCCAAAAATCAAAGCCATGACAGCAATGAACAGGGATATTCCTGCTCCGATTCCGAGGTATTTTAAGTTTTCCCAATTGATTGTGTCTAAGAACATAGCTTCTCCAAAACAAAGTGCCGGCTTACAAACAGCCGGCACATTTTGTTTGTATATTTATTATTTCAGACCCCATTTTTCCAAAAGGGCTTCATATTCGTCAGTGGCTTTAAATTCTTCAATTGCACTGTTAAGTTTATCAAGAAGTTGAGTGTTGTCAATATTAACAATTATGGACATTTCTTCTGCCTCGTTTAAATATTCATCAATCATCTTGAATTCTGCCTTTTGGGCATATGCCTGGGCAACACCAAGGTCACACACAACGGCATCACACTGTCCGCCTTTAAGGAGTTCAAACGCCATTGGATAATCATCAGGTGAGGTAACGGTTGTGTTGGGAATATCTTTGGCGGCAGCCATTCCTGTGGTTCCTTCGCCTGCCATGATTGATTTGCCTTCAAGGTCAGCTACAGAAGATATTGTGCTGTCTGAAAGAACAACTGCAACCTGTGCACTATTATAATACGGGGTTGAAAACAGAACTTTTCCATCGCGTTCTTCACTCCATGTGAAACCTGAAAGACCAATATCAATCTGGTCTGACTGAAGAGTAGAAATTATAATGCTGAAATCATATTCTACGACTTCGAATTCTACATCCATTATCTTTGCAAGTTCAGCAAAAAGATCCATGTCAAAACCAATTACATTTCCATTTGCATCAAGATATTCAAATGGTTCGTAATCCGGACTGGTACCGATGATAAGTTTTTCTGTTGTCTGACAGCCTGCCAGCAGCGCAGCTACCATAACAAATACCAAAGCCAATAATAATAATTTTTTCATTTTTCCTCCAAAATAAATACTTATTTTTTATTTACAGACGATTGCAAATCCTTCAAATTGATATTTCTTGAGATTTTCCTCGTCAATTAAATAACTGTGTTTTCCTGTGGCAATCAATCTAAATGCCTCTGCCACCTTATTTAAAGTGCTGCCTGTTACAACAGGGTAGTTGTGGCATGTATATAAATATTCAACATTGATGGAGTCAGCCAACTCAATCATCGTATGCATATATTTATCAAAATCAGAATCAATCCCATCAATACCGGTAAGATGTGTATACAAGGTAGCGGGATAAAATGTGTCGCCGGTAAACAAAATACTGTATTTTCTGTCAAGCAGCATTATGCTGTCCGGTGAATGACCCGGTGTGTGAAGGACTTCAAGTGTTCTGTTTCCCAACTCAAATGTATGTCCGTTTTCTATCGGAATGCAGCTACAGGGTTTTATTGAATATGAATTTTCATCAAAGCCATCAGGATACGGAATCCAAACAGAGTCATCTCTAAGGTGATAAATAACCTCATCCGATGTCATGCCTTTTTTTAGTCGTTTGACCGCAGCCTCAAGATTATAAATGCAAACAGACTCAAATTCCCAGTTTCCACCGATATGGTCAAAGTGACAATAGCTGTTTACAACAACAACTGGTAAATCGGTCAGCTTGGTAATCAAAGGTTTAATTGGACATATTCCCATGCCGGTGTCCAGCAGCAATGCTTTGCTTTCACCGAGTATTAGATAAGAAATAACTTCCTGAAAGTGTCCTGGTTCATATATGGCATATGTATTGGTGCCAAGATCATAAACCTCATACCAACTATCATGTGTCAAAACATATGTATAGTTTTTGTATTCTTTTCTAGGAAGCGCATTATACCAGGCTTCTGGCTGCACTGCATCTTTTATAGTATCCAAGCCCATCTCCGCAATGTAAATTTATACACATATTTGTATAATAATGCTTTTTATTAAAGAGATTGTACATTCTGTTCAAAGCTATGTCAATGGAGACCCAATGAATATTATTAAAATTATTCACTGAGTCTCCCTGCAAGATTTAGTATTAAGATTTAGGGAATCTATAATTTAATTATCAGAAACCTTTTCCCAGGGGGCCATCTGTTCACCTTTATAGGTTCCCGGACCGCCAAGCGAATAGGCATCCCTGAAATAGTTGTTCTCTCCCATAAGGAATTCCAACATTTCTACATCACTGCCCAGTATTGTAATATCGGACAGGATATTATCCTTAAAGGTAAAACCTCTGTAGTTCTTTTCTGGTGTTGCACCAACAGCTGCTGATCCTATAATGCGTACACTTGCCGGTATGGTCAGTGAAGAAAGATTATTTGTGTCAAATACAAAACCGCCGATTTCTTCCAAACCTTCATTTAAAACAACTGTTTCCAGTAAATTATCCTGAAATGCTCCAGATTCAAGTAAGACAATATTTGATGGAATTGTAAGTTCAACAAGAAGATTTTTCTGAAAAGCACCGCGCCTGATTATCTTAACAGAATCAGAAAAATTAATTTTAGTAATTTTATTGTCCCTGAATGCTGCAATGGCTATTTCCGTAAGACCGTTCGGGATAGTAACTTCAGTAAGCAGATTTTCCCAAAAAGCACCAAACCCAATTGAAGTTAAACTGTCAGGCAGTATTATTTCAGTCAATTTATTACCGTTAAAAGCCGAAGCTCCGATTGTTTCAATGGAATCAGGCAATAAAACAGTGGTTAAGCCCTTGTACTGAAAAGCATTGTCTCCTATTCCTTTGACCGCAATACCGTCTATTTCTGATGGTATGTCAATTTCTGTTACTGCGGTAATGGATTCCTTGAATCCCATGACTGTACCTGTGGCTGATTCAAACTTAAATAACTCAGAAGAATTTGCATCAAGTTCTGCGTTTATTTGATCCTGCTCCTCCTGTGTCGGTGGGTCGGTACCATCGGTTCCTTTGGAACCGCTTCCACACCCTGATAATATAGTTAGTATTAAACTAAATGCTAAAATTGCAACAAGTATTTTCTTCACAATACAAACCTCCTGAATTGAAAT
>CAYYXJ010000148.1:0-7423 GCA_964475455.1 uncultured Clostridiaceae bacterium | reverse complement strand
TTTGAATTTACTAATCAATGTAAATATTATTTATTTTGCTAAGATTTATAGTACAGTTAACATGTAATATGTTAGAATAAAGAAGGGTAAGGTTACAAATCAGTGTATTGGGAATTGATTATCTGTGATTGGGAAATAGCAGATTTTCATAAAAAAATAGTAGGGGGATAAAATGAGAAAAACAGTAACAACAATTTTAGTGATTGCATTTTTGATTGGAATGCTACCGGTTTCTGTTCTGGCTGAAACTGACGCGGTACCAACGCTTATTAGCATGGGGCCGGAAACCTGGTACGAAGCCGCAATGGACAATGCATTTGAAAACGGTCTGATGATAGGTTGGAACGGCGACATGATGCCGGATGACAATCTGACTAAAGCCCAGATGGCCACCATCATCAACAGGGCCTTCGGTGCTGCAGACTTGGCTGATATCAGCGATTGTCCGGATGTTGCAGATGAGGACTGGTTCCATGATGACATGGCAAAGGCTGTCATGATGGGAACAGTGGACCCGGATGAAGACGGGAATCTATCACCGTACGAAGTTGTAACAAGAGAACAGGTATTCACAGCCCTTGCAGATGCATTTGGTTTCCATGAAGGGGACTCTGCAGTTCTTGCAGATTACACAGACAAAAACGATATCAGTGAGTGGGCTGAAAGTGCTTTTGCCGCTTTGGTTGGTGAAGGTTACATACAGGGATATGACGGCAAACTCAATCCAAAGGGAAATATAACGAGGGCAGAATTTGCCGTAGTCATGGATAATCTGGTAAAAACATATATTGATGAAGCCGGAGACTATACCGAAGGTTATGAAGGAAATGTCATGATCAGGGTAGAGGGAGTTAACCTTATCGGGATTTCAATAGACGGCGACCTGATAATAGGCGATGGTGTCGGCGACGGCGAAGCTTATATGAAAGATGTAGACATACTTGGCAGAACCCTTATCAGAGGAGGTGGACGCAACTCCATTCTGGTCAAAGGCGAGTCCATGTTAAGAGATATATTCATCAAGAGGATGAACGGCGAACTTAGGATTGACGGCAGCAATGATGCCTTGATGGGCAATGTCTATGTTTACGGAAAATGCAATATTTTCCTGGACGGATTCTTTGGAAAAGTAACGGTTCTTGCTCCTGATGTTGTTGTAAATGCAACAATGGCAAGGATACAAGGCGGTGAGGTCATAGGAGAAAATTCCAGGATCATAGTATATGACTTCGCGGTTGTTAGTCCCGGCCCGGGAACTCAATTGCTTACAGTTCCTGAAAAACCCACCCTGGTTGAAACTTCAGCAGAATTCTTTGAAATTGCTTCTGATACAGGATATATAACCTCATATGATACTGAAGGTGGATTTGAGGTAGTAGTACCAAAAATTGTCGATGGAATTACTGTCAGAGGCATCGATTGCGGAGTGTTCCAGTCAATGGAAGGCCTGCTAAGCGTTCACATGCAATCCGGCATTACATATATCGGCGGAGGAGCATTCAAATATACTGATTCGCTGGTATCTGTGACATTTCCGGATACCCTTGAAGAAATTGACAACACAGCATTCTACGACTGTGACGGACTTACATCAATAGACCTGCCGACAAGTCTGCGATCGTTGGGAAGGTACGCATTCAGTGACTGTGACGGACTTACTACACTGGAACTTCCCGAAGGCTTGACGGATATATTCAAATATGCATTCTACGACTGCGAAAATCTTCAGAGCGTAGTATTCCCTTCAACATTCAGATATTTGGATGAGGATTCGAACAAGTCAATCTTTGAAGATTGCTCAGCCCTTACAACATTTACAGCAAGGCCGGGAACAACAGAACTCGGGGCATTCATGTTCGAAAACTGTGATTCACTTACATCAGTAACATTGCCTGAAGGGATAACCTGGCTTCCCGCGATGCTTTTCAGAGGCTGCGACAGCCTGGTAAGTGTTGACATTCCATCTTCGGTTACATATTTGGAAAGGGGAGTCTTTAGAAATTGCGATTCTCTGGTGAACTTCACTATTCCATCAACAATAACAACAGTGGAAAGCGGAATATTTACAGATTGTGATTCACTCACAGATATGACAGTTCCCAACACTCTGACATCAATCGGAAGCTGTCTGTTTTCTGAGTGCGATAATCTTGAAACCATTACTTTCGAAGAGGGTATCGAAAACATACCTTCAAATGTGTGCAATAACTGTGATTCACTGACTACAGTAAATATACCGGACTCTGTAACGGTTATCTCATCGCAGGCATTCTATTATTGTACTTCGTTGGAAACCATTGTTCTCCCGGATAATCTGGAAGAAATACAATCATGGGTATTCTTTGGATGTGCATTGCTTGACGGAATCACCATTCCTGATTCAGTAACGAATATAAGAGCCTACGCATTTGGAAATTGTGTATCACTGTCATCGATTGCACTGCCGTCCGGTTTGGATTATCTGGATAATTACGTATTTTCCGGTTGTTCATTACTGGCATCAGTTACACTGAATGATGGTCTTCTCTCCATAGGAAGACTGAGTTTCGGATCATGTTATGCGCTTGCATCAATAGAAATCCCGTCTACTGTACTTGTTGTGGCGGATTATGCATTTGCTCACTGCGCACTCAACAGCGTAACATTCAATACATCAAGTGGTTCAGTTTATGCAAATGCATTCCATAACTGTCTCAACATCACTACTGTAACATTTGCCGATACTGGTCTTTACCTTTATGATAACTTCATGGATTTGGCAATTTATTCAGATTCTCTAAAAAATGCTTACAATGTCTCTGGAGGCGGTACATAT
Organism: uncultured Clostridiaceae bacterium; assembly: GCA_964475455.1. Classification (GTDB taxonomy): domain Bacteria; phylum Bacillota; class Clostridia; order DUPQ01; family DUPQ01; genus JAFGQE01. The sequence goes on along the minus strand of CAYYXJ010000148.1, from coordinate 4,608 downwards.
GTAAGAGTTGGTACAGTCTGGGCCCTGCAATAATGCTTTAAGACTAAGGGGACTGCACATGGTGCGGTCCCTTTTTTTTAGCCCTAACTTACCCTTCCTGATACTCCCCAACACCTAAATAATCCCAGGGATGTTTTTGGTTTTATAGGATCGGTTTGGGAATCTTTTTAAGAGATTCAGTAAAAAGTGTGCATAACGCATACCATAAAAGGAATTACAGTGATATAATACTAGAATAAGTTCCATTGACGGTGTACGACTTGGTTTCGACCGGTGCATGCGAGTGGTTTTATAAGCAGTTAACAAAGTCATTTGTGGACTGCTTTTTTTGAAGAAACAATATATTCAAACATTACGATATATTTGAACAATGAATGGATTTATTGTAAAATGAAAAAAGAGATGAATAGCAGAAAAATGGGTTAGTATCAGAATTCAGAGATTAAGCAGTTGGGGCTGCTGATAAACAGGAAAATTTAAAAAGAGAATTACATTATGTTGATATGCTTGGATTTATAGATTAGAAAATTAATTAACCACAGATATATTGACATGGACAAAATCTGAATGTGCCCGAAGGTGTTTCGGCCCCGAAGGTATGTGATGAGGTTATAGCTTACTTATACATGGGCATTTCGCTGAAAAAAGCAGGATGTCCGGTGGGAGAGCTATGGTCCGAAGAAGAGAGAATGAAGGATAAAAATCAACTATTTATCAGGGGAACACTTTTAGCGATACTGGATATTGTCGCTGTGTTCTTCGCCGTCTGGATGGGAATTGTATTAAGATTCAATTCCTTCATAATAACAGAATACATAAATCCCATATTACTCATAGGTGCAATATATGCCGGCCTGATAATAATCGTATACACACTGTTCGGTCTCTACAGGAGCCTTTGGAGATACGCTTCAGTCGAGGAACTTGTGAAACTTATTATCGCAAGCTTCATTACCGTAGTAGCTTTATTCATAATTAACATTCTTTCAGGCCGCCACCTGCCTAACAGCACCTTTGCAATAGCATTCCTTTTGCAAACAGGATTATCAGGAGGCATGAGGTTCTCTTACAGGGTTGCCCGTGTGTTTAAAAAAGCAGTAATGGGAAACACCTATAATACTGAAGGACCTGACAGGGTTATAGTAATAGGCGGTGGATATGAAGCGGTTGCAACAATAAAGAGCTTCAGGGAAGGCAACAGCCGCGGCATTATCGTGGCACTTATAGACCGATATAACTCCGTGGGCACATACATTCATAACATACCCATAAGAGGCAAGCTTTGCGATCTTGAGTCAGTTATAGCAAGCACCAACGCCAATGAGGTTATAATTGCCAGCGAATATTTTACGGAAGAAGATGTTTCATATACCCTGGACATCTGTTCAAAGACAAAATGCAAATTAAAAAAATATAATTCAGTGGGTGATGTAGGAGGCAAGAACCACATAGTGGACATTGACCCAACTGACCTGCTCGGAAGGCCGCAGGTGGATTTGAACAACTGTGAGATCTCCGGATTTTTAAAAAAGAAAACAATACTGGTAACCGGCGGCGGAGGTTCCATAGGCAGCGAACTTGTAAAGCAGATGGCAAGATTTGCACCTGAGACAATAGTAATATTCGACATGTACGAAAATGAAGCCTACCTTACCAAACTTGAAATTTCAGACAAATTCCCCAGGGTCAGGGTAGAGGTTGAAATAGGTTCCATCAGGGATAAAAAGAGAATATGCGGTGTTTTTGAAAAATACAAACCTCAGGTGGTGTTCCATGCCGCAGCCCACAAACATGTACCACTTATGGAAAAGTGCCCCGCTGAAGCTTTAAAAAACAATATCATGGGAACATATATAACCGCCCAGTGTGCAGTAGAAAACAACGCCGACAAGTTTGTGCTTATATCCACCGACAAAGCCGTTAACCCCACAAACGTAATGGGCGCAAGCAAAAGGGTGGCGGAACTGATAATCTCAGCTTTTGACAAAGCAAACGGAACTGATTTTGCAGCCGTAAGGTTTGGCAATGTACTTGGCAGCTCAGGCAGTGTAATACCCATATTCAAGCAGCAGATTCTCTCAGGCGGCCCGGTTAAGGTGACCCACCCTGAAATGAGAAGATTCTTCATGACCATACCCGAAGCCTGCCAGCTTGTTATACAGGCAGGCGCCATGGCCAAAGGCGGAGAGATATTTATACTGGACATGCAAAAACCCGTAAAAATAAAGGACCTTGCCGAGTCAATGATAATGATGTACGGCATGATTCCCGGTGTGGATATGAAGGTTGAATACATTGGCCTTAGGCCAGGCGAAAAACTTTATGAAGAACTTATGCTTGACGAAGAAGCAACAGGAACAGCACACGACAAAATATTTGTGGCAAGAACAGAAGCCATAGACATGGACTACATAAACCAATATATAGAAAAAATACAAGCTGTCATAGGCACAACCCCGGACCTTGAATCTGTAGTAAGGATATTGCAGGCAGCAGTACCTGAATTCGTACCTTCAGACACTATAAGAATCAACAAAGAGCTTTGCATCTAGATATATAAAGAACACAGGAAAGAGGAAAGAGAATTGAAAGAGCTTGATATCAGGGATATAATCCATATCCTTAGGAAACGGGCATGGCTGATACTAACCGTAACGGTTATCGCTTTGGTTATCGGCACTGTATACACCTTTTTTATTGTCACACCGGTCTACAGAGCATATACAACCCTTTATGTAGGAAGAAACATTTCAGACCCGGTAACAACAGATGCCATTGTTTATCAGGATCTGATGCTGGGGGAAGAGCTGGTAAACGACTACAGGGAACTAGCCAAAAGCCGGCAGGTGGCACAGTTAACAAATGACAGGGTATATGAAACAAGCCTTACAACAACGGACATATCCGAAATGATAGATGTTCAGTCAAGGACCAACACCAGGGTCATTGAAATTTCTGCAGAGCATGAAAGAGCAGGCATTGCAGTATCGGTGGCAAACACTGTTGCCGAGGTATTCAAGGAGCGTGCCACAGCAATAATGAACATAGAAAACATACAGATCATTGACACAGCCATTGAACCGGCCAACCCTACTAAACCCAACAAAACAATGAACACCGCACTGGCTATACTCATAGGCCTTGTAATAGGCGTTGGAATAGCCTTTTTAATCGAATTCATGGACAACAAGATCAGAACCCCTGAGGATGTTGAAGAGATTCTTGGGCTGCCGGTTTTGGGCATAATACTTAACTTCGACAACACAAAACTGGACAAAAAGGTTGAAAAAAAGGCAGGGGGTGCAGGAAGATGACAGAATTAAAAAGCAACCTTGTAACATATTTTGATCCAAAATCCAACAATGCAGAATCCTACAGGGTTCTAAGAACCAATATACAGTTTTCAAACGTAGACAAAAAACTCAAAAGCATATTAATAACATCTGCAGGCCCCGGAGAAGGCAAGACCACCAATGTGTGCAACATTGCCGTAGCCTTCGCCCAGGCAGGCCACAAGACTCTGCTCATTGATGCAGACATGCGTAAACCAAGGGTCCACAGGGTGTTCAATGAATCTGCAGCCAAGGGCCTTAGCCTTGCCATTACAGACATTGTAAACTACAAACAGAACATCCATAAAACAGAAATACACAATCTTGAATGCATGTTCTCGGGCCCCATACCTCCAAACCCTGCAGAGCTTTTGAACTCAAACAACTTCAAGGCTCTCATGGAATTACTTGAAAAAGAATATGACTATATATTCTTAGACACACCTCCATCATCACCTTTTACAGATGCAATTGTTCTTTCCACCAACTGCGACGGAGTACTGTTGGTTATATCATCAGGTATGGTTGACAGAGAAGTTATCAAATACACCATCAGCCTTTTCAAGAACGTAAATGCAAATGTCCTTGGTGTAGTACTCAATAACCTGGATACGACCTCCAGGACCAACTATAACTACTACTACTATAATTACCTTTACAGGTATGACTACAACGAAGAGCTGCCTGAAGGCCAGAAGAAGAAAATACGAAAAAAGAGAAGAAAGAAGTCATACTATTCCTATGGTAAGAACACTAATACTGAAAAACAAAAAGAATTCATTGAATTCCTGAACAAAGATCAGGAGGGGGTAAATGAATGATGTTTACAGACATTCACTGCCACATACTCCCGGGAATTGACGACGGCCCTGAAAGCATTGAAGAATCACTCAGTATGCTTGTAAAAGCACATCAGAACAATATTAAGACAATATATGCAACACCTCATTGTTTCCTTACATCACCTATAAATGAATATGAGCTGAGACAAAAGATAGAGGAACTCAACGAAAAGAAGGAAGTGGACATAACCATAGAAATGGGCTGTGAAATAATGATTGAAGACACACTCCCAAAATTCGTTGCACATAACAATTGGGTATGCCTTGGTAACAGCAAAAACCTATTGGTGGAACTGCCCATATTCAATTACCCCATATATGTTAAACAGGTATTATTCGACCTGAACCAAAGGGGTTACAGACCTATAATTGCCCACCCAGAAAGATATGTATTTGCACAAAAGGACATGGACAGATTCCTCGATGAAATAGAG
>CAYYXJ010000147.1:2570-7461 GCA_964475455.1 uncultured Clostridiaceae bacterium | reverse complement strand
CATTTGCAAAAGCAATTTCCTCAGCAACCCGCATCATTACCCTTCTCATTATAATGGTAAGTTGTTCATGAGGACATTTATCATAAATGGTCATCTGAGCTTCAGTGAAGTTTACAACATGCAGCCTAATTCCACCACAGTAGATGGATAGTTTCCTTGCGAGGTCAATGACCTTTTCCTTGGCAAGTTCAGTTGTATAAGGGTGTGAATGAAAATATACTGCTTCAAGCTTGAGACCCCTCTTTGCCATCATATATGCAGCTACAGGGCTGTCAATTCCACCAGAAAGCAAAACAACACCACGGCCAGAACTTCCAACAGGAATTCCCCCTCCGGCCCTTAAAGTTCTTGAATAAACATAAACATTTTTGCGTATTTCAACATAGACCGTGAAACCAGGGTTGTGAACATCCACTTTAATACCTTCAATGCTTTGGAGTATCCTGTCTCCGGATAAAGCATTGAATTCCATGGATTTATAATGAAAGTTTTTATTAGGTCTCCTGGTTTCAACCTTGAATGTTTTTCCACCTTTTTTGTGTTCTTCTTCAGCTATCTTAACAGTGGCTTCCAATGCCTGCTCAAAATCCGGTTGAGTTTTATAGGCAAAAGCAATGGATACTATTCCAAAAACCCTTGAAATTCTTTCAGCTGCCCGTTCATAATCAGAAGCATCACCATTGATCGATACAAAAATTCTACCGTGTTCCTTGGTTAGCTCATAAACGAATAAACCTTCAAGGACTTTTTTTATATTTCTTTCAAGCTGCTTCTCAAAAACCGGTCGGTTGAGACCTTTGAGCATTATTTCGCCATATTTAACCAATAACAGTCGTTCCATTATTTTCTCCTGAATTTCCTTAAAATTGGCAAAATTGCCGTAGTTTCACTTATGAAAGTGTCGATTTCATCTTTAGTTGAACGTGGTTCAAAACTAACCCTGACAGCTCCTCCGATATATTCCTCAGGAACATTGATTGCCTTAAGGACATGGGAACCGCTTTTTTTCCTGGAGGAGCAGGCACTTCCGGCTGAGACATAAATACCCTTCCCCGAAAGATGATTGAGTAAAGTTTCTGATAAAATATCTCTAAAGGCAATATTAAGAACATAAGGACTTGAATCTTCAGGAGAATTAATTATATAACCATCAACATTTTCCTTTAGTCCAACAATCAGATATTCCCTTAGAGCACATAGATTGTCATAGTATTCCTTCTGCTTTTTTTGAAACATGGAAGCAGCCATAGCAAAGCCTGCTATACCGGCTGTATTTTCAGTTCCGGACCGCAGCCCTTCCTGATGTCCCCCTCCTTCTATCAAAGGGACCAGCTTAATACCTTTTTTTACATATAAAATTCCAACACCTTTTGGACCCTTGATTTTATGGGCACTTGCTGAGAGCATATCAATATCATTTCTCTCTACCATATCAAGCTTATATTTTCCAAAGGCCTGTACTGCATCGGTGTGAACAATTGTTGAAGGATTTATTTCCTTTATCCTTGATGCAATTTCATTCATATCAGTATAAGCTCCGGTTTCGCTGTTAACAGTCATTATTGTAACAAGTATAGTATTTTCATCAATGTGTTTTAAAACATCACTTTCTTTTAGATTTCCATCTGAACTTATTCCACAAACCCTGGCTTCAAATCCAAATGGCTCCAGACTTTTCACTGTATTGAGAATAGTGGGATGTTCAAATGCTGAAGTAACTATATTGCCTTTTGTACTGAACCTGGAAAATGCATGGCCTTTAACCGCCATATTATTTGATTCGGAACCTCCTGAAGTAAAAAATACTTCCTCAGGACGACAATTCAGTATTTCTGCAATTGTTTTGCGTGAATCTTTGACTATTCTGTGTGATTCGAGTCCTTTCATGTGCACGCTGGAAGAATTACCATATAAATATGAGTTTATTTCCTTGATTCTCTCAATTACCTCTGGGAAAGGTTTCGTAGAGGCTGCATTGTCCAGATAGATTTCCTTTTTAATCATTCATTTTCTCCAGTAATTTTATTATATTCTTGAACTGTGTTTCAATTTCTGTGTAAATCCTTGAAATTTCTTCAACACTGCTTTCAGACAGTTGGTTTATATGTTTTTGTGAAATCATGTTTTTCACATCAATAGCTTCATTTTGGACCTGCTTGATAACATTCAAAAGACCCAGCTTACTGAATTTCTTCTGATGCAGAATTCTTATTGGTTCAGGTGTATCTTCGACACATCTGTCACATGATATATTGAACTGTTGTCCATACGAGGGAATAATGGCATCTGTCTTGAATTTTTTTTGAATTCGATCGGCAAAGCCTTCTAATTGTTCATCCTCGCCATGAACAAGAAAAATTTTCTGAGGGACCTTTTTAAATCCGGAAAGGAATAAATCCAGGTCATCCATATCCCCATGCCCCGAAAATCCATCAATCATTTCAATCCTTGCTTTAACATCCACAGTATCCTTGAATATTTTCACCTGTTTTGTCCCATCAACCAAAAGACGGCCAAGTGTGCCCGGAGCTTGATATCCTACAAAAAGCACTGTGGTATTTTCTTTCCAAAGGTTATGCTTGAGATGGTGCTTGATTCTTCCGGCATCGCACATACCGCTGGATGAAATGATGATTTTAGGTCCTTTGTATAAATTAATGGCCTTTGATTCATCGGCTGTTCTTGTAAAAATAAGGTTTTCAAAATCAAGTGGGTTATCACCATTGAAAATGGAATCCTTTGCTTCTTTGTCGAAGACTTCAGTATTTTTACGAAAAATATCTGTGGCAGAGATTGCCAGAGGACTGTCAACATAAACAGGCACATTCTTAATTAACTTGAATCTGTTCTTAAGGTCAATTTGCTTGTTGAAACCATAGATCATTTCCTGTGTTCTGCCTACTGAAAATGAAGGTATTATTACTGTGCCGTTCTTCTTCAATGTTTCTTCAATGATATTGAACATGAGTTCTTCACGGTTCTTGGTCTGCAGATGCTTTTTATTCCCATAGGTTGACTCCATGACCAGATAATCAGTATTTTCTATTAACTCAGGATCCCTGATGATTGGAGTGTCAAACTTTCCAAGGTCTCCTGAAAAAACTATTTTTGTTGTTTTTTCTCCTTCTTTACACCACATTTCTACGCTTGCAGAACCAAGGATGTGTCCGGCATCACGAAACCTTACTGATATTTCGTCATTTATTTTGACAATCTGGTCATATTGAGTACCTTTAAATGCTTTAAGAGAATCAGCGACATCCTCGGAATTGTACAACGGTTCCAAAAGAGCCTCACCTGCCCTTTGCCTTTTCCTGTTTTTGTATTCCACATCCATTTCCTGTATATGAGCGCTGTCAGGAAGCATGATTTCACATAAATCAGCCGTTGGTTTTGTACATACCACCGGTCCTTTGTAACCTTTTTTAAAAAGCAAAGGGATTCTTCCGCTGTGATCTATATGTGCATGTGTAAGAATTACAAAATCTATATCTGCCGGATTATATGGAAATGGCTCAAAATTCATTTTTCTTTCAAGTGAACCGCCCTGAAACATTCCGCAGTCTATAAGAAGCCTTGTTTTTTCTGTTTCAACCAAATGGTTTGATCCTGTTACACCTTGTACTGCTCCGTAAAATGTTATTTTCATTATATATGCCTTACTTCCTGGATACCTTCTGCGTCAATGATACAATCAATTTGTTTCAAAGAAGCCTTGAGTTTTCCAATATTTAATTTATTGAAACTGCCTGCATTGTCTTCAACCAATAAAGTTGATGCAATTCCTGCAGCCTGTCCCATTCCTATGCAAGGTCCCATAACACGAATGGGTCCCAGGACTTCCCTTTCAACACTAATTGAACGACCTGCTACAATTAGATTATCTGTTTTATCAGGGATTAAAGCCCTATATGGTATTTCAGTGTAATTCTTTTTAATTCTTTTTCCTTCCAGGGGTTGAAGTGATGGTTTCTTTGGATCAGGAAGGTCAAAACAGTAAGATGCCAGTGCTATGACATCATTGAATTCTTTACCTTCAAGAAGTTCACTTAATTTCAATACAAACTCACCTTTTATCCTTCTTGTCTCCCTTATTCCAATGGTTTCACCGGTACTTACAATGTTTGACTTTGTATAAGCCGGAAAATGTTCAACCAAAATATCATATAATTTCTTGTTGTCAACCCTTCCGTCAATCATTCCCATGGTGAGCGAGTTTGCGTCGAGGCCATCAACTCCAACCTGACGAATTGTATTGGCCATATGGTAACCGGGTCGATTCAGCAACATGCTGATTAAAATTTCAATGTCAAAATTCCAAATGCCCTGCTTTTTTAATTCGTTTATTTTTCCCCTGAATCTCGGGGAGTCATGGTCTTCAATATATTTAAGGAGGGCTTCGGTATCAACATTATCAAGATTCATTATTAAAGTTGCAGGTGTCATAAGACTATCTTCTTCCCTGCCCTTGGTATAGGAGTTTCCCGATAATGCAGCAATATCCGCATCACCTGTACAATCTATGAATACCCTGCTTTTTATTGCAGTGTTACCGTCCTTATTGGCAGCAACAATATATTCAATATTATTGTCTTTCATAAAAACATCATGGATATATGTAAAATATAGAATATCAACACCCGACTCAATTGCTTTTTGGTCAAGGAGTCTTTTCATTGCCTCATTGTCAAAGATAATTGATTCTGCCAGACCGGGATACCAGGCATGGGGATTTCTGTTTCTGTCTACTTTATAGATATCTACACACTCGTTGTTTGTTCTTAAATCGTAATAGAGTTCTTTAAACAAACCGCCCGTAACAAAATAATACTTTTCATCTATATGATCTATTCCACCAAGTAAACAACAGACCATTCCGGTAGTTGCTACA
>CAYYXJ010000147.1:0-2560 GCA_964475455.1 uncultured Clostridiaceae bacterium | reverse complement strand
CGCCCATGCAGCCGTTTTTATCTATTAGAAGAGTTTTGTATCCCCGTCTGGCAGAAGTTACTGCTGCAGCAAATCCGGTCATACCACCACCGCAGACAACTATATCGTATTCAAGTTCTTTATTGATATTTATTGTATGTTTCATTAAAATACCTCATTAAATGCTTACTTTAGTATACTGTTTTTATTAAATTCTAACAAGTTATAATGAATTAAAGAATAATGGTTACAACCATTTTTTTGAAGGTGTTTATTAAATTTCCCGGGTTACAATAATGTAAAAATAACATATTTTGTTATGTCATATATAATTTTTTAAAATTGTGTTGGGTTATGTAAGGGATACTTTATATTCTAACCAATCAAAAAGGATTGCAAATGCAATCCTTTTGGCGTGCCTGAAGGGATTCGAACCCCCGACCTACGGATTAGAAGTCCGTTGCTCTATCCAGCTGAGCTACAGGCACTAATTAAAAATGGAGCGGGTGATGGGAATCGAACCCACACGACCAGCTTGGAAGGCTGGGGTTCTACCACTGAACTACACCCGCATAACATTTAACCTAAAGTAATATAACATAGAAATTGAAGCATTGTCAATTGTTTAATCGGTATAACTGCTTTAAAATTCTTCAAAGAAAAACAAAAATTAAATATGCTTAATTCAAAGGTCAAACTCTATTACAACAGTTGTATGTTCAGGTATTTTCATGCGGAGGCAATGGTTTGCAAAACTATAATCATTACTGCTTTCCAAACTCAATTCATCATTTATTAATCTAATATTCAATGAGTGGTGTTCTTCAATCGCAATATTAATATTGAAGTCATCATCACTGCATTTGAAATTTGCCAGGAGTATTTTGCATTTTTCTCCGTCAGATGCAGCTATGGCGTATGCTTCGTCAAGCAGATCATTGCCACAGACTTCAACCTGATTTCCAAGATCATAAAGTTCCTTGTAAGCAATCAACGAATAAAATGGTTTTTCAGGAAGTCCGATTTTTGAAAAACAAGAAAATCTATTGTCAGTATTTAAACAATAATAATTTGCCTGGTACACAAATGAATCCTGCAGGATTGCAATAAACATTGCAATATGTGAAGCACCTTCCGAGGAATACATTTTGAGGAATGACTTTTGTTTATCCAAACCTGTTGTTTCCCAGAAATTTTCTCCCCCGCTACCCTTTGCAACATAATTCCATTCAGTAATGAAAGCAGGTAAATGTGTTAGATTATATTCAGTCAACTTTTTTAACATTGAATCCAGATACCAATGTGCATGTTCCCTGCTGCTTGTATAACAATGGAAAACATAAAAATCGGGAATAATATCATGCTTTTTTATATATTCAAGGAATGGATGGTGTATTTTGGAGTTTGGCTCACAGGCTACAGGCCCTCCGATCATAATTTTATTATTATAGATTTTTACAGCAGTATAAATTTCTTTATATAATTCAAGCCATTCATCTGTTGTTCCGGTCCACATATTTATAACGCTTGGTTCATTCCAAATCTCCCAGTATTTAATATTATAATGGAAACCGTCTGCCCATCCGTCATTATAATGACGAATTATATTCACACATATCCTTGAATACTTTTTATAGTCAGCAGGAGGTGCAACATACTGTCTTTTATCATTTGTTGCAATTGTTTCACCCAGCCTATAAATGATATCTGTTCCAAGGTCAATTATTGATTTTATATATTTGTCAGTCAGAAAAAAATCATAATTATCAGGTTCATCTGCATCAAGTGTAAAGTCCGGGAAAATTGTGTGAACATCAACTTCCCTTGATTCGGGGAAATTTGTATCATGCAGTCTTGCAAATGGTGGTTTCAGCATCTGGTAATATTCACTTATGTCAATCGTATTTCCCCTTGACAAAGGACCGTTTCCCACTCCATGCAAAGGTTTCATCTTCTTTATTATTTTATGTGGTCTTACAGTAATGTTTTTCATTTGTATTCTCCGAGTATCTTGTATATATCATCCAGGTTTCTTATCTCATATTTAGGTTTCACGCCGGTATTGTTGACAGTAGCTCCAGGATTAAACCAACAGGTATCAATACCTGCATTTAGTCCGCCTTTCATATCAGAAGAAAGGCTGTCCCCAATCATAAGCACACTTTTTCTGTCAGCTATACCGCATTTTTCGAGGGTGTAATCAAATATTGCCCTGTCAGGTTTGTTTATACCTAAGTCTCCTGAGACTACGAATGCAGAAAAAACACCAAATAGCTTTGATTTTTCATAACGAGGGTGTTGAACGATTGAAATTCCATTTGTAAGCAAAGCCAGTTGGTACCTGCCTTTTAGATTGTTTATCAATTCAAAGGCTCCAGGAAGAAGGTCATTTCCTTCAGATAGATATATTAGATAATCATGTGCTGTTTTTACATGATCTGTTTCAATGTTTATTTCGTTGAAAAAAAGATGGAATCTTTCTGTTTTAATACTGTTTTGGCTGATTTCATTTAATTCAAATCTTTTCCATAGTTTAAAATTTATTTCTGACCCAGTATTTGAGCATCTGGACAATAATCAC
>CAYYXJ010000146.1:0-7472 GCA_964475455.1 uncultured Clostridiaceae bacterium | reverse complement strand
CCGTGCTTTATACTGAGTATCAAAACCATAAAATAAACATTATTGACACTCCGGGTTCCGACGATTTTGTGGGTGCCGTAATAACCGCCATGCGCCCAGCCGATCCTCTTTTTGCTTCTTCTGCAATTTCTATGTAGATCAGCTCATTTTCAGAAATTGTTTTCTGTAGCCCGGCAAGTGTGCCCTCAGCAATTATCTTACCATTATCTATGATACCGATAAGATCACACAGGGCTTCTGCCTCCTCCATGTAATGGGTGGTATAAATAACCGTCCTTCCCATTTTATTTAATTTCTTTATTGATTCCATGATGTGGTTTCTGGATTGTGGATCTATACCGACAGTTGGTTCATCAAGAAAAACGATTTCAGGTTCGTGGCAAATGCCACATGCAAGGTTCAGTCTTCTTTTCATGCCACCTGAAAAGTTCTTCGGAAAGTCTTTTTTTCTATCTGAAAGAGATACAAATTCAAGTGCTTTTTCCACTTTTTCCTTTCTCTCCCTGCCCTTGAGCCCATAAAGTGATGCAAAGAAAGCCAGATTCTCATAAGCTGTAAGATCTTCATATATAGCAAGTTCCTGCGGGACAAACCCCATGAGATTCTTAACTTCACTTCCTGAAGCAGGCATGGTTTTTCCATCGATGATAAGTTCGCCGCCGTCTGCCTTGACAAGGCCTGCTACAATATTTATGAATGTACTTTTACCGGCTCCATTCGGACCCAGCAGTCCATATATGATTCCCTTTTCAATTGAAAGTTCAAGTCCCTGGAGTGCTTTTACATCCTTATATGATTTCGTTAGTCCCTTGCTTTGAATAATCATAAATCCCTCCCTTTATGTAACAAGCAAAATAATCACCTTAATATATTTTACATTACACACTCAATACTGGCAATCCACTGCAAAACGACTTTTATAGAACAATTGAAATCAACAATCTTTGATTTTTCCGATTCCATGTGTTATATTTTTACGTGAATTTTTGTTTTCGGAGGTTATAAATGAAGGATTTGAAGGGTGCATGCATTTTCGGTCAGTCGGGCGGACCAACATCTGTAATAAATGCATCGGCTGCAGGGGTTTTCACCCAGGCACTCAAGGAAGAAAATATCACGGCTGTTTACGGAGCAGCACATGGAATAAGAGGTATCCTCGAAGAAGATTTTTATGATATGTCAAAGGAAGATCCTGAGCAGTTTGAACTTCTTAAGACAACTCCTTCATCAGCTTTGGGTTCTGTAAGATATAAACTGAAAGATCCGGCTGTCGATGATTCAGACTACAGAAGAATTCTGGAGGTTTTCAAAAAATACAATATCCGGTACTTCTTCTATAACGGTGGAAATGATTCAATGGACACCACTAATAAGATCAGCAAATTCCTGCAGAAATCAGGATATGAATGTAATGTTATGGGCGTACCTAAAACCATAGATAATGACCTTTTTGGAACTGACCATTGTCCTGGATATGGCAGTGCAGCCAGATATGTTGCAACAACTATAATGGAGATTTATCAGGACGCAAGGGTTTATGACACACCTATGATAACTGTAATAGAGATAATGGGCAGGAATGCAGGATGGCTTACAGCTGCATCAGCACTTGCTGCATACAAAGGCTCTGGTCCTGACCTTATATATCTTCCTGAAGTTCCGTTCACCATGGAAAAATTCATCAGCGATGTCAGAAAAGTTTATGATAAGACAGGAAAAGTCATTGTTGCTTTTTCTGAAGGTTGCAAGGATGAAAATGGAACCTACATTGCCGAAATGGGAGCTGAGCTCACCAAGGATGCTTTCGGTCATGCACAGCTTGGTGGTGCAGCTGCTGTCCTTGCTAATAAAGCCAAAGAGGAATTTGGTTGCAAGGTTCGAGGAATCGAATTTTCTCTCATGCAAAGGTGCGGTGCCCATATAGGTTCAGGAAATGATGTTGATGAAGCCTTTGCCGCCGGACAGGAAGCTGTCAAAGCTGCCGTCAGCGCAATTACAGACCACATGATAACCTTTGAGCGTTCCACAGAAAATGGTTCCTATAAATGCAATCTCAAACTCATTAACCTGAGTTTTGCAGCTAATACGGAAAGGACAGTCCCAATGGAATGGATTAATGATGATAAAAACTTTGTCACTGACGATTTCATAGAATATGCCCTGCCTTTGATACAGGGCAACTCAAATCCCAGATTTGAGGACGGACTCCCTAAGTTTGCAAATCTAAAAAAGGTCCAGGCAGGAAAAAACAAATAAAAACAAAACCATATAACAAAAAAGCTCGTATTCATCCGAGCTTTTTTTGTTATACCTATATTTTTCAAAACCTCAATATTTATTCCTTCCCCTAATATTTATTCCCGACCTGAATATCAAATTGTTTACAATTACAGTATTGACTTGGAGGGGGGGTATGTTAAAATTGTGTTGACTGACCGACTGGTCGGTCAGTTTTATGGATGCCTTAAAGGGGTATATGTAGAAAACTGATTTTAACAAGGAAGTATTAAAATGAATTTATCCACAATTAGCGTAAAACGGCCTGTAACAGCCCTGATGATGACTTTGATTATCATTTTGCTGGGAGTTGTATCTTTGACAAACCTTCAGCTTGATCTGTTCCCCGACATCAATCTCCCATATGCCGTTGTTTCAACGTCCTATACAGGCGCAAGCCCTGAGGAAGTTGAAAATATAGTAACCAGAAACATAGAAACTGCAATGGCAACTGTCAGCAATATCAAGACAATCAGCAGTACATCAAGTGATGGCAGCTCCATGGTTATACTTGAATTCAATCAAAATACCGATATGGATGCCGTAATGCTGGATATGAGGGAAAAACTAGACATGATATCCCCGTATCTTCCTGAAGATGTTTCTGCCCCCATGCTTATTAAATTCGATATAAATATGATTCCCATGATGGGTTACTCAGTTTCTTATGATGATACCGATGACTGGGCTACTACAAGGTGGACAGAGGATGTTCTTGTCCCCCGTCTTGAAAAACTCGATGGTGTTGCAAGTGTATCAGTCAACGGAGGCGTTGAGCGCGAAGTCAGAATAACACCCGATTATACCAAAATGGCTGAACTTGGAATATCTGAGCAGGTACTGACCCAGATGCTGGCGGCAAACAACCTGAATCTTCCCGGCGGAACTGTTTCCGACGGAACAACCGACTATTCTGTCAGGACTCTCGGTGCTTTCAGCGACATTGAGGATCTAAAGGATGTAACCTTCTTTTCACAGACTGCCATGAAAACAGTGACCCTGGATGATTTTGCAGAAGTTTCATATGAAGACATTAGCAAGGACTCCTATACCAAAGTAAATGGAAGAGAAAGCATAACAATCAATATTCAAAAGCAGTCCGGATACAATACTGTTGAAGTAGCAGGGCTTGTCAAGGATGAAATAGATGTTGTAGGTGATGAATTCCCCGAAGCTTCTCTTGTACTGACTCTTGACCAGTCTGAATATACCCAGATGATGGTTCAGAATGTTGGAATGACCGGTCTTATAGGTGCCGTACTTGCAATCCTGATACTATTTATATTTCTGAAAGATATTCGTCCGACATTCATAATTGCAGTTGCCATCCCGATAAGTGTTCTTGGGGCAATAACAATAATATACTTTACCGGAATTACCCTTAATATGATCTCGATGGGAGGCCTGGTCCTTGGACTGGGAATGCTTGTAGATAATTCCATAGTTGTAATTGAAAATATCTACAGGCTGCGAAGTCAGGGTGTAGGCATGAAAAAAGCTGCCCGTGAGGGAGCAACAAACATTTCAGGCGCAATCATTGCATCCACCCTTACAACAATTTCTGTATTTATGCCGGTAGTTTTCCTGGAAGGTTTTACTGCAGACATCTTCAAGGAAATGGCTCTCACTGTTTCAATTTCGCTTCTTGCAAGCCTGTTCATAGCATTGACTTTGGTTCCGATGATTGCTTCAAGGACCCTGAAGGCAGACAAATCGACACATCACAAGTTCATGAATGCAACAACCGGATTATATAAAGGGGTTCTTGGCTGGACCCTTAGAAACAGGATTGCAGTAATATCAATCTCCGTCGTGCTTTTTGCCGGCAGTATATACGGTGTCCTTGAGCAAGGTATGGAGTTTTTCCCTGAGTCAGACCAGGGACAGCTTTCTGTTACTATTGAGATGCCTGTTGGAACAGAATTTGAACAAACTGTTGCCAAGGTTGCTGAGGTCGAGTCTATTCTTGAGGATTATGACGAAGTGGAAATCGTCAGTGCAAGTGTACTGGGCAGCAGCGGTACTTTTGGATTCGGTGGTGGAAGCGGTGCTGCTGATACCGGTACCATTACAGTGGTTTTGGTTTCAAAAGCCGACAGGGATATGACAACTTCCGAGTTTTCTGATGATTTCAGGCTTAGGCTGCAATCAATTGAAGGTGCCGAAATATCAGTTTCATCCATTGACAGCCCGGGAATGGCCTTGTTCGGAGGTTCAACCGTCACTGTTGAAATCCAAGGAGACGATCTTGATATTTTGAAAAACATTGCAGAAGATGTCAAGGCGGAATTTTTACTGACAGATGGAATAGCAGAAGCTGAAACAAGTGTAGAAACCAGTGCTCCTGAAATAGTCATACTTCCAAACAGCGGAAAAATGTCCATGAACGGACTTACAACATACCAGGTTGCAAGCGCTGTTAGTTCAGCGATTCAAGGAGCCCGTGCCACAACCATCAGACTTGACGGTAATGATATCAGTGTTCGAATCATGAGGGATGATATTGTAACAAAGGATTCCGTTGAAGATATCCAAATCATCACCCCCCTTGGAACCAGCATTAACCTGGGTTCTGTTGCCGATGTTGAAATAAGTGAAGGTGTTACCTCCATAAGCAGGGAAAATCAAAGGAGAATAGTAACTGTCAGTGGTGAACTTGCTGATGGTTACGATCCCGGTACTGTAGGCGAGAGCATCCAGGACTGGATAGATGATTATGATGTAGACCAGGCTTACAGTGTTACCCTTGCAGGTACCAATGAAGAAATACTTGAAGCCTTCAGCAATCTTTTCCTTGCACTGGCCATCGGCATATTACTTGTATATATGATAATGGCTGCACAGTTTGAATCCTTGCTGCACCCCTTTATAATTCTTTTATCCATCCCAATGGCCTTCACAGGTGGATTCCTGGCTCTCTGGATTGCTGACATCCCAATTAGTGTACCTGCTTTCATAGGTATGATTGTACTTGCAGGAATAGTGGTCAACAACGGGATTGTTCTGGTTGACTACATAAACAGGCAGAGAAAAGAGGGAAAGGGTAAAAACGAAGCAATACTTGAAGCAGGCCCTGTAAGACTAAGACCGATTTTAATGACTGTCTTCACAACAGTACTCGCCCTGGTTCCCATGGGTCTTGGAACAGCTGAAGGAACTGAAATGATGGCACCTATGGCAATAACCGTAATTGGCGGGTTACTCTTTTCAACTCTGCTTACATTGTTGGTTGTACCAGCAATGTACTCACTTATAGTCAGAGACAGTAAAAAAGCAGGGAAAAGCAAAAAAAGCAGGAGTAAGTAACAATGAGTGATAAAAAAGAGAAAATCCTCAGGGCCGTACTGGAGCTATTCCTGGAAAACGGGACAGCCAACCTAAAAGTCTCGGAAATAGCCGCCAAAGCAGATGTCGGAAAAGGAACAGTCTATGAGTATTTCAGCAGCAAGGAGGATATGTTCATAGGTGCGGTTGAATACGGACTGGCTCTGATGGCCGAAATGATAGAAGAAAAGGTTACAATGACCGCCACATTCCGTGAGAGCTTTTATTCCCTCCTTGATTGCATCTTCGATATCGTCCTGAAAGGACCTTTTATATCAATGGCTGCAAACCCCGGAAGCATGCCTTTTACAGGAGAAACTATTTCCCGTTTGAAACCGATCATTGAAAACGCACAGATTTGATTCTTGAAATTATTGGGTTCCATAATAGCCAAAGGTGTTTGAGAAGGCATCCTGTCTCCTCCCCCCTCTGAGAAATACCTGAATCTGATTCTTGTTATGGTCACCAACATGACTGTACAGAGAACCCGTAGCAGCGGAGAGGATTTCGAATCACTTAAGGACTTCTATTATGAAGCCTGTGTCAAACTTTTAAATTGAAATATCCTGTCAATCTCAATATTTTCAACAAAACACTTCCGGGTGTTTTGTTTTTAATCAGAACAGGCGCTTTTTAAGCGGTTCAAGAGCTAGAATGAGAGGCAGACCCAAGCCATAGCAAACCACAAGCTGGCCTATGCCTACATAAAGCATTCCCACATAAAATGGCACATTTATAAAATATGCTACCAGCGGACCCACTATCAGGACATTTGTCACAACCGGGGGCAAAGGTGCAAGATACTTATTCTTGATTTTGTATGTCAGAAATGCAGCAATAAGCGTTGCCATGCTCCCGAAGACAATATCAAGTATGCCATAAGGCCCGATTATGTTTGCAATCAGGCATCCTATGAAAAGTCCAGGAATTGCCGCAGGAGTAAAATAAGCAAGAACCGTGAGTGCTTCTGCTACCCTGAACTGTATTAGCCCGTAGCTGATTGGTGACAGAGCAAGGGTCAGTGCCGCATATAGTGCCGCTATCACCGCCGCTCTTGCCAGGAATGCAGGTTTTATATTTTCCATAATTTCCATCCAGATTTTTTTACAATAAAAAACGGATGGTAACCACCCGCTGAAAACAGAATCCTAGTTTTATTTACAGACAGGATGGTTACGAACTGTCTTTGCTATTGCTGCTATATTCTATGTTCTTTTGCACTACCTGTCAACCGGGTTTCTTCCTTAACTTCCCTATTCAGGCTCCTGTCCATAATAAGCATTGTCTCCGTGCTTTCTAAGATAATGCTTATCCCTCAGGTTGATATTGATTGCATTGATATCCCTGTTCAATTGGGTGGTTCTATAAGCTGCCTCTGCAATGAATTCCATGACCCTTGAGTTCTTCACTGCGTCATATGCAGTCGTCCCCCATGTAAACGGGCCGTGTGCTGCAACCAGCACACCGGGCACCTGGTCGGGTTCAATGTTTTTGAAAGTCTCAACAATAAGACTCCCCGTGTTGGCTTCATAATTACCTTCAATCTCTTCATCAGAATAGGGTCTGCTGCAAGGTATTTCTCCACGGAAGTGATCTGCATGGGTAGTTCCATATACAGGAATTCCCATCTTGGCCTGTGCAAAACTGGTTGCCCATAGGGAATGGGTATGACATACTCCCCCGATATTTGGAAAATTCTTATATAAAATTAAATGTGTCGGGGTATCACTGGATGGCTTCATCTCACCTTCAAGGATATTGCCTTCAAGGTCCATAACAACCATGTGCTCTACTTTCAATTCATCATACGGGACTCCGCTGGGTTTTATGAAGACAATTCCCTCATCACTGTCCATCACGCTGCCATTACC
>CAYYXJ010000145.1:0-7490 GCA_964475455.1 uncultured Clostridiaceae bacterium | reverse complement strand
TTTTGATGATTAAAAGCAAAGGGATGAAAGTTTTCACGGAAAGAGGAAAAGAACCAATATTATTCATCCATTGACATTAAGTGTAAATAATGACAAAATATATATTGAACTCATTTGAGGGGAGATTTTAAAGATGAAAAAGTCCAATTTCATAAGACGCCTTGATCCACTGGGAAGAATTGTACTTCCGAAATCTTTCAGAGATAGTCTTGATATTGCTATCAAGGATGATATAGAAATATTTATGGATGGCACCTCAATTGTTGTTTCAAAACATGAACCCCGCTGTGTATTCTGCGGCGAAACCGAAGGTATCAGAAGTTTCAAGGATCAAATGGTTTGCACAGAGTGCCACGATGATCTTGTGGGAATGAAGTAAGGCTTTAGGCGGGTAAGAAACCCGCCTTTTTAATTTATATGTATGAATTCATGAAAGAAGCATTAATAGAAGCTAGCAAAGCATTCAAAGAAGATGATGTTCCTGTTGGTGCAGTCATTGTAAAGGATGGCATTATTATTGCAAGGGGTCATAATCGCAGGAATATTGAAAGAAATGCTATTCTTCATGCAGAAATAATTGCCATTGATAATGCCTGCAAAACCCTCGGCACAAGACTTCTGGATGAATGTGACCTTTATGTTACACTTGAGCCCTGCCCTATGTGTGCCGGCGCTATAATTCAATCAGGTATCAGGCGGTTATACTTTGGAGCATATGATGCTAAAGCCGGTTGTGCTGGTTCTGTTACTGATTTATTTACACTCCCATTCAACAGTATTCCTGAGTATTACGGTGGTATTATGGAAGATGATTGTTCATCTTTGCTCGTTGATTTTTTTAATAACAAGAGGTTGTGAAAATGAATAATAAAACTGAAAATTCCTTTGTACCAATACGAACCGCCAGCTGGTGGTGCTCACTTGAGGATATTCTGTGGCCGGAAAAAAATATCATTGACAAGATTAAGCGAAGGTCTGAGGAATTTGCATCAGCAAATATTGATACTGCCATAAACTTCGGATTTCATGTAAGGTTCGATTTTTCAAATTATTTCAGTCAGCTCCATGGTTATTATGCCAGGGTATGCGAGGAACTTCATAATAATGGAATTCGCTTTATGGACCATTACTCATGCAATCATGTCCAAAGGCCCAGAAATGATGAGGAGTTTGCCAAGGTCCATAAAAATCACCGGCATCATGTATTGCTGTTCCATGACCCCATCGCTGCAGAATTCGCCCAATATGAGGGTCACTTCTTCAACGATATCTGCGAGGTCGATATCAGAAATAACGAAAGAGGTTATTCAACTGCTTACCAGCTTGATGTGTTTTGCCACAACAATCCGGGTTTCCTTGATATGCATACCAAATATCTAAAGAGACTGCTGAAGGATGTTCCAATGGACGGCATAGAAGTAGATGATATGTGTGATTATGCCGGGCTTGCGACATGCGGGTGTAATTACTGCAGGGATAGATTCAGACGGGATTACGGCCATGAGATACCGGAATTCGGCGTTAAAGGCTTCTGGGGCAATACGGAAGGGTTACATGAATATTCATGGGGAAATTATGAAAATCCTGTTTTCCGGGATTGGTTGAGGATGAAATCTGATTCAGTGGCAGATCATCTTGCACTGGTTAAAAAAACTGTCGGCGACATTCCCCTTATGACATGCTGCTCAAGTTCCGGTCCCATACTATTGAATGCCCTTTCCCTGAATCTTGAAAAAATTTCGCCAAGCCTTGATTTTATCGTCTTGGAAAACTGCGGTATAAGTATCAACAGCACAGACTGGATGAAAATGGATGCCGAAGCACTGCATCAAAAGGACATCGCCCAAAAACGCGGAAATGCTCCCGCGATTGCCTTAAGTTATTCAATATATGAAGACGGCGCACACCTCGGATGGGCCCTGGGCAGATTCTGGGGTGTCGGCAACTGGAGCAGTACCTTGAACCAAAGACTTGAAAAAGACCCTGAAGATGCAAAGGAAATTCAGAATATGGTTGGTTTTTTTAACTCCTGGGAAATTGCAAACGGTGACCTGAACCATATGTCCGGTAAAGATTTCGTTGAGGCAAGGCTGGTCCATAATAGTTTTTGCCGCGACAATGGATGGAGAGATTCAAAGGGCATTGAGCACTGGGACAAAGTACGCAATTGGTCAAAGTCGTTTTTAAAAAATAGTATAGGTTACCGTTTCGTTCGCTCAGCTGAACTATCAGACAGTCAGGCTCTCTTATCAGAAAGAACTCCCCTTGTTTGCGACGGTCTCGGTTGTCTGTCAATGAAGCAGTTTGATGCAATCAAAGCATATCTTGATTCAGGGGGAACCGTTTTCATGGCTCTTCCATTCGGCGAGTATGACGAAAAAGGGTTTAAGCGGGAATCTCCTCTGTCTTTACTATTGGAAAAGGATAATTATAGAAACCTGCATATAGTTGAGTCTTCCACCGTTGGAGATCCCCTCCAATCCCTGATTAAAGAGGGTATCTTCAAACCTTCAATCACTCATTTAAGCGGCAATGAACAATGGGTTGCCCGTCTTCGTTATTACGGTGACAGAATCTCGCTTCATTTAATGAATTCAAAACTTGTGCCAGTAGCCCATGATTACCTGAAAAACAATGCAGGAACACCGGTCCTTAAAAGAATTGAGTCAGATAAAAGTGATTCCACTATTAAGTTTGGAATCACAGGTATAAATTTTGATTTTGATAGTCTTGAGATTTTAAGCCCTGAAATTCCCGCAGAGAAACGTAAACCTGTTATTGTAGAAAGAGACGATCATTTCATTGAAATAGAAGTAGATTTAAGTGGCATTGGCATTTACGCTGTTGTTCAGGGTGACGCAAAATAAAGGAATTGTTGGTAACCCATCTTTCTTTACATATTTGCTTCTTTAATTTAAAATATAGTTCGCGTGGAGAGGTGTCCGAGTGGTCGAAGGTGGTTGACTCGAAATCAGCTGCAGGCTAACCGTCTGCCGGGGGTTCAAATCCCTCCCTCTCTGCCATTATATGAAAGTCGCTCTTTAACGGGCGGCTTTTATGTTGTGAAAAAGTGCAGGTCTCAGTTGAATCCTTATTAAAAAGT
Source organism: uncultured Clostridiaceae bacterium (assembly GCA_964475455.1). Taxonomy (GTDB): domain Bacteria; phylum Bacillota; class Clostridia; order DUPQ01; family DUPQ01; genus JAFGQE01. The sequence continues at coordinate 4,387 of CAYYXJ010000145.1, read as the reverse complement.
TCTTTATTTTCACTTTCCTGGATGGCTAATCAAAACCTTACCTGCTTTATTTATAATTGTTTATGCTTTTAAATTTCATTCATTTTATGTATAATTATCCTCGGTAATATAAATATGAATAAGTGAGTGATATAAAATGAAAAAAGTATTAATACCTGTTGCAGTTTTTTTTATAGTGGTCATAGGCTCAATAGTATTTTTTATTAATGAAAGCTTTCAGTTAGTTCAATATGAAAAGGCTACACGTTTTCATATAAGCACTTTGTCTGACGGAGGAACACTTACTGTCGATTTTAATGATGTAACAACCCAGATAGTTGGTAGAAACATTCAAAGAGTAGGTTGGGTGCTTGATATATCAGCCAAAGAAAGGATTCGCAGAAACCCGGAATTTAATGAGAGTGATGCTATATATTTTCATTTTTCTGACGGAGCTGAATATGTTATGGCCAAGGATCCTGAAGATGAGGACAGCGTATATATATTGTATGAATATAAAAATAATAAACTTCGGTTCCATCTTGTAGGTTATAAAGCCTGGGACTGGGCTACTAAAACTATATCCCCTGATGGTCTCTATACCGAAAATATTGTAATCGAGTAACCTAAAAAAACACAACATCCCTGGGATAACGTGTCAAATTTGACACGTTATCCCAGGGATGTTGTGTTTTTTTAGGTTACTCGATTACAATATTTTCGGTATAGAGACCATCAGGGGATATAGTTTTAGTAGCCCAGTCCCAGGCTTTATAACCTACAAGATGGAACCGAAGTTTATTATTTTTATATTCATACAATATATATACGCTGTCCTCATCTTCAGGATCCTTGGCCATAACATATTCAGCTCCGTCAGAAAAATGAAAATATATAGCATCACTCTCATTAAATTCCGGGTTTCTGCGAATCCTTTCTTTGGCTGATATATCAAGCACCCAACCTACTCTTTGAATGTTTCTACCAACTATCTGGGTTGTTACATCATTAAAATCGACAGTAAGTGTTCCTCCGTCAGACAAAGTGCTTATATGAAAACGTGTAGCCTTTTCATATTGAACTAACTGAAAGCTTTCATTAATAAAAAATACTATTGAGCCTATGACCACTATAAAAAAAACTGCAACAGGTATTAATACTTTTTTCATTTTATATCACTCACTTATTCATATTTATATTACCGAGGATAATTATACATAAAATGAATGAAATTTAAAAGCATAAACAATTATAAATAAAGCAGGTAAGGTTTTGATTAGCCATCCAGGAAAGTGAAAATAAAGAACTTTTTAATAAGGATTCAACTGAGACCTGCACTTTTTCACAACATAAAAGCCGCCCGTTAAAGAGCGACTTTCATATAATGGCAGAGAGGGAGGGATTTGAACCCCCGGCAGACGGTTAGCCTGCAGCTGATTTCGAGTCAACCACCTTCGACCACTCGGACACCTCTCCACGCGAACTATATTTTAAATTAAAGAAGCAAATATGTAAAGAAAGATGGGTTACCAACAATTCCTTTATTTTGCGTCACCCTGAACAACAGCGTAAATGCCAATGCCACTTAAATCTACTTCTATTTCAATGAAATGATCGTCTCTTTCTACAATAACAGGTTTACGTTTCTCTGCGGGAATTTCAGGGCTTAAAATCTCAAGACTATCAAAATCAAAATTTATACCTGTGATTCCAAACTTAATAGTGGAATCACTTTTATCTGACTCAATTCTTTTAAGGACCGGTGTTCCTGCATTGTTTTTCAGGTAATCATGGGCTACTGGCACAAGTTTTGAATTCATTAAATGAAGCGAGATTCTGTCACCGTAATAACGAAGACGGGCAACCCATTGTTCATTGCCGCTTAAATGAGTGATTGAAGGTTTGAAGATACCCTCTTTAATCAGGGATTGGAGGGGATCTCCAACGGTGGAAGACTCAACTATATGCAGGTTTCTATAATTATCCTTTTCCAATAGTAAAGACAGAGGAGATTCCCGCTTAAACCCTTTTTCGTCATACTCGCCGAATGGAAGAGCCATGAAAACGGTTCCCCCTGAATCAAGATATGCTTTGATTGCATCAAACTGCTTCATTGACAGACAACCGAGACCGTCGCAAACAAGGGGAGTTCTTTCTGATAAGAGAGCCTGACTGTCTGATAGTTCAGCTGAGCGAACGAAACGGTAACCTATACTATTTTTTAAAAACGACTTTGACCAATTGCGTACTTTGTCCCAGTGCTCAATGCCCTTTGAATCTCTCCATCCATTGTCGCGGCAAAAACTATTATGGACCAGCCTTGCCTCAACGAAATCTTTACCGGACATATGGTTCAGGTCACCGTTTGCAATTTCCCAGGAGTTAAAAAAACCAACCATATTCTGAATTTCCTTTGCATCTTCAGGGTCTTTTTCAAGTCTTTGGTTCAAGGTACTGCTCCAGTTGCCGACACCCCAGAATCTGCCCAGGGCCCATCCGAGGTGTGCGCCGTCTTCATATATTGAATAACTTAAGGCAATCGCGGGAGCATTTCCGCGTTTTTGGGCGATGTCCTTTTGATGCAGTGCTTCGGCATCCATTTTCATCCAGTCTGTGCTGTTGATACTTATACCGCAGTTTTCCAAGACGATAAAATCAAGGCTTGGCGAAATTTTTTCAAGATTCAGGGAAAGGGCATTCAATAGTATGGGACCGGAACTTGAGCAGCATGTCATAAGGGGAATGTCGCCGACAGTTTTTTTAACCAGTGCAAGATGATCTGCCACTGAATCAGATTTCATCCTCAACCAATCCCGGAAAACAGGATTTTCATAATTTCCCCATGAATATTCATGTAACCCTTCCGTATTGCCCCAGAAGCCTTTAACGCCGAATTCCGGTATCTCATGGCCGTAATCCCGTCTGAATCTATCCCTGCAGTAATTACACCCGCATGTCGCAAGCCCGGCATAATCACACATATCATCTACTTCTATGCCGTCCATTGGAACATCCTTCAGCAGTCTCTTTAGATATTTGGTATGCATATCAAGGAAACCCGGATTGTTGTGGCAAAACACATCAAGCTGGTAAGCAGTTGAATAACCTCTTTCGTTATTTCTGATATCGACCTCGCAGATATCGTTGAAGAAGTGACCCTCATATTGGGCGAATTCTGCAGCGATGGGGTCATGGAACAGCAATACATGATGCCGGTGATTTTTATGGACCTTGGCAAACTCCTCATCATTTCTGGGCCTTTGGACATGATTGCATGAGTAATGGTCCATAAAGCGAATTCCATTATTATGAAGTTCCTCGCATACCCTGGCATAATAACCATGGAGCTGACTGAAATAATTTGAAAAATCGAACCTTACATGAAATCCGAAGTTTATGGCAGTATCAATATTTGCTGATGCAAATTCCTCAGACCTTCGCTTAATCTTGTCAATGATATTTTTTTCCGGCCACAGAATATCCTCAAGTGAGCACCACCAGCTGGCGGTTCGTATTGGTACAAAGGAATTTTCAGTTTTATTATTCATTTTCACAACCTCTTGTTATTAAAAAAATCAACGAGCAAAGATGAACAATCATCTTCCATAATACCACCGTAATACTCAGGAATACTGTTGAATGGGAGTGTAAATAAATCAGTAACAGAACCAGCACAACCGGCTTTAGCATCATATGCTCCAAAGTATAACCGCCTGATACCTGATTGAATTATAGCGCCGGCACACATAGGGCAGGGCTCAAGTGTAACATAAAGGTCACATTCATCCAGAAGTCTTGTGCCGAGGGTTTTGCAGGCATTATCAATGGCAATTATTTCTGCATGAAGAATAGCATTTCTTTCAATATTCCTGCGATTATGACCCCTTGCAATAATAATGCCATCCTTTACAATGACTGCACCAACAGGAACATCATCTTCTTTGAATGCTTTGCTAGCTTCTATTAATGCTTCTTTCATGAATTCATACATATAAATTAAAAAGGCGGGTTTCTTACCCGCCTAAAGCCTTACTTCATTCCCACAAGATCATCGTGGCACTCTGTGCAAACCATTTGATCCTTGAAACTTCTGATACCTTCGGTTTCGCCGCAGAATACACAGCGGGGTTCATGTTTTGAAACAACAATTGAGGTGCCATCCATAAATATTTCTATATCATCCTTGATAGCAATATCAAGACTATCTCTGAAAGATTTCGGAAGTACAATTCTTCCCAGTGGATCAAGGCGTCTTATGAAATTGGACTTTTTCATCTTTAAAATCTCCCCTCAAATGAGTTCAATATATATTTTGTCATTATTTACACTTAATGTCAATGGATGAATAATATTGGTTCTTTTCCTCTTTCCGTGAAAACTTTCATCCCTTTGCTTTTAATCATCAAAA
>CAYYXJ010000144.1:0-7536 GCA_964475455.1 uncultured Clostridiaceae bacterium | reverse complement strand
AAGCTTGGTGTTCCGGTAGGTTTAGCGGTAGATGGAAGTGCAAGCAATGATGGATCCAACCTGCTGGAGGAAATAAGGGTAGCATATTTATTGCATAGACTTAACAGCAGCAAGAATGCACCATCCGGGTATGATATGTTAAAAATGGCAACCCGTGGCGGTGCAAAGGTATTAGGCAGAAATGACATCGGAGTTTTATCTGTCGGTTATGCAGCTGATGCTTTTTTGATTGACACAAACAGAATTGAGCTTGTTGGAACAGATAAAGACTACAAATCAGTACTGGGTACCGTTGGCTTGAAAGGCTCAGTAGATTACACAATCGCAGGTGGTCAAATCGTTGTTGAAAAGGGAAAACTAAAAACAATTGACGAAGAGAAGTTAACAGCGATAGCCAATGCAAAATTCAGCAAATTATACGAGAAATAACCAGCGAAATTAATAAAATGATATTTGACAATATAATCATACTGAATCGAAAAAGCTAGATAATTTTATTGGCAAAGAGATTTTTGCATCGCTGAGATTATTGAGATATTTTATATGATTTATCGCTCGAAATTATTAATCACATTACCACATATATCAAATATTTATCCATATACCCTCGACTCTACTGACATATTTACCCTCGGTTATTTTATCAGATACTTGTATAGAGCTTCGATAGATCCCCTGGACCCTACAACAAACAACTGATTTTTGGGTTCTATGATTGTGTTTCCCCTGGGTACAATAAAAGAATCTTTTTCAGCATCGAACATGCCGGCAATAACCACATCCGGTGGGCAGTTCTTGCCTTTTACTAAATCCACGACTTTTTGCCCTACTGCTTTGGAATTCTCTCTTAATGTAATGATAGAAACCTCTGCTTTACCGTTGCTTAAAGAGACTACCCTGCGAATATCAGGATTTTCGATATCCAAGGTAAATTTGTCAACCATCATTTGAGATGAGTTACCAATGTTGGTAGCACCGGCTAGTTTATATGCTGTCCTGTACTCTGGATCCCTCATATGAACAAATATATTCTTAACTGAAAAGTTACTGCAAAGAAGTGAGAAAAGCAGATTCTGCGAATCTCTTCCCATTACACCAATTGCATAGTCACATTTTTCAATGCCCGCTTCTTTCAATGTATTGATGTTCGTAGCATCTCCCTGCATTGCAACCGCCCCGTAACTCGAGGCAATCTTCTCACAATTTGCATAGTCATTGTCGATTACCACCACATCATGGTGCTTTACAAGTGCTTTTGTTATACTTTTCCCTACAATGTCACCACCTGCAATTATAATATACATAACATCTCCTCCTTATTTCCAAGTCCTTCTGACCAACAAAATATAGACCGGCAGCAATTCAAGTCTGCCAGCCAGCATACCAATAATGTATGTTACTTTAATAACACCGGATAACGACGCCATCTTTGCTACCGAAAAATAGAACGGTCCTATATTACCAACAGCTGAAGCCATACCTGAAAATGCCTCGAATGGCCCTAAATCCGAAAATAGGGCAGTTATTGCGGCACCGCAGCAGATCAAAAAGAGCCAGCCAAAGACAAGGGCAGATATTCTCCTTATTTCGTCCTGGCTTATCACAACACCACCGACGGTAACCGGAAGAACTGCCTTCCCCGGTAGATTCAACTTATTAACCTCTCGCTTTAACAGTCGTTCAAGAACAATAATTCTAAGTACTTTAAGACCTCCGGCAGTTGACCCAACACTGCCTCCCACCAACATCAGGATAATAAAAAGCTGTTTGGCAACCGAAGGGAAAAAGGCTCCTCCGATATTTTCAGTCCCAAAGCCTGTTGTGGTTATTACAGATACAATTTGAAAAAGCGTTTTCCTTATGATAACTTCCAGTTCTTCAAAATGAAGTCCTCGAATCAATATAATGCCTGTAATTGTTATCAGGGAAAAAATACCGATGATTCGCAGAAAGACTTTTGTCTCTATGTCCCTGAAAAAAACCAGGGGTGATTCCTTAAGCATTCTATAATGAACAAGAAAATTAACCCCTCCCAGAATCATGAAAAAGATGAAGGTGTATTCTATCCAAATATAATTTGCATACCCAGCTAATTCATAATATGCGATGGATGCATCATGATTCGAAAATCCCCCTGTTGATAGTGTTGTGAAACTATGAATGATTGCATCATAAAAGGAAAGCCCCAACAGTTTGAGAATAATTATCTCGGCTAAAGTATAACCTGCATAGATAATCCAAAACCATCTGATTGTTCGATAGACATTGGGTACCGGTCGGGAAGAACTAATTTTATGCCCTTCAGCTGAAAACAACTGCCACATATCACCTTCTCCACTGGTTGTAACAAATAGGAAAAATGTTAGGATTCCAAGACCGCCAACCCATTGAATCAAACTTCTCCAGAATAGCACTGCATGAGACATGGCATCCAGACCCTGTAAGACTGTAATCCCCGTTGTAGTAAACCCACTGACAGCCTCAAAAACACCATCAACCAAGCTAACATTCAGAATTATTACAAAGGGTAAACTACCAATGACAGAAATGAGCAACCAGGCTGAATAACAAAATATCATTGATGCAGCCAATGTCATCTCTACCTTATGTCTGATTGTCAGCAATCTGAAAACAGTTGCTATCATTACAGAAATCAAGGACGATGCTATAAACCCTTGATAAATCAAAATCCCTTCTCCATATATTGCAGCAATAATAAGAGGCAGTAATAAAAGCAATGCCAAAATGTACAACAACGAACTTGATAGCTTCATAATTGTCTTTAAGCGTCCCATAGCCCACCTTTTAATGCACTATTTTACCTCTTAACCAGAATCATCTCTAAAAAAACGCAATATAACGAGGGTTACCAGCTGAGTTGTTAGGGATGTACTCATTTTTGACTACCCCCTGCATCCAGTTTACTTCCTGTTAACTCAATTTACAATAACCAAATGGCATACATAATACAGTGTTTGGCATCTCAGACAACAGACTCAATATGAAAATTATTCATATGCTTTTTAGCTTTTGAATTATGAAATAAAGCAGAAAATCCACTCAGTTAATATTCTTTTCCAAGTTCTCATAATAACCATACACAATTTTTGTTTGAGTCAACCTTTTGAAGTGCTTTATTTTATGAGAGAGACTGTTAATTTGAAAAAACCATATTGAAAACATTTCCCAGATCATTACCCATCCGCCGATAAACAAACCTTCAGAGAGTAATTTAGTCAGCATTTTACCGTCTGCATTTACATTGACAAGTGATGCTGTAAATAACAGCGCAGTACCCATTATAAAAAAGGTTAGGGTGTTTCTTATCATCCTTAATCTGGAGTTTGTTAAGTTTCTCATATTATACTTAAAATAATTGTACATTCCCTCAATGCTTTTCTTTTCCCTGCTTAAATCGAATGTTTGATTCAGTAAATGAAATTGCACAACAATGGTTTTCTTCATTGGTATTTCATAGGAGCACGACATAATATATTCCAGTAAATCTTCATCAAGGTCACGGTTCACAAAAGGTGAATAATCCCAGTCACTGTAAGCATCCCTGTAATCATCCAATTGTATGTCTAAATAAAATGTATCATCTTTTTCAGAATAGTTGTAAAGCTTCTTCAATTCATTTTCTTTATTTTTACGCAATTAATTCCTCCTGAATTTGCAACAATTATATTTATCAACAATATGTATCCCCAAATAAAAACAAATATAAAACTCATACCTGACAAGTAAAAGGGTTTCAAACGATTACCCCTGTACAAACCATACATTTTGGGAGAAAGCTTCAGTGCAAACAATTTCTAATCTAGATAATATCATATAACTATTCACTCCGGTTTTATGAAATCAATTTCATATTAACTTTTCCAAAGTTTACTTTTCAAGAAAAACATTGCAGTTTTCAATCAACTTGATTATTTTACCTTTATTAAAAGCTTTGTTTTCTATAACATCTTCAAACCCATTACCATTGAACACACAACCTCTGATTTGAAGGATTGTCTCAAGATAATCTTCTACATCTGTTTTATCATAAAATTGAATTTTTGTATTTTCCATCAAAGTATTATTTATTGCCAGATAATCTATGGCAGAATTAATTTCTATAAAAGGTCTGTCTTCATTATGAAGAACCCTTATATTATCCAATGTTATTTTTTCCTGGACAGGAAGGGTTGCTCCTTTAAAATATGAGCGATTCCACTGATGAGATGCCATAATAAGAGCAAATCCTTTTCTGGGTTTTCGAAGGAAGATATTCCTGATTATTACATTTCTTACCCCGGCTGTATATCCAACCTCATTCATTGCAACAAACCAATTAATTCCATCAATTGTGACCTCTCCTTTTTCATGAACAGGTCTTGTAAATGATTTATACCTCCTGCCGTCAGCCTCTGCCCTTACCCTGTACATTCTGCCATCGGATATAACGGTGTCAGACTTCTGTACCTCCATGCCTTCAAACCAGTCAGTCCACCCACCGGCAAGCATCCTGCAAAAAAATCCATCCATTTTCTTGCCATCGTCAAGGTCATGACAGTTTTCAATGACTCCGTCTTCAATCCATCCTAATTCCGGATTAGATATATCCCAGTCCTGGGCATTCAGTGCAATGGCATCATCAACAGTCTGAAAAACACAATTACCTATATAAAAACGCTTTCCCCGGCCCAGATGAACCCCATCCTTATCCCCTTTAATGAATGCATCCCTTATAATTATGTCCTCAAATGTGCAAACATGAATCGCAAAAAAGTGGCTGTCAAGATCAAAACATCTGAATCCCTCAATTATAAGATCCCTAATATATAATAACGTTATATGTCCACGAATTCCGGTGATTACGGAATCCCCATAATCAATGCCATTGACTTCAACATGCATGTTCTCAATCCTGATGTTTTCATCAAATGTTTTTGTCAAGGCACCTTTGTTAAGAAGAATATGCATGAATCCGCCTTCTTCATCAACTTTTTGAATAGTGACACCGTTTGCGAAACTGATGGTTGTATTGCTTCCGATGTATACCGTTCCCGCAATCTTATAAACACCCTGTTGGCTGACAATGATTGTTCCGGATTCATTCACAGCTCTTTGAAGTGCTTTTTTGTTTTCGATTCCATTGTTTCCCGGTAAGAATCCAAATTTATTTGCATCAGTATACTTCATCTGCCACCTCCTGGAATTCGCGAATATTTCCATGACATTATATAGATAATAATTTTTTGTGTCATGCTGTTTTTAAGAAAATTTCAATATTTGGTATCTGTATCAGATAAAAAATTTGCTGTATAAATGAATATTGAATGCTCCGTATAGTATTGTTTATTGACTCAGATATTGAAGAACCGCTTCATTTCTTTGTTTGACATGAATCTTTAGGGCTTCTATGGCTGAATCAAAACCATTGTCAGATTTTAAAAATGTATATCCTATTCTTTCATCGTAAACATATTCTTTAATCATTTCATAATACTCATCATATGTTTTTATTATTTTTTCTTCACTAAAAACTTCAGTGACGAATTGAAGAACATAGCTGTCATAATCTGATTTATATGAAGGTTCATCAATTATATATCGGATCAGAGGCCATGATTCATTGACCTCACTCAATTCAAGTCCAAGGGCATCCCTGTCCTTTTTGCCATTTGTAAAGGCTTCGTTATTATCCCATGGAACCCAGTTTAACTGATTTGTTTCCGGGTTATTGTATAAATAAAAATTGTGGGTACTGACTCCATATGTATCCCAGTTTTGTATAACCGTATTTGCAGCCAACCATTTCAAAAAAACATCAACATTGAAGACCTTCTCCAATTCGGATTTCCATGAATCTATATCAAGTGTTCTCATATCGCTGTTAATGATTTCATAAAGTGCTGCTACATCTGTATAATCAGATTCATCTTCATTATTTTTCTTTTCCATGTCACTGTCATTATATGATCCTGCGGCAAAGCTTGCTCCCTTTCCTTCGGGCTTGTATAGATTTCCGGAGTCATCTCCGAATTGTGTTTCTATGCCCGTATCGTCCATTTCTTCAACAAGGGTATATAAGCCAAAATATTGAAGTCCCTCTCCGTAATCTACATTAACCGCACAAAAAGCTGTCTGTGATGAAGCTACACCAAATTCACGGAATAGATCAGCGCCAATTTTCTCATGTAAAAATGATGTGTCAGAATAATTGTTATTCAAATTAAGTTGCTTGAAACCATAAAAACGCTGGTCTTCAATTTGGGGATATAAATCCTCGAATTCATCAAAATCCAGTTTAAATGACAATTTACCAACACCTGCACCTGCCGCAGACTTAAGGCTTGAGTTTCCTTTATAACGAATACCAACATACTCCCATGTATTATCATTAAATACAATTTTTGCAGTTACCCATACCGGCTCATAATCCCTGGAAGAACTATTATTCTTCAAATCATCCTGCATAGTCTGCCAATCATCACCATCGATGATAATATTGAACTCCAGAACTTCAGTCTGGGTAAAAACAATGTCATAATTTGGTTCTACATCATTACTGTGAGTATTGGTAGACCAAATAGCTGCACTTTCAGATATTGCGTTCTCTGTGGGCAATATTGTTTCTTCAACATTATCCATATTTTCACTTATTTTATTATTAACAGAACATCCTGAGCATATTATTACTGCCATAACTATAAGTAATGGTTTAAAATGATTGCTTTTTGTAAATTTAAACATTTTATTGGTCCTTTTTTGGTTTTCTTCATAAGCAGCTATTCTAAACTGTTTATCCAAAATAAGTATAACAAGCCAATTTTTCATAAATCTAATATAAATGTAAACAAAATATTAACAAGTCAAAAAATGGTCCGAATAATTGGCAAGACTTATCAGTTACTAAAAGCCCTTGAGTTTCAATGCTCCAACTAAATTCTGATAAAACTCTACAATATTAATTTTAGTCCTTGATGCTAATCTAAATCCAATTATATCTGAATGAGAACCACCGTTTTGTTCATCGACCATTCCCTGATACTCTCCCCATTTTGCTGAATTCAATGACACGATACCATCATTTTCTCCTTCAATATGTTTTACAATGGGATATGTTAAAGAAAATTTTAGATCGTTGTTTTTTCTTTTCATTAAAGAAGAGTAGCTTTGATAATAAACGTGTTTACTGTCAACAACTTCCTTGTTGAAGGACAAACAGCTTTTTGTTGTCAATTGGTGACATGCAGTAAAAAAATCCGGTTTCTTATCTCCGGCTACCCTAAAATATATATTTGCAAAAAATGATGTAAATTTAAATAGCCGGTCTGAAAGTCTGCATGCAACATCCATTGATTTCGATCCATGGTGTGGTGTGGATATTGTAGTCAGTGATGCAACTGATTTTTCCATTCCAAGTTTACTAATCATATAGCGCATATAGAGACCACCTTTGGAATGTGCAATTATATTGACTTTTTCCGCACCTGTTTCCTCTAGAATTCCAATAATTCTGTTTTTCACCGTCAGCGCATTATTTTC
>CAYYXJ010000143.1:4181-7558 GCA_964475455.1 uncultured Clostridiaceae bacterium | reverse complement strand
ATTTTTAGAATTGCATGGCTTCTGCCCGGGTCAAATTCCTTATTCCTCTCACGGGTATTGAAAATCCTTTTTATCAACCTCATGAACAGGGCTGTGATCAGGAATATAAAAATGATAATCAGGATTTCATAAACCGTCACATCAAAATCCTTGGTCTCAATCAGGACAAATTTCAGAAACTCACTAAAGCTCATAAACCATATTTATTTATGAATAACCAAAAAAGTGCCCGGTAAGTTCATGCAGGGATCTCAAACTGAAATTGTTTCTGCATTCATTACCGGGCAAAACCATAATTGGTCAGATTTTATTTCACTTCCTTCTTAGTTTTAATATTCTTTAAAAAATCTGATGCAGAATCCTTACCTCCAAGTCCAAATGCCAGTCCAAATGCCAGGCAGATTGCTCCAAATACTAGAATAAATGCATTGGTTATTATTTCCTGTGCAATTTTAAGCTGTCCCAATACCAGGAAAACAGTAAAGATAAGTATTGCATAGTATGCAATCTTTTCAATAATCTCTGCTGCTTCGTCTTTCATGTTCTTTAATGAAGATGATAAAACAGTAGATATGAACTTCGCAGCATATAGCCCAAACAAGAGAATAATCAATGAAACTATAATATTGGGAATAAACAGAATTATACTGTTAAATAGATCCTGAGCACTTGTAAGCTGAAGTGAGTTAAAAACTGCCAGTATTACTGTTAGCATTATAATCCAGTAGAATAAACTTCCAATGAGGTCCACGGCTGTTTTCTTCAATCCCCCCTCTTTTAGGAATTTTTCAATACCTGCTTTTTCGGAAAGCCTGTTAAGCTTAATAAGTTGTAATAGCTTTACGATTGCTTTTTTTAAGAGTTTGGCAATAATCCAGCCTATGAGGAGGATTATTAATGCACCTAAAATCCGAGGCAGTGAAACTGCAATCTCATTCAGGAATTGCTGTGAGCTTTCAATAAAGATCTGAACCTGTTCTTTCATGTTTATAGTATTTTTTAAGTTAATAATAGCCAAGAAGGACCCATTAAACACATTCGACTAATATTAAGACTCATAAATCAGAAAAGGTCACATAACTTTCGCCCGGGAATATCAAAACCAGCTTGAGAAATAGTATAAGTAAAATACCTAGTACTAAGTAAAAATACCTGATCAAAATATACGTTTAATAGCTCTCACATCATGTTCCGTAGGATGGTACTTTTATTTTAAATAGAATAAAATGAAAGACCTGGTTAAAGCGGAAATAAAAGACGAGCAACTTATCAGAGAATACCTGAATGGGGACAATGACAGTTTTGGGATCTTGTATTGCAGGTATTACTCAAAAGTCTATTCCCGGTGCTTCTCGTTTTCGAGAAACCACGATGATGCTTTCGATATGACCCAGGAAATTCTGTTAAAGGCTGTCAGCAATGTTGCTTCCTTTAATGGTGCAGCCAAATTCTCTACCTGGTTATATTCAATAACCAACAATTATTGCATCAGTCAGACAATCAGAAAGGGAAAAAATTATATTGAAGATATGAAGGCTGCTCAAAACATCGTCGACGAAAATACCGATGAGGAGCACTTTCAGGAAAGAATAAGATGGGAAGCTGTAGAATCAAGGCTGGATGTTTATCTGATGCAGCTTCCGAAGGAAGAAAGGGAACTGCTGGTTCTCAAGTATCATAAGAATTATTCCATCAAAGATCTTCAGAATGAGTTTGCCTTATCAGCAAGTGCTGTTAAGATGAGGCTATTAAGGGCCAGGTTAAAGATGGTCCAGTTAATAAACCTCAGGGAAGCTGCCTAGCGTCCTGGTCTTCATCGACCAAACCCTTCTGCATGGCAAACTTCACAAGGCCGGCGGTGTTCTTGGCCCCGAGTTTTTCCAGCAGGTTTCTCCTGTGAGTATCTACGGTCCGTATACTGATGAAAAGTTTCCCGGCGATCTCGGCATTTGAAAATTCCTGCACGATCAGTTTCAACACTTCTATTTCCCTGGGTGATATGGGAATATCTGATTCCTTTTTATTAGAAGATGCCGGCCTGTGCAATTGTTCAATCAAAATTGCCGAGACTTCCTTACTAAAATAGCTATCTCCTTTGGAGACGCTGCGTATTGCAGTAAGCATTTCATCTTTTCCCGTATTCTTCAGCAAGAATCCAATCGCTCCTTTTTCAAGCGCCTGAATCACAAAATCGTGCAAACCAATCATGGATAAAATCAGAATTTTTACTTGGGGATGACTCTTACTGACAAGTTCCGTAATCTCTATGCCGTTGGGAGTACCCATATCAATATCCAGCACGAGCACATCCACAGCAAGTTTTTCAACTTTCTCAAGTACTTCATGACCATTTGCCGCCTCGTCGACCACCTCCATGTCCTTCTCCTTATCCAGTATGGACCTGACCCCTTCTCTGAAGATCTTATGATCATCTGCAAGCAAAACCCTTATTTTATTCATGCCAGTATATATTGTGCCCGGTTAAAGTGGAATCTCTATACTTATGGTAGTTCCTTTCTCCTTCTGTGACTCTATTATGAATTCTCCATTCAATGATCGAGTTCTGGTTTTAATGTTTATAAGACCGATGCCCGGATTCTCCTGATTATTCTCCTTCGTTTCAAATCCTGTTCCATCATCTTCAACCATAAGTACTATACTTTGATCATGTTTAATTAACTGGACGAGAATTTCTGAAGCACCTGAATGTCTGAGCGCGTTACTAATAAGTTCCTGACCACAGCGATACAGATTGAGCTCCAGATCAGGGTCAAACCTGAATCCAGAATCAAAATTGCAATAGAATTCAAGATTGGATTTAGCCGACTTACTAATTTTAGCCGTCAGGTTACTGAAGACTGAGAATAATCCAAATTCTTCCAGGAGCCGTGGAATCAGGTGATGGGAAAGATCGCGCAAATCGTTTGTGATTGAATCAAGTGTTTGACGAATTTTTTGCAGCTTTTCATCTGACTCATCCTCAAGGGCTTCTCCATAATCATCAAGGAAGGCATCCAATTCAAGTTTGGCATAGGAGAGCAGGGGGCCTATACCATCATGAATCTCACGGCCTATTCTCCTGCGTTCATTTTCCTGCCCGGCGATTATGGATTGGATCGATTCAATTTCCATTTCCTTCATTCTTGTTACATCAGTAATAATACAGACAAAACCATTGCTTATACTTACTCCCTTAATTATCAGTGAACGTTCATTAATACTGATGGATTCAAGATTAAAGGATTTTCTGCCTTTCTCCAGGTAACCAATGAGCTTGTCGTGAAACTTTGGAATCGATTGCGTGTAATCCAGAATTTGAAATCCTGTTATTGATTCATTCTGAAAACCTAATTGCAAAAATATCTTCGCAAGTCGAT
>CAYYXJ010000143.1:0-4171 GCA_964475455.1 uncultured Clostridiaceae bacterium | reverse complement strand
GGGGTCTGGAAAGGCTTTCTTTGCTCGGAGACATTCCAGATTCACTGATCAACAGGATTCCAAGCGGAGCATGGCTCATTAAAGAATCCAGAAGATCACCCGGTTCATTTCTATTTGATAAATCCAGTGTCATTTGCCAATCCTAATGTCAGTAAAAATACACTGAAGAAGCATCCTTATCAAATAAAAACGGACAATTGACAGAAATCAAAGACCTCTGACCCTTGTTTCACTCAAACTCCAGAGGCTTCTTTACTGCCTTTCCGGTCAAAATAATTCAGTTACATAAACCAAATGTGACCATTGCCATTTTGCCTGTCCTAACATAAACAAAACACCAATGACCAGAAAGAGAATCCTGGTTCCTGTGGATTTTAGCACACAATCAGATGCTGCACTTCTATATGCCGGGAAAATTGCCGCAGACATGAATGAAATGATCTCCTGTATATATGTCATAGATGATTCATCCAGCATATCCGACAAGCCTGTATCACAGGAAATTAAGCATAAGATGCGACGTAAAGCAGAACATAAACTTTCAGAAAGAGTCAATTCAATCCTTGGAAATGATGACAATATTAAATTTGAACTAATAGTCACTTTTGGACAAATTGCTCAAAAGATCCTCGAAAAATCCATAGATCTCCGTGTTCGCCTCATTATTCTTAACGGGTCTACCAAAAACTTCAAAACCAGCGAATCCACCGGCTCAACTATCAATCAGATCATTGCACATTCAGAGATCCCCGTGCACTTGATAAATCCACAATTCAAGGGCATATCTAATTTACAGGAAAGCTGATATATTTTAGAACACTGACACTTCAGTCCAGGCGGATGCCAATGACGCAAACATCATCAATCTGTTCATGGTCCATGCGCCAGCTATCAAAAGCATCTTCGAGCAGCTTCTTCTGATTAGCCATGGATTCTTTTTGAATGGACAAAAGCAGCTCCTTAAACTTGCGTATTTTATATTTCTTCCGTTTCTCACCCCCGAACTGGTCAACGAAACCATCGGTAAAAATATAGAGGGTATCGTGATCTGCCAGTTTAAGCCGGTGACTGGTAAACTTTGTTTCTTCCCAGTGAACTCCAATGGGTTGTTTGTCGCCTTTCAACTCAAGCAAATGATAGCCATTACTCACCATAGATGCCTCCAATCCCGGTTCTGTAAACTGGCCGCTGTTGCGAATAAGAATAAGCGGATTATTGGCTCCGGCAAAGTGAAGTTCTCTCTTGTCTTTGTCAATGATGGCAATGGCCATGTCCATCCCATCTTTTTGTTCCCCTGCTTTACCCTTCTGGAAAAGCATTTCCTTTACTTTGAACCTCAGATTATCCAGGATTTCACCAGGGGCATCGAGCTTGATTTTTTCCAGTTGTTCATCCAGCAAAGTGATGCCAAGCATACTCATAAAAGCACCCGGGACCCCATGCCCGGTGCAATCAGCAGCAACCACTATGAGTGAATTGTCCACCTCCTTAATCCAGTAAAAGTCGCCACTCACGATATCCTTGGGTTTATAAAATATAAAGTGCTCGGGCATGATCTGATTCAGATATTCCTTTTGAGGAAGTACGGCATCCTGAATCCGTTGGGCATAATCGATGCTGTCAGTGATCTCCCGGGTTCGCTCCTTCACCTTCTGTTCCAGTTCCCGGTTGACTGTATCCTTCAGCTTTTCATTTACCTTCAGCTGATCGATTATTTGTTCCTGGATTCGTTTTCTGTCTATCTCATCAAGTCTGATTTTTTGTGCTATTCCGAAGGAAAAGACAAGAATTTGCAGTATGGCAGCAATATACATGGCAGAGCTAAGAAACAGCTTGCCTGGTATTGATTCGTATATGCTCAGAACCGTATTGGAAGACAGGGCATCATACAGGGTAACATATATTAAAGGTATGAGGACCAGATTGGCAACAAGAAAGTACCATGCAGGCTGGAATCCATTTCTAATGCGAAGAATAGCAGGCATGATCAGGATAAAAAGAGGAATGATGCCCACAGTAAATATCCATACAACTCTAAGAATACTATGGAATAATTCAGGATAGTTCAGCTGAAACAATACCTCGAAAAGGACCAGGAGGATTCTGATGCCGGTGAGAATCAGTACGACTACAACACCCCTGTACCAATATTTCAATTTTTTTCGAAGCTCCAGGTAGGCTATTCCAAACAAGAGGAAGAATATGGATATCCAGGACATGATGTAGGGCTGAAACTTTTCGAGAAATCTCAGAAAGAAGTTATTTTCTTTCCAGAAGAATTCATCCAGATACCCATCAGCAATGAAAAGAAAGACAGCCACACTGCCAATATAAAGGGCAAAATATAAGTATTGCCTTCCCAGTGTAACCACAAAGAGTAATAGAAAGAATGCTGAAATGATTAATATTATGAAAAGGAAGCCAAACAATACCATCCGTTCAAAGCGGTCATATCTGACTATGGTATCATGCGCATAAACCTGCAGGTAGGGTTCTCCTACACTATCTTCTGATTTCCATCGGGCATAGAAAGTCTGTTTTTCCCCCTTGCTCAGATATACCTGAACGGCATGCCAGTTTTTGTAAATAAAATCGCGTTCCTTAATTGGTAGCAGGATACCACTTTTCTTTTCCACAATTTCTCCCGAAGGCGATGCGTAGAAAAAATTCAAAGAATCCTTACCAGACATTTGAGGTAAATTGATAAGGTAGGTCCGACTGGCTGCTAATCGGCTTTCCGTGGTAATCTTTAACCACACACAACTAAAAGATAAATCTCTTTGGAAGCAACTCGTTATACCCTTCAGCTCTCCACGGGAAGGATTAATTGGGAGGAAGTAAACTAAAGAATCCTCTCTGAGGATCATACATGTTGTATCAGAAGTTTGAGCATGTAACCTGTCGTGACCGATATGATAATCATATTCCGAATCCATCTCATCCCTGAGACTGAGTATTTCATCGCCCGGAAAGATGCCGCTTCTTTGGGCCGGACTTCCCTTAGCAACAGCATAAACGGTGATCTTTGACTTTAATGGGTCCTTAAAAAGTGAATCCCGCGAAGGCAACAGGATGTCATGAATATCCCATTGTTCCATAGAATCCACCAGGTACATATAATCGTGTGATTCTATCTGGTAGAGGTAAGGATCCCTTTGAAACGAGAACGAGAGAAGTTCTTCTTCCCCCCTTCGCTTTAACATCAATTCGATGGATTTATCGGAACGGTCCTGCAATAATTGCACTATCGCTCTTTTGTTCATACCCCTGCCTGAAACCCCCAAACCATCAATGGCAATGATCTGATCGCATCGTTTTATCCCGGCTTTATCGGCAGGACTGTTGGTGATCAGGTCGGAAATTTCAGCTGTATCATTTTGAATATTAATATCGACTATACCAGTAAGTCCGTCAAATACAATCATTGTTGTTTGCGGGAATACCAGTAATGGCAATAGCAGTAGCAGGAATCCTGTAAATCCTCGTAAAGAAATAAATCTGAATTTACTCCCTGTTCGATGTAAGCCTTTGTTATTCAAATCTGAACCTGTTTGTTTAAGTCCCTCCATAGTAAAGATATATCTTGAACAGGAATTAGCCAAAAGAGGTCCGGAGGCTAATTCTATTTGCGGATATACACCTTACAACAAGATAGCCCCTAATGCTAAGCAAAAAAGCAGAGCAGTGTACTCAATTAAAACGGCAGGTGCACTATCTTTACCATTGAGTTTATATTTCAGCACTAAACTAAAAGCTTTGCCCAATACCTGGTTTCGTTTTAAGCAGTTCACCATACATCAGGAACATGCCGCCATGAAAGTGGGAACCGACGGTGTTCTTCTTGGTGCATGGTCATCGGTCCCGGGTCCCGGTAGCAGAGTGCTGGATATTGGGTGCGGTACCGGACTTATTGCCCTTATGATTGCTCAGCGAACAAAGAATGTGGTGGTGGATGCCCTGGAAATAGACCCATCATCAGCCAACCAGGCAGAAGAGAATTTTCATGATTCGCCCTGGAAAGATAGAGTACATTGTATACCATCTTCTTTCCAGGATTATTCCTCCCAGTGCAGGACCCACTATGAGCTGATTATTTGCAATCCGCCTTTTTTCTCCGGTTCTGCAAAAACACCTTCCAGAGAGAGAAACCTGGCAAGACACGATGACAGCC
>CAYYXJ010000142.1:0-7850 GCA_964475455.1 uncultured Clostridiaceae bacterium | reverse complement strand
GCAAATGGTTTATTAATGCATCCCGATGGTGTAGCAGTTACCATGGAAGAGTGCGAAGAACTGGCAAAAGAAGAAGGGTATTCAGACAAGTGGGACATAGCTGCCAGCTTTGCTTCAAAAATGCTTCCGGCCATCTTCCGCCCTGAAGATCCCCTGATGCAAATTTCTTTTTCCCCTGACAACAGAATAAAACTCGAAGAAATACTTGAAGGACTCGATAACTATATTTTTACTGCTGATGATGCTTTAGGCTGGGTTTACCAATTCTGGCAAAGTGAAGCCAAAGATGCCATAAACAAAAGTGGAGATAAGATTGATGGCAAGAAGCTACCAGCAGTGACACAGCTGTTTACAGAACCGTACATGGTTCATTTTCTTATTGATAATACAATTGGTGCCTGGTGGGTAAGCAGAAATCCAGGAGTAAAACCACCAGTGAAATTTGAATATTTAAGGTTTCTGGAAGATGGTACACCTGCAGCAGGAAAATTTGAAGGATGGCCCGGCAGGACTGCTGAAATTACTGTAATGGATCCATGCATGGGTTCCGGTCATTTTGTGGTTTCATTGTTTAATGTTTTGGTTCACCTTCGGATGCTTGAAGAAAGTCTAAGCAAAGAAGAAGCAACCGACAGGGTGATAGCGGAAAATCTACATGGACTTGAAATAGATTCACGGTGTACACAGATAGCTGCTTTTAATCTTGCCTTAACCGCATGGAAGTTCTGCGGTAGATATAAAGAACTACCTGAAATGAATCTGGCTTGCAGCGGTATTGCACCAAAAGGGAAAAAAGAAGACTGGATTAAATTAGTGGGTAAAGTTGAGCGGGAAGATGATAAGGTAAGGATGGAGAACGGAATGGCGATGCTTTACGACCACTTTCAATTGGCACCAGAGTTAGGAAGCTTACTTGATCCAACCACCATAAAAGCTGACCTGCATACTGCAAGTTTTGACCAGCTTCAACCTGTCTTAAAAAAAGCATTGGTAAATGATTCAGATAAGGATATTGTTGAAAGAGGAACAATAGCTGCCGGAATAGCAAAAGCAGGCCAGCTATTATCAAAAAAGTATACTCTGCATATTACAAATGTCCCATACTTGTCAAGGGGGAAGCAGAACAAAATTATGTATGATTACTGCCAAAAAAATTTCAATGAGGCGAAAGGTGATCTGGCAACCGTTTTTCTGGAAAAAATGCTTAAATCAAACACTCCTGGTGGTACATCATGCAGTGTAATTTTACAAAACTGGTTATTTCTAACTACTTATAAAAAGTATCGTGAAAAATTATTGAAAAATGAGACCTTTAATATAATTGCCCGTCTTGGGCCTAAAGGATTTCAAACCCCTATGTGGGATTTTAATGTAATGTTAATTGCCCTATCACATGCAAGAATTTATGAAAATCAATTAATTACCGGTCTTGATGTTTCCGATTCGCCCAATGCTGCTGCTAAAGAGGCTGCGATTAAAAGAGCTGACCTTAAACAGGTGACGCAAAAGGAACAGTTGGGGAATCCTGATGCATCAATTATCTTAGATTCTATAGATAATAAAGGAAAAAAACTAGGTGACTATGCCGAGGTAGTTCAAGGTGTTGGGTCAACTGATTCTCCACGCTTCATATTCCGCTTCTGGGAGATCCCTGTTGGATTTTTTCCTAATTGGGATTATTATCAGATGGCACCGAATGGGCCGATTATTTCAGGTGCGACATCAGTCTTAAGATGGGAAAATGGCCAAGGGGAATTAGCAAAAATTGGGACCGCTTTAAAAGGATTGAAAATAATTGGCAAAGCAGGTTTTGCGGTTGCTGTAAATCAGAATCCATATCCTGCACCATTTCTTGGTAGAAGGTTTGATTGTACTGCAGCAGTTATTATTCCGAACGATTTAAAGTATTTAGAAAGTATAAGTGCCTTCGTTTTTAGTGATGATTTTAAGATAGAAATTAGAAAAGTAGATCAAGCATTAAGCATAACCGAATCATCTTTTGGGAAAGTATCATTTGACGAAGTACACTGGCAAAAAATAGCCAATGCTGAATACCCCAACGGACTTCACAAACTATACAGTGATGACCCCACGCAATGGCTCTTCCATAGCCATCCCATCAAATCAGACCACCCATTACTGGTTGCAGTATCCCGTTTGCTTGGCAACCGCTGGCCGGCAGAATCTGATACTGAGATGGAATTATCCGATGAAGCAAGGGATTTAATCAGAGAGATTAAAAAGTTCGATCATTTATCGGACAATGATGGCATTATCTGTATTCCTTCAGTCAATAAAGAAGAAACAGCAGCCAATCGGTTGCGTGATTATCTGAAGGAAATATTCGGGGGAAAATGGAACACTAATACAATTCAACAACTGCTTGAAAAAGAAAATGCAAAGTCTTTCAGCTTTGATAGCTGGCTACGCAATGAGTTTTTCATTCAGCACTGCAAGGTATTCCAAAACCGGCCTTTTATCTGGCATATCTGGGATGGGCGAAATGATGGTTTTTCTGCCCTGGTGAATTACCACAAACTCAACAAGGAAAACCTTACCAAACTGATTTATACCTACCTGGGTGACTGGATACGGATGTGTGAAATTAAGAAAAAGGCTGGTGAAAGCGGTGCAGAAGGCTTGCTGAGTGCAGCACAAAAACTGAAAGAGAAACTGGAACTGATCCTTGAAGGAGAAGCACCTTATGACATATTTGTCAGATGGAAGACGCTGGAACAACAACCCATTGGCTGGGATCCGGATCTGAATGATGGTGTCCGTCTTAATATCCGGCCATTTATAGAAGCGGATGTCGTGCGCAAGAAGCCGAATATTAAATGGGGTATTGACAGGGGGAAAAATCAAAAGGGGTCACCATGGGGTGAAATACGGGATAATGACAGGCATTTAACACTGGCTGAGAAAAGGGCATCAAGGGATAATAAATAAACTTCATTAAGTAACCATGGATGAATTTATAAAAGCTTTTCTCGAATGGTTCAGGAATGATAATCATTCCAGAATAGAGGATTTCTATGCAGATCAAATCACTATTGACAAACTGAACCAATTATCAAAGGATGAATTCATTGAATTCATTAATGAGTTTGCTAGAGATGGTGGAAAAATTCAGTCAGGCGGATACAGAACTGCCCCACAGTTGATTGAAAATGTGAATAAAAAATATGAGGAATTCCGGGAAAGGATAATTGCACCACTTACTTCCGGTTTTAACCTGGATTCATGGCTGCAATGGTGTGAAAGTTTCCCATTCTTCGGAAAGGGACTTGCAACGATCTACCTAAATCGAGTAAATAAATACAAATATGTTGTAGTTAACAATAAAAGCATTGATGGATTAAAAAAGCTTGGTTACAAAATCCCTTCAGTAAACCTGAAAAGTCAATACGATGCCATCTTAACAGCAGAAAAAAAGTTTTTGGAAAAATATCCAGCGATTGAAAATTTCTTTCGGGTGGATGCAATGATGCATTATATAATAGGTACCGATGAAGGCGGCAAGAAATTCGATGAATTGGTGGCCAGGAGTTATTTCAATTTAAAAGGGTTTGAAGATTATACTCAATATTTCGGATCAAAATATGATGGAAACAGTCCTGCAGTATCATGGTTTTATGACACCCGCAATAAACTTGAATACCTGGTAACATTGTTGAGTGATAAGCTAAAGAGAAATTTCACAATCAATTACAAAGAAAGACCCAATACACAGGGGGGGAACATGAAGAATTATGTTCTCACCGGCTTTGCCCCTGATGGTGTCCATCCTGATGGTAAGTTGTTCATAAAACTTGCCTTTCATACACTAAATAATAATCCTGCCTTCGATATCGAAATAGATGTGGATGAAAAAATTGAGAACAATCCCTTTAGAGCTGATAGAGTAAAAAGAAGAGATGAGACCAGATTGCGGATTCCGGTTAATCAGGATTTTCCACAAGACTGGACTACTCTTATCAACAGTATTTACAATCACGTTGAAACATTAACACAGGAATATGGGAAAATTACAGGTACCCAAATACCAGTCAATCCGATAATACCTAAATCAAACAGAAGCATGTCGCTAAATAATATCCTTTACGGCCCCCCTGGGACAGGAAAAACATATCATAGCATCAATTATGCAGTGTCTATTGTTGAAAACAAGCCTGTTAATGAAATCTGTAAGGAAGAAAGGTCATCAGTAAAGAAAAGGTTTGAAAAATATATTGAAGAAGGGCAAATAGCTTTCTGCACTTTTCATCAGAGTCTTGGTTATGAAGATTTTATTGAAGGTATTAAACCGGTTGAACCTGAATCGGAAGATGAACAATTATCGTATGCTGTTGAAGATGGCATATTTAAACAGATGTGCGTAAATGCCTCTTTTTCATTTGTCCAGAAAGATATTACACAGGAGACTGAGAGTGCTCTTGATTTTTCAAGTGCATATGATGACTATATTGACTCCGTTAGTGAACAAATACTAAAGGGTGAGGAAGTAAAACTACAAACGATAAGTGGTGGTCTGGTGCTGGTAGATAGCATTACACAGAAGAATAATATCAAAATTAAGCATGTTAATGGTACCCGATATTATACCGTTTCAAAAAATCGTTTGGGAAAACTGGCAAAAGCGTTTCCCGATCTTAACCAGTTAACCAATATCAACGATCAATTCAGATCAGAAATTGGGGGTAGTAATTCTTCAGCTTATTGGGCAGTTCTAAATGCTGTAAACCAAAGATCTGCACAATACTTAAATAAAACCCAGGCAAGAATTAAACCAGATAAAGAATACTCATACAATGATAAGAAAAGGATTATTGACACCCTGAAATTTGATGATTTCAAAAAGGAGAATCCGAAACAATATGTTCTGATCATTGACGAGATCAACAGAGGGAATGTATCCCAGGTCTTTGGAGAAATAATCACTTTGATGGAGGATGATAAGAGGTTGGGTGCTGAAGAAGCATTGAAAGCTATCCTTCCATATTCCAAGGAAAACTTCGGAGTACCTTGTAACCTTCACATTATTGGTACAATGAATACTGCAGACAGATCCGTTGAAGCACTTGATACTGCTTTAAGGAGAAGGTTTGCCTTTATTAATCTGCAACCGGAACCAGATAAGTTGACAATTACAGATGATGGCATTAATCTGGCCGAGATGCTCTCCGTAATCAATAACCGATTGTCAATATTAAAAGATGCTGATCACACAATAGGACATGCATGGCTTTGGAATGTCAAAAATATTGAACAGTTGAAAGGAGTCTTCAGAGTGAATATTCTGCCCCTTCTTAAAGAATATTTTTATAATGATTATGAGAAATTAGGCCTTGTTCTTGGTGATTCATTCTTTGAACCGCATGTTCAGGTCAATAGTAATGTCTTTGCAGATTTTTCTGGTGGTAACGGACTTGCCCTGCAATACGACCAGTCATGGCAATTCCGGCTTAAACCTGCTGAAAAATTAACAATATCTGATTTTAAAACACTAACACCTCTTACCAACCGATCTTTACCTGATGAGGAACAATAAAACCATACAGGTTTTTGAGCATCAGCAGCTTCTGATTGACAACCAGAATTTCCAGAAACATCACTGGGAAGCTTTGGGTTGGTATAATGATATTCACCAAAGAGATTATTTCACTTTATTACCGAAAGGAGTTAAGTTTCGCCATTATGTTGGAGTTATCCAGGTTGGTAATCTAACTATTGAAATTTTGCCCAAAATCGGGCAAACACTTGGTGAAAATGATAAAGCCTTATGGCAAAAGGTTCTGATAGACATGCTTCGTGAATGTCATTGGATGCAGGTATATGCCCACGAAAAAGCAGCATTGCGGTTTAAGCCGAATAGCATTCTCGAAGCCTACTTTGAGATATATTTAAACGAGTGTGAAAAACTTATCCGGCAGGGATTAGTGAAGAAGTACAGGACCATCAATAACAATTCAACCACATTAAAAGGCAAATTATTGTTCTCCCAACAGGTTCAACAAAATTCAATTCACAAAGAAAGATTTTACACAAGACATCAGATTTTCGACAGTGAAAATATCTTCAACCAGATCCTCTTAAAAGCATTGAAAATCATTCCGGAACTTAGTCAGAGTCCCTACCTTAAAGACAAGGTATCCAATTTATTGATCTCATTTCCGGAATTATATGATATTAAAGTTACGATATCAACATTCGAAAACCTTGTTTTTGACAGGAAGACTATCCGTTACAAAGATGCTATTGAGATTGCTGCAATGCTTCTATTGAATTACCGGCCTGATATAATTTCGGGGAAAAATCATGTCCTGGCCATTCTGTTTGATATGAATGATCTGTGGGAAGAGTATATATTCCGGCAACTATCAAGATTTAAACCAGAGAATTTTCAGATAAAGCCACAGAGCACTAAAATATTCTGGAAGTCAGATAGTTCAAATTTTTATAAGAAAATAAGACCCGATATTACCATTTTGGATAAAGAAACAGGTGAAAGCTTAATTATTGATACCAAATGGAAACTTCCCGAGAATAATATTCCCTCTGACAACGACCTGAAACAGATGTATGTGTACAATGAATACTGGTGCGGTAAACAGGCTTTTTTAGTTTATCCGCACTACTGTTATACAGATGCACCTGTTTTCTACGGGGGTGAATTCGCACAAAGGGAAAAGAATGCACCAACCCATAAATGTGGGATACTTAAAATACCAGTCCTGGATAAGCAAAACAACCAATTGGATAACACGATAGGATTACGTATAAATAATTTCCTGAACAAGCATATTTTCGATGAAATACAGTATATACGATAAAGTTATTAAAGCTTTAAAACAAGCTGAGCAGCACAACAGCAGCATAATGGTTAAGCCGGAAGTTATCCTTTGGCCTGATCCGGAAAAACAATGGAGTGAGGTTATAACCACAATGCAGGAAGAATTACCCCAGTTAATTTCCTATGGTAAGTATAATCCGGATCAAAAGCAGGGGCCATCAATATGGATAAAATGCATGGTCACAAGGGTCCTTCCTGAGGCAGATTGGGACGAAAAAGTTACACCCATTATTTACCTGCCGGGCGTTTCCAAAGGTGATTTAAGGAATGTTGAAAATGCAAGGCTTGAATTTCAGCCACTGCTTGAATACCAGTACACGGGCACCATGTTCGTTCAGGAGAATGGGAAAGAATGGACAATTCTTGCCTTTATGGAAAATCCGGTTCAGGGGTTGGGATTAAAGGTGGCGAAAGATGAAGCGACCAGAAATGCGCTGAAAAAAGTACTACCCAGAATATTACGTGATAATGAGATCTTCGAGGGGAAAACCATTGTTGACTGTGATTTCTTAAACAACCAGCTATTCCCTGATATTATCCACAATATCCTTAAATGGATGTGTTCAGGAGATTCTTTTTTGCAGGAGATGCCAGCCGGCAAAAGAGAAGTTTTCATAAATATCTGTAAAACCCAGTATGATTTCACACCTGATCATAAGAACATATTCTCTATAGCGGAGAAATTAGGGGCACAGAGAAACCAGTGGAAGTATGTGTGGCAAATGTATGCCAATGCTCCAAAAAAATATCCGGAAATTGAAGAATTACTTCGCTCCGGCAAACCCGAGGATCTGGGTGAAGGAGTATTTGCTTTCCCGGAAGAAAGTTGGCCACAGGTAAATGAACGACTGGAAAATGAACTGAGAGAATCTCTTACAAAGTTGGCAAAATCATCACCTGATAAGGTATTGGTTAAACTGGATGATTTGAATAATCACCATCAAAAAAGAAGAGGTTGGGTCTGGTCCGAATTGGGTTATTCTCCTTTGTGTTGTTC
>CAYYXJ010000141.1:0-7922 GCA_964475455.1 uncultured Clostridiaceae bacterium | reverse complement strand
ATTTTTTGAATTAAGTCTAAGAGTTGGGATTTTCAATAATATAGAATCAATTCTCGATAAAAAGTCTTTGAAACAAAGTATGTTGGTCAATCCATATGAGAAGTTTGAACGCAAAAGATTTATTTACTATTCAAAAGACTTAAAAAAGATATCCTTCAATTCAACACTCTATGCAAAATTTGCAAATAAACAGATTGATAACCTTTTGAAATTTTATATTGATGAGGAAAAAGCATATTACCAAAAACAATAATACTATAGCTATTAAAGAATATTAAATTTTAAAACTAAATATATTTTGCATTATTACATTTCAAATAGTAGTATTTTTTGTTTTTGAACAATATACTGTCACTTGATTGCATTGTCATACCAACACCCCCATAAATGAATATATTCAAACTATACACCAAGTCATGTACCATTTTCGGCACTTTATTGATTTCTTTTTTGTGCTTAAAAGTAAGTTTAAACGCACGTTTTTAACTCAATTATTTTACCAAGCTTGCACTTTCTTTTACATTCCTTCAATTTGCAGGATAATTAGTCATACAAATAATCTTAAGCGGATGCTGAATCATTCTAAGTAATCTGAAATACATGAATGCATAGTAAGGATTGATGAACAACCCCTGAAATTAATCACCTGCACTAAAAATCATATCAAATTCAATAGAAGGATGAAATAATTTACTCAATATGCATAAACAGGTTTTTATGAATTTCTGTAACTCTTCCCTGTTCTTTTTCCTTATTTTCTTTGAGTCATATATCTACCATCAGTACTGTACAGCTCATATATAATACATCTATGTAAATTATATCAAAATGTCAAATCAGTATTATGGTATATCCCGGATTTTACTCTGCCCCATATATATATTCTGTATTGTATGATCTTTTTCCATTGAGTATGAATATTATTTTATTGTCTGTGCCCCGGGGTGGAAACGGCAGACTTTCAACCCTAACTGCCACCTCACCGGAATTCCCTTCTGTTTCATCATAATAGATGATTAGGGTTTCCCCTGATTCGTAAACTTCAAGGGTTTCATAAGGTTTTAAGTCATTGAATATAATGTACTGTTCGTTATCTGTATGTCCGTCAATCCAAAGGACCTGCATCCATCCGTCACGACCCGGATTGAAATCCGATGAAGTTGAAATGTCTACATATTCCAAAGGTTCCATGAAATCAGGAATGTCTTCGACAAAATAATCAGCAACCATCTGATCTATTATCTGTATATCACTCCACTTTGGGAATATACGGTACTTTTTACTCTGGCCAGAATCATTAACAAATATTGAATTGCCATTGAAGGTCATCATGAACGCCGGATTTCCATCCTTGTCATAAAAAAAGAACACATAATAATGATCTGTGTCCGGTGGTGGGGATCCAGTGTTTTTAAAACTCCTTGTTCCCCTGAGAGAACCTATGTAATCAAGCAATTCAGCCACAGCTGATTGATCATTTATCTCCAAATGGATATTTTCTTGAGTATGACCAAAAAAATTGATGATACCAGCAAGTCTGTTACCTTTGAATTCATCCAGGCCAAGCTTCGTTTCAATCTTGTACGGGAAGAAAAACAGTATCAACGCAAGCAATATAACCGGTATTGCAATCAATATAATTTTTTTCATTACTGTCTCCAAGGTTTTAATATAGTTACATTATATCAGTTTTCTTAGTATATACTATAAAATCCGCAAATCACCTCCAGTGTATTACCGGAAAAAATATCCCCTGGTTTTTAATAACACTTTTCTTCTAATTCTCATTATTTTCGCCCGGTGTTTTCGGTGACCCGGAAGTCAGCTATAGCAATACATCGCCTTTTTTTATTATCGGTACTGCATGCTTGCAGAAATTATCCGGATTGGAATAATTCGTGCAACCATAGAATGGTTCCCCGTTCTCCCTGTTTCTCTTTACTATCATGTATCCGTCACTGCATTTATCACATTTATAGATATCATGTTTGTATCTTTTATCATTTGTAATAAAGTCACAGACTTCAGGTTCATTTGTACACATATACAATGACAGACCATAATTTTTGTTGAATTCATATTTCAGCGGATAATTGCAAACCGGGCATCGCAGTTCAAAGTGGTCCACAGCTTCCCGGTTTAAATCCCTGGGACAGGGAATCTTGAAATCTTTGATTATTTCAATCAGGAATCTTGATGGTTTCATCCTTGGTGCACAAATATAAACCCTGTTTTTTGTTCTTGTAAGAGCTACATAAAACAAGCGTCTTTCCTCGGAAAATTCTATACTATGGTCACCATGAATTACCAATCGCATTATTGGATCATCTTCTATCTGGCATGGGAATCCGTATTTACCCTCGAACATATTGAGCAATATCACATTATCATACCCCAGTCCCTTTGCACTGTGAACAGTCATAAATTCGATTTTTGCCTTCGGATAATCAACCGACCTGAGATAATTTCCATATTTCTTGAACCTACCTGTGTTAATCAATTTGTAAACATCAAAATTATATCTGCCTGCCAGAAGTATTGTTGACCTTGGCCCGTACTCTTTGCTTATTTCACCTATTGTTTTCACTACAAGGTCAGCCAGGTTCGCCCACATGGTCTTTGTATCGTCAAAAGTCTTAATGATTATAGGGTTTTCTATGCTTTTTGGCGAAATAAGTTTTTTTGATATCTGCTGGGTATTTTTTTGAATGAATCCCCCTGCGATGTCTATCAGCTGCTGTGCATTCCTGTAAGTCCTCTGGATCTTCAATTCCTTTCCACCCTGCATCAAATCCCTGAACCTGGTAAAAAGCGTTATGTCTGATCCTGCAAAGGCATAAATTGACTGCCAGTCATCGCCTACCGCCACTACCCTGGCCTGGGTCACATCCGCTAGTTTCTTGGTAAGGTTGAACCTTTGCCGGGCAATGTCCTGGAACTCGTCAATGATTATATATTTATACTTGAGCTTTTTATTCTGTGCAGCAATTTCATCCAGCAGAAAGTTAGCATCGTTTATCATATCTGCGAAGTCAATCTGATTGTTTTTTTGCAGGCACTCCTGATAATGCAAATAGACTTTTTCTGCAATATCCAGAAACATCATTGTCCTTGGATTGTCTGTTTTACCTCTAAGATAATCAAATCCACTTTCATTGAATCCATTTGTTTTATACAGGCTGATGAACTTCATCAGGAATATGATTAGCTTGTACACATACTTGTCCTTGCTGGTCTCCACGATTTTCCTGTAAACTTCCTTCGTATCGCGCTGGACCAGTATGAAACCCCTCCGGGTAAGTTCCTCGCGAAGGTGCAGCATTATATTGCGTTTGTCATCATAACCTGACCAGGTTTCAATTAGTTCTGTTTTGTAATGCCGGTGGACCTTTCTTTTGGTTTCTATGGAATTGATGTATTTTTGAAGTTGCTTTCCACTATAAATATTGCTTTCGTGTGATTGTGTTATACCGTAATGTTCTATGTATGCTTCATTCTCACCCTGCCGGATGAAGAAATCCGGGGTGTATTTCTTGGATGCGCCCATGATTGGATAGTCATAAACTTTCTCATATTCATAATCGATGTTGTACATATACAGGAAATTTGCTATCTGCACCTCCTGGATGGACCTCATAAACTCACCTGTAATTGTTCTTAGTTTCCTGCTTCTCAGATTACTTACCCTTAGATTATATTCATTCAGATTGCTTTTAAGCGTCTGATAAGTCTGCCTTGCCTTATATATATGGTATTGTTCCAGATTTTCATAATCGAATATATTTTCAGGAAGATCAAAGTAGAATCCAAGGAACAGCACTAGTGTCCTTAGGAATTGCTTGTCTTTGAAAACTCTTTTCTCCAGCATGTCGAATAAATATTTATACGAAGAATAATTAACCTCAGGACTCTCATATGAATTGCTTTTTATCAGGTCAAATGCAAACTTATGGAAGGTGCATATCTTGGCAGGTATACCGAGTTTTTGATTTATGCGCTCCCGCAATTCCCTTATTGCCTTGTTGGTATAGGAAATCACTATGATATCTTCAGGGTCAATGCCCATCTTGTCTACCAAGTACTTTGTTTTTGCAGCCATTGTGGTGGTTTTACCGGCTCCGGCTCCTGCCACCAAAAGACAATAATCCTCGTCGGTAAGCACTGCAACTCTTTGATCCATGTCCAGCATGATATTTTTATCAACGTCATCCAGGATTGTATCAAAATATTCACCATACTCCTTGAGTTTGGCATCAATGAATTTCCTGTTATGTTCTTCAAGGATTTCCCCGATATTGGAATATTCTTCCGACAGACTGTAAAAAGCTGCGGAATCAGTATTGTCTGCTACCTTTCCACTTGTGTAGAGCTGACTTTTCATTCTATTTACAATTGCCCGGCAGTTTTCTGATATTGAATTTCTTTTGCTTTCAGGTATATATCCGTCGCAATCAAGTGTCTTTCTTATATCTTCAATAAATTTTTCCGGTTGTAATTCAGATAGGTTATCATACGAGGTATCGCCTGTGTTTATATCCTCACTGAAGAAGTATTCTGAGGGCAGACCACAGTATGGGCAGGATACTGCCTTATCTGATATCTGTTTTTTGCATTCCGGGCAAGCAATAAGACTCATGTTTCATCTCTTTACTTTGTCAGTTGATTATAGCCAATACAATATTAACATAAGTGAAAAAGTTTTTTCCACTGACACACAAATGACAGATACGTTGGATATCATGCATATATAAAATTTAAAGGAGCAGAACAATGAAGAAAAAATTAATCATGATCACAGCAATAGTAGCAGTAGTAGTCATGGCGGCAGCAGGAACCGCATTTGCATATAACGGAAACGGAGCAAATGACGGGACCTCACAGAGATTCGCAGCATCAGCGGCAGATTTTGAAACAGTGGAGGAATTCCACGCAGCAGTAGTTGCTGAAAAACTCGCAATCATCGATGCAAAGGTAGCTGACGGTACAATGACAGAGGAAGAAGCAGCTGCAATGGTTGAATATCTTACAGCATGTGACGGCGAGGAATTGTGCACAATGGATGGAGTGAATCCTGATCGTCCTGAAGAAGGATGGGGCATCTTTGGCAGAGGCACAGGCGACGGAGTTGGACTTGGTGACGGCAACGGCTACAAAGGCGGAAATGCAAACATGGAAAAAGGCACAGGCAACGGAACAAGACTGGCAGAATGTGACGAAGACGGCGAACCCCTTCTTGACGGAAGCGGCAGCGAAAACGGCCAGGGATACAGAGGCGGAAGAAACTAATATAGTTCAACATAAAGTTTCCTCCAATAAGAAAAGAGCTCCAGCAACAGCTCTTCGTTCTATTATTAACAACCCTGACACAACATCCCTGGGATAACGTGTCAGCAACTTTTGGATTGCTGCCGCTTAAAATTAAAGATTTTTTGGAACAAATAATCATTGGTTTTCGTTCCATTATATGTATGAAGGTTATTTTTCAGCTTGTTAACCTTACCCAGGTTAATGATATAATGCAGATGCCTGCATACGAAATTTGCTGTGCTGAAAAGGTAATAACACAAATGATAAAGAAATCACTCTCATGGTTTATTATTCTCTCCCTGCTTTTTGTCACCACGGTTTTCGTGGTACCTACTGCCCGTGCGGCCTCTGATATCAAGCTGTTGGTAGATGGAAAAGACATAACCTCCCTGTCCTCCCCGATGATTGTAAACGACCGTACCCTTGTCCCGGTACGTTTTGTTGCAGAAGAGCTCGGTGCGGATGTGCAGTGGGACGGAGAAGCCTATACAGTAACCATCACAAAGGGCAGCCGCGTTATTTTCCTCACAATCGGCAGTCAGCTTGTTGAATATGACAACGGCACATCTTGCATAGTAAGTGATGTCGCTCCGATGATCATAAATGACAGAACCTATGTACCAATACGCCTGATAAGCAATGCTTTTGGAATAGGCATATCCTGGGACGATGCAACAAGAACCGTTTCCGTCGACTCGGGCAAGGAGTCAAAAGTCGAAGCATTCTACGATGTTGATATCACCTCGATATCACATGGAGACCGGCTTACCGGTAAAGTCAGCCTTGATTTCACAGCCGGTGCTGAAATTGCGGACAAAACAGCTCAGATCAGGCTCATGCTCCTCGATAAAGGCACCACAAAAGGTTTTGTGATAAAGAAAGCTTCCGCAGGTACAACCTCATTCCAATATACCCCATCACCTGATGACAATGGAAATAAAACACTTGCGGTGGGATTCTATGATGAAGAAAACAATTTAATAGCAGGTGACGCTGTATCAGTCAAAATTGATGTAGACCCACTCGTTGAGATTGCGGGAATAGAAAGAATGGACCTTGTAAATGATTCCGCAAGTTTCGGTGTTACAGCCAATTTCCCCATTTATGCGGTTAAATATACTATTACCAGCCTGACTTCCGGCCGTACGAAAACCGTTGGCAGGTTTGACCCACTTTCAAAATATACCTGGACTCCCACGATGGAGGAAAACGGAGTCTGCACCATACAGGCAACCGTCTATGATAAAAAAGGAAATACTTACACAAGTCAGGAGCTCCAGGTCATAGCCTCTGTGAGCCGTAAGCTCATCATGGCAGGAGTCTCCGAAGGAATGACCATAAATAAGCCGGTCAGCTTGATTGCTTCAAGAAATTTTGATGTCAACAGCACTACATATCTCCTCCGGGATCCGGAAAGAGGAAACATATCCGTTATAACCACTATTCCCTACGGCAGTTACGAATGGTTCCCCGGTCCTGAACTTGCCGGTGAAAAAGAACTCGCTGTAAGGGTTCTGGACACAAAGGGCGTATATCATTACAGCAATTATGTAAAAGTGACCATTAGTGACTCACCCCAGTTCGTATTCAAAGGTCTGGGACCCAATCAGGTACTGACTTCCGGTGCAAACCTTAGCCTTGTAAGCAATGTTAAAGCCGATACAATCAAATACAAGCTCACTGACCTGGATTCCGGCAGTTCGAGATATATTAACGGTTCTGTCAGTTCTTCCGGAGCAGCAACATTTACACCGGCAGGTACTGACGACGGGCTGATGAGAATACAGGCCGAGGCAACCTATAATGGTCAGACATATACCACTGCTTCAGTTGACTTCAAGGTTTACCTGGGAAAAATCTACGGACCCGAGCCAATAATTGAACAAGCTGAATTTCTTGGATTTGTTTCAGAAATGGCCATCGAATCAAAGGAATCCACAGGAATGTCCGCAGCACTTCAAACAGCACAGGCCATTTTGGAAACAGGCTGGGGCCAGAGCGTACCGGTTGATAAATATACAGGTCTGTTCTCAAACAATCTGTTCGGAATAAAAGGCACAGGAACAAACGGTTCTGTAATTTCAAATACATGGGAAGTTTACAACGGGGTATCATTCAGAACCGATGCAAGCTTCAGGGCTTATCTTAATGTCGATGAGGCATGGGCTGATCACAAGGTGTTTCTTTTGACTTTGTCACGTTATGAATCTTTCAGAACGGCAATGCACGACTGTGCCGAAGGTGCATGGGCACTTAAACGCGCCGGTTATGCCACGGATCCACTGTATGCCATTAAGTTGTTGGATTTGATAAACAAATATGACCTTTGGGCCCTGGATTTGGAAGGATTCTAAAAAATCCAGCAATACACCTGATATTTCTATCCCCTGCCATATATGATGGTTATCAGGCTTTTATCCTCTGTCCATATTTTTTGTGGCACCATCCGGATAGAGGAAGCTTCACATATTTCGGTAATTCAGTGACCTTTGACTTCATGGTAAAGAAAAGCCATTTATGCTCAAGAAAGTTGAATGCAGCTGTTAAATCCCATAATGGCGGAAGAAGGATTGTGACTTTCCGCCCTACTCTTTCCAGTCAGTCAATGAAGCTCC
>CAYYXJ010000140.1:0-7927 GCA_964475455.1 uncultured Clostridiaceae bacterium | reverse complement strand
GAAAAGAAGAACATAAGAACAATTAGAATCATGAACAACAGGTATTCGCCATAAACATTGGGATTTTCAAACGTTGAATAAATTCTAACGATTCCTGCAAACATTTCTGAATCCACCCATCCAACTTCTATGTTACCCGTCAGGTATTGATAAAGGCCATAAAATGCCGTTAAAACAGCAGCTAAAGCTGATACCAGCAGAATGGATTTCAAGGTGATTCTGTCCTTTATAATTGCAATAAATATATAAACTGAAGATATAAAAACTGTGTAAATCAATGCTATTTTTATGCTGTCGGCTATGGCAAATGATAATATCCCCCCGGAAAGAGTAATTATAATAAACAGCAGAACAGGGCGACCTTTTTTTAGAACATCCTTCATTGTCATTCTGCCAAGTGAACAATTAACTGCAACTGATATCCAGGTCAGTACTATCAAGCCCCCTGCTGCCAGGGTCGGGATAAAGGCAATAGAGGCAGATAAAGCCAACACTCCAAGAACAGGCCACACCATGACTGCAGGAACTGCAAAAAGCCCTGCTATTCCCACTACTGCGTACATTGTTGGCAGAAATACCGGAAATACTGCAATTAAGAGCCCCAGAATTATTGCCATTGGGTAGTGGTTTTTATTCAATCGGTTATCCGACATATTCAACACATCCAAATTACCGGATTTACCAAGTATGAATCGAATAAACAGGCTATCACCGAATATTTCATACAAGCCAAGTTTGAAAAGAACCATGACTCCGCCTAGTGTAATCAATACAGCACAAGCTATAATGCTTCTGGGTCCTATTTCATTTACAATTCCGGTTAGTGAAATATATGTTATACCTGCAGTTATAGACATCACGCCAAATGTTCTAAGTGGTAAAAACAATATGTTGCAATAAAAATCAAACATTACATTTATTATTCTGCTATTTCGTAGAACACTTGCTGTAAATGACTTTATTAAGTTCA
Source organism: uncultured Clostridiaceae bacterium (assembly GCA_964475455.1). Classification (GTDB taxonomy): domain Bacteria; phylum Bacillota; class Clostridia; order DUPQ01; family DUPQ01; genus JAFGQE01. The sequence goes on along the minus strand of CAYYXJ010000140.1, from coordinate 6,957 downwards.
ATATATTTGTACTTTTATCGGCGGCTTTGTTGAAGAGCTTTTGTAAAAAACTGTTTTCCTGTGATTTCTCTTTTACCTCATTGAAAAAGAAACCACCTATAACACTTTTTTTTGCTGCATTTTTAACATAACGGGAAACTGCGGAGAAAATTTTATAGGATCTGCTGTCATAAATTATATTTAGTAGTCCGGAATATAATCCTGCAACCATTTTAATTATCATACTGTCCATCATTTCCTCCTTCCTGCTTTTTCTCTCATCCAATTAAAATAATACATGAAAGTCGGTGATTTCATTATAGCCATTGAGCTTAGGTATATTATCAGTCCCAGGGTAACCACAATAAGGATCATAAGAAGTTTTCCCCAAAATGCCATTGTTGTATCGCTGATAAATATTTCACGCAAGACATATACCACAGTACCCATTACAGCTGATCCCGCAAGTCCCCTTGCAAGCTCTTTTTTGCTTCTTGATTCAATTATATTCCCATTTTCCCCATTGAACAGGAAGAGCATGACTATTGATGATATAAGAATTGATATCGAAAACGACAAGCTTACAAAACCTATCCCAAGATTTGTTGCAAATACAACAAGACATGATAAACCAAGTGTTACAACAAGAGTACACAACGATATAATCGTTGGAACCATTACTTTTTTCCCGGCATAATATGCTTTGGAAGTTATCTCATACAGTGAATAACCGAAAATTGCAGGTGTAAATCCTGCAAATGCAACAGCCATCATTTTTGAAGCTTCAGCGGTGAACTGTCCGCGTTCATATAGCAATGAAATAATATCTTTACTTAAAAGAAGAGCACCCACCGACAGAGGAAGAATGAAAAAGCAAAGACTTTCAAAGGCCCGTCTGTAAGTTTCCTTGAACTGCGTTGTATCCGTTTCCAGTGCCTGCCGGGACATCAGTGGAAACAAGTAATTCATCATTGCAAATACAAAAATTCCTGAAAGAATCAGATACAGCCTGTTTGACAGTCTTATAGATGTGACTGCTCCCTCACCAAGGTAAGATGCTACTGCTGCCAGGATGAAAAGCGAAACCGGAGTAACCCACGAGCTTACCAATATAGGCAGGACCATCCTGGACACTTTTTTAATTCCGGGATCTTTTATTCGTAATGAAAGAGAATATTGGAAACCTTTCTTCATAATAAATGGAATTTGCACAATCACCTGTAAAACCCAAGCCAATAAAAATGCTACTGCAAGACCCGTTACTCCGTAGCGTTCATTGAAAAATATCAAATATCCTATCATCAGCACATTTGGGAACAGACTAATCATTGCAGGAATGGTAAACTGGCCCATGGACTGCAGGATGCTTATCATAGAAAATGCCAATCCGGCCATAGCGGCTGCCGGAAACATTATTTTCAGAAGTTTTGCAGCCAGAATCTGAACCTCCTGATTAGCTCCGGGGATAAACAATGAAACCAACTGATTTGAAAAGAATATTCCCATGATGCTCACTGCCGAAATAGTTATAAATACAATATTGATGAATCTGGATGCAAATAGAAACCCTTCCTCTTTTTTGGTACTTAGGTAAGTATTATAAACCGGTATGAAAGTGGAAGTGACAGCAGCTCCGAATGCCAAATCAAAAAATTTCAGAGGAATGTCTGAAGCAGTGGTAAAAGCATCCAAGATTGGTCCCGACCCATAATAGCCCGCAAGAAACATATCCCTTGCAAGTCCAAGCAACTTGCTTAAAAGAATGATAATCATAATAAGTCCGATTGTCTTTACGGCCTTTTTATTCATTCAGAGGATCTCCTTCTATCAGCCTGATTGCAATTTCCGCGTTTCTCTTGCACTGCTTCTTAAGCCTGTCCATCTTAGAGCTTATTCTATCTATATATTTATCCCTTTCATTCAATATAGTTTCAGCCCTTTCCCTTAAATCATCAAAGGCTATGTTTTCTACAAGACCTCCATCTTCCTGATCCATAAGTTCAATGAAATATCTGACCTTGGGATCATAAACTATACCAATTACAGGAATTCTTGCCACGGAGGCATAAATCAGTGAATGAAGCCTCATACCAATAACCAGCTCTGCTTCACTTGTTATTGTTATAAGGTCAATTGCACTGCTCTCTTTTTCAACGAGATATGCCTTGTTCTTCATCATACTTATGATATCCTGGCAGACCTTGGTATCTTTCTTTGAATGCAAAGGAATAAAAACAGGAACCAGTTCATGTTTTTCAAACAAATAATCTGCAATCCTTGCAAATACAGGATTAAATTTACTTTCCAGTCCCTTCCATGGTCTAACTGAGAATATTGCTTTTTTACCTTCAATCGGTATACCAAAACCGGAAAGAACTAAAGATGTATTTTCATCAGATGATAATTCCAATCCCATTACAGGATCTGCTGTAATTGAGATATAAGGATTTTTAACACCTATCTCCTTCAGCATTTCATATGAATTAGGTTCACGTACTGTTATAACATCAGTTTTATCCAGTACCTTTCCTGCAATTCTCAATGACATTTTTCTTTGCAGCGGACCTATTCCATTTGCATATAGCATTATATTCATGCCACGGATATATGCATATTTCATCAAACCTGTATAATAAAGCATTGATTGGAAACTGGTCAGATCCTGAATTAGGTTTCCGCCTCCGCTAATAAGTGTTCCGGTGTGGTGAAATGCCTTAATCAGTGAAAATGGATTGGATCTGCTTATGGTATCCACATTATATTTTTGTTTAGTTTCTGCGGTTTTCTTTGTTAGAACAAGAAGGCGGATGTCACTTTTTTCAAAGCGAAGCTCATCAATGATTGAAGAAAGCATAGCTTCATCACCACTGTTCTCAAATCCATAATATCCGGACAGCATGGCATGATAAGTTTTAGGCAATCCTTTCATGTCAGCCGAGGCTTTATTATACATATCAACAGCATCACGACCCATTCTGTCTACTGTATAATTTTCACTGACTGTTTCCAGGTTTAAATCCGAGTTTCTTTTTCTTATTTCTTTGTTTTCATATAACAGGATAAGATCTGTGAGGAATTTAGTATTTGACGGAGAAGCCATTCCACGGCAGGTCATATTTGTTTCCATTGCCATTTCGCGGCTCTGCTCATCCATTATTCCAAGATATCCCATGTCACCGCACAAAACCACCGGTTTGGCCATAGCCATGGATTCAAGGGCAGCTCTGCTAATACCTGCAAATATATCCATAACAGACAGAATTTTACTGATGTCGCTTCTGGGACCGGTGAGATGAATCAGCCTGCGTCCGGCCTTTTTATTTATTGACCTGACTTTTTCAGAGAGTCTGTCAAACTGGTTTCCCCCTCCGACTATCAGTATTTTAAGATCCTTGATTTCCTCATCCAGCAAAACAGCAATATCAGCAAGCATGAATGCAGTCTTGGAACTCCCCCTGTCTATCCTGCATACGGTACCAATGACAAAATCATCTTGTTTTATGTCAAATTCGCCCATAATTGCCTTATCTTTTGTCATTGGATAAAAGGTTTTGGTATTAATTCCATTTACAGTAATACCTGTCCTGTTCTTGTCATAATGGTAATTTTTTACAAGATAATCCTGGACATCACGGCTTACTGTAAGTGTAAAGCTTCCCCACCTCGTGAATTTTTTAAATAGAAACGATGTTCTGAATTCATAATGTACCGTTGTCACAAATGGGATGTTTAAGTTTCTGCATATTATATTGCAGATAAAGGCCGGTATCCGTGCATGGGCATGTACTATGTCAATACCGTTGAGAATAACCGCTTTTTTAATCTTGAAATATGATTTAATCAGGCTGAACGGATTTTTGGTGTGAAGCGGTGCCTTGATATGGGTTATACCATTCTTTTTTATGGTTTCTTCATAAACCCCGCCGTTTGAAATGATATAGACCCGATATCCTGATTCGGTGAGCTTTTCGCTTAGTTCGACTATGTGGGTTTCAGCTCCGCCTATTCCAAGGGACATTGTTGCCAGGAGGATTTTTTTCATTTTTCCTCCAATGATTTAACCATTCCGAGGGTAGTGTGCCTTCTGGTAGAAAATTCAATGGTAGTACCGTTGAAGGCATTCCAGTTGTTTTCTACTATAAAGCCGTCTCCGGATTTAACTGCATTGGCTTCTATAACCAGGGTGATGACATAATAGCCTTCCGATTTGGCATATATCCAATTCCCATTGATGTCATTTCCATATTCCCAGGCTTCCTCGAATTTCACCTCGGTTATTGTTCCTATATATATGTCACTTTCCTTGAAATATACTTTTTCACCCGGAGCAAATGCATCAATGTAAAGTGCTTTCCATGTTTCTTCAAGTTGAAGTTCATAAACAACCTTCACCTGTTCGCCGGCAGTTTCCCCGTCATCTCTTATAAATACAAAATAAACACCTGCTATGAGTGATACAACTATTAAAATGACAAAAAGATCAAAAATATTCAGGATTCCGAAAAGTCTTCCGTTTTTTATTAGTTTCACTGGACCCCTCCTTCGTCATGAACTTCAATTGCCGAAACCCAGCTCTTATAAACATTTGGTCCTATCTGGAGGTATGCTTCTTTCCCTATATCTATTCTGTTTCCGGAGAGATTGATGTATCGATCTGTAACCTCAGCATTTACATTGATTCTTACCACTGCATCATATAGATTGGGATACTCTTTAAGCGGCTGGCCTCCCGTCACAAGGTCATCAGCTTTTTCGGCATGGGGTATGATTTCTACACTTTCTACAATTCCCCTGTAATAACCTTTGACCCTGTCGTTAACCTGCTGTCCGGGCTCAATCTGACTTGCGAAGTCGTAGTCCACTTTCTTTATATGAACTTCATATGTTATTGGATGGTTGTCTGCATTGCCAAGGCCTGTCCCATGGCTGCTGAAGTAGAACACAGCAGCTATTACGGCTCCTGCCACAATCAACATAATAACTATGTCTATGAGACTGACTTTCCCGAATAATTTCATATCTTTATCAATGAATTTCAAACAAACCTCCGGTACGGTTTTGGATATAAAAAATGGTGTATAACCGTCGTAAACCATTATACACCACAGATGTTTTGTTGTCCTATTCTCCTGGCTTTAATTGCCGTAATTGTATTGGGGTACAGTGCCCAGCCTGCTGTTGAGCTCCTCAATCTTTGTATAACCGCCATACTTAATGAATTCTTCCCTGTACTTGGTTACTGCATCCTCGACAGACACAAAAGGATACAGCAGTTCATAAGCCATGCTGGATCTTACTGCAGATGAACTTCCCCTGTAAGTATAATAGCTGTTGAATACGTTTTTTTCATAAAGCATTTCGCTGTTCATGTTTGAAATATACTCCAGGCTTTCCGGAATAAGTGAAAATCCATCATCAGGTGATGATTTAAGCTGGCGTATCTCCGGAAAACCTCCAATAGCCGGTTCAAGCGGTTCAACCTGTCCCTGAGAAATCACATAATTCTCATTTTCCATTCCATATTGCAGGTCATAACGGTATTTGGGGTCAGTCATTAAAGCATTGAACATGTCAATGGTTCCATATATATTGTCTATCGAAATAGGGAACATATAAAAAGCCATGTTAGACCTTAATTCGCATACATTTTTATCGTTGGTGTGAATCAGAAAATAACCGGCTTCGTAATCATAGTCCGGTCTTATACCGGGGTCGTTGTTAAAATAGTTTTTACCGGAATCATATATTCTGAAATATTCTGTGGCAAACCCTTTGTCAACATCAGCAACACCATTTATAAAACGATTGCTGTCATCGCTGGTTAAATCTTCATAAGCAGTACCAATGATTCCCAGTATCTTTTCCTGCTGAAGACCTCTTATAAAGCCCAGTGCATCCACAAATTTATCAGAAAATACAGCATCTTCAAAGGAACCGGTATTGGGGTCATATTCTGTCAACACATCAATTTGAGAATTCACATAGACACCATAGGCTCTGAAAATATCAGAAAGGGAAGCTAATGCGGTCTGCTCTAAAATACACATGGGATAAAAACGCTCGCTTGTGTTGTTTTGCCTGGCGGCCTGCAGATATTCATGGAACTCACTAATTGTAGTGGGAACATCCAAAGACAGCTCCTCAAGTATTTTTTTGTTATAATACCTCGGTATAACATACTTGTCTGTAATGGATGGAACGGCATATATTCCACCATTGACTGTAAGTCTTTCAAGAATCTCCGGTTCAATGAATTTATCCCAGCCATATTTCTCATAATAAAGAGTCAGGTCGGTTACTTTTTCCGGGTCACTGAACTCAAGCACACTTGCATCATTGCCCTGGGAAAAAGGGTATATGTGATTGTAATTCAATAAATAAATACTATCCGGATCATATCCTCCGGCATTACTTCTGTATTTTCCATAACTCAGATATATTTCAATGCCGAATTTATCAAGCATGTATTCCTGCCATGAGCCTAATTCAAAATATTTCAATTGCAAATATGGTTCCGTTAGAATGGTAATATAATCTGCATCAATGAAATCATCAGGAAGTCCCCCGGTCTCCACGTCAGGTTTAAGCGTAATATCGGGAGCTTCCGTCAACTCAGAACTGCCGCTGTTACATCCTGAAATTAAAAGAACCAAGGCAATCGAAACAATTAAAATCTTTTTCAAGGCAATATCCTCTTTCCCTGTCTCTATATATACAATACCACTTATATCTTGCTTTTCAGACTTTTTCCTTTATATTGTGTCAAATCCTCCCCGAACTGTCGTATTTTCAAATCAATTATATATAAAACTTATGAACATTTTGTTAACAAAATTAAAGTCGATTCGAGCAAACACCTCTAGGGTATTTACCTGAAAATCGAGCAAACACCTCTGGGGTATTTACCTGAAAATCGAGCAAATACCTCTGGGGTATTTACCTGAAAATCGAGCAAACACCTCTAGGGTATTTACCTGA
>CAYYXJ010000139.1:0-7978 GCA_964475455.1 uncultured Clostridiaceae bacterium | reverse complement strand
AAAGGCAACACCGACATACCAGTTTACAAGCACACCAAGTAATACTGCTACCAGAAGTGCTATCTTGTACATGGCCTTTAGCTCATGAAGAAGGAAAGTATTTGCACCTTCCCTTATTGAAAGGGCGATTTCTTCCATTAGTTCTGTTCCGCCCTCTAGTTTTCTTACTTTTTTAAAGTTGTATACGGCAAACAGCAAAGTTACAAGGACCGCTGCTCCCATGACAATAAAACCTGACATTTCTACCTCCAAAGAAAAATTCCTTACGAATGATAGTATTATACTACAATAGTGATGTCAACAAAAAAATGTATAAATATACTCTTATCTGAAATTAATTTATATTTGCTAATCAACACAAATCAAATCCTTGATTTTGCTGAATTTACTTTCCTTGATTCCAGGGACATTCATCAGGTCTTCGATTTTATTGAATTTTCCGGAATTTTCTCTGAATGCTATAATATCTGCGGCAGTGATTTCACCTATGCCCGGTAAAAGGCTCAAGGATGCAACATCTGCATTGTTGATATTGATTTTGCCGTCAATAAGCCCGTTTTCCTCATCAATGAGCACTGCATCCCCTGAATCTTCCATCACTTTTACACCACCGCCGTCGTCCGAAGACTTGATTATGAGTGTTACATTTTTATCCAGCTCATAGACCAGATTTATGTTGGTGCTTGCGTTTTGTGTAAATCCACCGCAGGCTTCAACCGCATCCAGGATTGTAGCACCTCTTTGTATTTCTATGATTCCGGGTTCCAGAACTTCTCCGGTAACATAAATTTTTATAGTCTGAATGGTTTCAATTGCTGTGGTAATGCCTCTTTCTTCATCTGTCATTATAAGACTTCTACCCTCGGCGGATCTTTTCAATGACAGGACGATGGTAATTATGGCAGTTGCAGCTAAAATAATATACAAAATGACTTTGCCGGCTTTTTTCATTGTTATGCTCCGAGTTATATCAATGATAATATATTCTGCAAATTTACAATATTTCCTTTTTTTGTCATTTATTTTATTGCTTGCTACATCAACTTTTTTGATATAATGCATACATGATACAAAAGATAACCTCAATGATTTTGGCTATACTATTCTTATTATATATTCCGGTGCAAACTGCCCATGCCGACACGGATGACAGCAGCTATTATTATATTGTCATAGATAAATCAACTGGAATGATTCTACTTGAACAAAACTCCCATGAAAGAATTTTTCCTGCAAGTACAACAAAAGTTCTGACGGCTTATACTGCCTTGCAAAATGCCGGGATAACTTCAACATTCACAGTTTCTCCGATTGCATCTGGCCCAATGGAGTCCGGGGCTGTCCGGCTTGGTCTGCTGGAAGGAGAACAAATGCAATTCTATGATATGCTGCATGCCCTGATGCTCAAAAGCGCCAATGATGTTGCTGTTGCAATAGCTGAGAATATATCGGGTTCCGTGGAAGCATTTTCGGACCTTATGAATGAAACTGCAAAACAGGCCGGTGCCCTTGATACTCATTTCACTAACCCTCATGGTCTCCATAACGACGATCATTATACAACTGTCTATGACCTGGCAATGATTACACTGAAGGCAATGGATAATTTCACTTTTGCTACGGTAGTTGCCCGGGAAGAGTATTCCCTGCCTGCAACCAACCTGCATGATGAATTTCCCACCCTCAGGAACGGAAACCCAATCCTTGGCTCAAATGAAGGAATGGATTTTATTGTTACCGGTGTAAAGACAGGATATACAAGCAAGGCAAAATTCACTTTGGTAAGCTCGGCCCGTGATTACTCCGGCCGTGACGTAATATGCGTTGTCGCCAATATTTCCACAAGAGCGGCTTCGGCAGAAATTTCACTTGAACTCATACAGAGAGCCTTTGATGAATATACAGTTCAGGCTGTTACAACTTCAGGTGAAATATTGGACTCTTCAATTGTTCCGGATCTGAGATATTCAGTTGCCACCGCAAGAAATATAGAATACCTGATGCCCGTTGACACATCAAGGTGGCATCTTTCCACTGATGTAGAGCTGTTTGAGGAATCAATGGAAGAACCGGAAAAAGGTGGAATTGTAGGTTTGGTATCCTATAAATATGATGGCATACTAATTGGGAGTTCCTATCTGGTGTCAGCTGAGGATTTATCGGAACATAGTGTCAGCGCTACCTACTCTTTCAACGATTTTCCTGAAGAGTACAGGGCAACTTTTAATATAAGGTTTATAGTTCCTTTAAGCGGGTTTATTCTGGTTCTGTTTCTGTTGTTTTTCCTTCGTATAAGGTATAATAAAAACAATGCAAGGAGTGATGAAAATGCCATATGACAATCTGATTTTTAATGAAACCCTGATGCTGGAGGTTACCATTGTTGGTATTTTACTTTTCTTTTCCATGGTTTTGGTTTTACTATTTATAGCAATAAGGGACAGGAAAAAGCATCTTCCGGTCCTAAGACCGGTTTCTGACCCGGTTAAAATTGAAAAAGCAGTAAAAAGCATCATGGAAACCAGAAATTTCTACCACAGCAATACTTCCTATCTAATAGAATCAAGGAATGCAGTTTCTGATATGCTTTCCCGTAAAAAAGTCGGATTGATTTTGATTGAAAATCTTGGAAATGCATCAGCCATTGATATTGAATTCAAGGGCCTGGGAGATTATTACATTTCCGATGGTCCTGAAACCAAGCTGTCAACTGTACAGCCGGGTGATGTTCATTCGTTTTTATTCTATCTTCCGGAAGATATGGTAAGCAACCTTTTACTTTATCCTGTAAGAATTCGTTATAGGTCCATAACCGGAAGAAGGATTACTGATAACTTTCATGTTGCATTGAGTCCTGAGCCAAAGGTTATGATTGACGAGGATACTCAACTGCGGGTTTATCTTCAGATGTAATACCGTGAACCCGTTAATACCGGGTTCTTTTTTTATTTGGAACTTTTTTCCCTGCCGCATTGTCTAATCAACATAAATAAAGAACAGGAGTGATGAAAATGAAAAAAACAATCACAAAAACTGTAACTTTGATTCTATTGGCCGTAATGGTTTTCTCTTTTACAGGATGCGCCGAATTACTTGGCCTTGAATCATCGGAAAACCTACCGAAATTCAAAGATTTTGAAGAGCTTGTTGCATATATGCAGCAAACATCCCAGGGATATGGATATGACAGAGGTGGAGTTGCTACTCCTGACATGGCACTGGCAGAAGAATCAGCGTCTTCAGACTCATCAAAAAATTCTGCTCAGGCACCCGGTTCCCATGGTGAAACCAATGTTCAGGTTGAAGGTGTTGATGAAGCTGATGTTATTAAAAACGACGGCAGATATATTTACTTCATAGCAGGAAACAGCCTTGTAATCGTCGATGCCCTTGATCCGGCCAACATGACTGTTGCAGGTAAGATATTGCTTGAAAACAATTCAAGTTTCGCTGAAATGTTCATTACAGGAAACAAACTGACTGCAGTCGGTTATACATATGATGAAATGCCAGTCATGGAATCAAGTGCACCTGAAGGGCGAGAAATGATGCCCGGCAGATACATTCCAGTCAAAAATTACACCTTTGCAAAAGTGTATGACATTACTGATAAAACCAATCCTACCCTGACAAGGGATTACATGATTGAGGGATATATGCTGAGTTCAAGGATGACCGGCGGCAAACTTTATCTGGTTACCAACAAGTGGTCATACTTCTATGGCATGGATGATACCGCCAAGGCCGAAGATATTCTTCCATATAAATATGACAGTATAAAAGACAGCGGAACTACTATGATTGACCCAAGTGATGTTGCTTATCTTCCGAATCCTGTAGACAATTCCTTCATGAATATCTCAGTCATGGATATTGACAGCAACAAGGCAGTTGAATTTGAGACAGTCATGGGCGGTGGTTCTACTATATTTATGAGCACAGAAGCTCTCTATATTGTGAAACCGGTTTATTACTTCTTCCCAATGGTACTAGAAATGGTTAAAGACTCTGAAGAATCCGGCACCGCAGTTTCTGCAGAAGCCACTGAACCCCAAGAGCCCAAGACTCAGATCTTCAAATATGAACTTACTGCAAATTCAGTAAAATATGCAGGCACAGGCGAGGTCAGAGGTGATGTTCTGAACCAGTTCTCAATGGATGAATACAATGGTTTTTTCAGAATAGCCACTACTCTTTGGACAGAGAACGGCACAATGAACAATGTTTACATACTTGATAAAAATATGAACAACACCGGCAGTGTCGAGAATCTGGCACCGGGTGAAAGAATTTATTCAGTAAGATTCTCAGGTAATTCAGGTTATGTAGTTACTTTCAGGAACATGGACCCATTGTTTGTACTCGACCTTTCAAATCCGGCCAATCCTATGGTGACCGGCGAACTGAAAATTCCTGGATTTTCAAATTACCTCCATCCTGTTGCAGACAATTATCTTATAGGTGTTGGTGTTGATACCAGAGAAGTCTATACAAAAGACGAAAATGGCAATGAAATTGTAACCGGCTTTGAGACCGGCGGACTTAAACTTTCATTGTTTGATGTATCTGACCCCTACAATCCTAAGGAAGTTGATACCCTCGTAATTGGAAAGCAGGGTTCTTACTCAGAAGCCCAGTACAACCACAAAGCATTCACCTGGTGGCCAGAAAAGCAAGTAGCTATGTTCAGTGCACAGATAAACACCGCTGAAAAGTATGGCGACTGGAATTCCTGGACTGAAGGCGCAGTTATGGTAGAAGTCAGCAACGGAAGACTTTCCTTGAAGGGAATTTTACCCTCAAGCGATTCCGGTGTTTACTGGTCCTACTACACACCAACCAGGATTACATATATTAATGATATCGTTTATTACCTGCAGATGGGCAAGTTAAGAACATATGATTATAATTCATTGCAGCTCATAGGCGAACTCCAGGTAGCTGAAATCGTTCCCATGGACGGCCCCATGAGAGTTGAACCGGCCGTAGAACCAATGCCTGCGCCTGATACCGATGACGCAGACTAACCTCCCCCCAATACAACCAAAACCCGGTGCGGTCCCCCCGCCCGGGTTTTTCAATATTCAGGTCGGGAATAATTATTCATTTGGTTATATAACAAAGCATCCCGCAATGGTATGCAGGATGCTCCGAAGATGATTTTATATTATCTGGCTACGATGTTAACCAATCTGCCAGGAACAGCAATTACTTTTATTATTTGCATGCCTGCAAGCAATTCCTTTACTTCCTTCTCAGCAAGTGCTGACTCCTTCATCCCTTCGCTTGTCAGGTCGGCAGATATGCTCATTTTATGTCTTACTTTGCCATTTATCTGAATAACTATTTCAATGGTATCATCAACTGTTTTACTTTCATCATATGCAGGCCATTTCGATTGGTTTAGCATTCCTTCATACCCGGTTTCCACCCAAAGCTCTTCAGTCAAATGTGGTGATACTGGATTCAGAAGAATTAGAAAATCCCTGAATTCGCCTTTGGTTACACTGCCCTTATGATAGAAATCATTTACCAATGTCATTAACGCAGCAATTCCTGTATTGAATTTAAGCGTCTCAAAGTCCTGGCTTACTTTCTTGATGGTCTTGTGCATATTAATTTCCATGTCCTTGCTGTAACCTACTTCATCAGTCAGCATATCAGTTAATCTGAATACCCTGTCCAGAAATCTCTTACAGCCCTTAACACCATTTTCCGACCATGGAACACTCTTCTCAAAATCACCGATGAACATTTCAAACATTCTTAGAGTATCAGCTCCTGATTCTTCTATAACTTCATCAGGATTGACAACATTACCTTGGGATTTGGACATTTTCTCACCATTTTCAGCAAGAATCATACCATGTGAAGTTCTCTTCTTATATGGTTCCGGTGTTGGAACAACATTGATGTCATACAAGAACTTGTGCCAGAATCTGGAATAAAGAAGATGCAGGGTTGTGTGCTCCATTCCCCCGTTATACCAATCAACAGGGGTCCAGTACTCCAAATTTTCTCTGGATGCAAGAGCATTATCATTTTGTGTGTCAATATATCTGAGATAGTACCATGATGATCCGGCCCACTGAGGCATAGTGTCGGTTTCTCTCTTAGCCGGTTTTCCACATGATGGGCAAGTCGTATTGACCCAATCTGTTATTTTGGCCAACGGCGATTCACCTGTTTCAGTTGGTTCATAGAATTCAACCTCGGGTAGCACAAGCGGAAGCTCACTCTCTGGAATCGGGACCCAACCGCATTCTTCACAAAATACCAATGGAATAGGTTCTCCCCAATACCTTTGACGTGAGAAAACCCAGTCACGAAGTTTATAATTGATTTTAAATTCTCCGATGCCTTTTTCAGCAAGGAACTCCGTGATTTTTATTTTTGCATCCTTGACACTCAATCCATCTATAATACCTGAGTTGATCATGGTTCCTGTTTCTATGTCTGTAAAGGCTGCCTCACTGATATCCCCGCCTCCTACAACTTCCACGATTGGCAAATCAAATTTCTTAGCAAATTCATAATCTCTCTGGTCATGAGCCGGAACAGCCATAATAGCGCCTGTTCCATAGGTCATAAGCACATAATCTGATACCCATATAGGTATTAATTCATCATTTACAGGGTTTATAGCCTTGATTCCCTTAACTTCCAAACCTGTCTTATCTTTGGCAAGCTCAGTTCTTTCCATGTCGGATTTATGAGCAGCTTCTTCCGCATATGCCATGATGGACTCGTAGTTTTCAATCTGATCCCTGTATTTTTCAATATAGGGATGCTCAGGCGACATTACCATATATGTAGCACCATACAGAGTATCAGGCCTGGTGGTATATACACGAAGCACATCGTCAGTCCCATCTATTTTGAAATCTACCTCAGCGCCTTCTGACCGACCAATCCAATTTATCTGTGTTGCCAATACCCTCTCAGGATAATCAACTAGTGACAGGTCTGAAATCAGCCTTTCGGCATATTCAGTAATTTTCAACATCCACTGGCTTTTCAATCGTCTGGTAACTTCACTGCCGCATCTTTCACATACACCGTTTACTACCTCCTCATTTGCAAGGCCAACTTTACAGGAGGTACAAAAGTTGATGGACATCTCTTTTTTATATGCCAGACCGTGTTTGAAAAGCTGAAGGAAAATCCATTGCGTCCATTTATAGTAATTAGGATCCGTTGTGTTTATTTCCCTTGACCAGTCAAATGAAAATCCGATTGACTTGCACTGACTTTTGAATCTGGCAATATTGTTCTTTGTTACCTCTGCAGGATGGATTTTATTCTTAATGGCATAATTTTCAGTAGGCAGACCAAATGCATCCCAACCGATTGGAAACAACACATTAAAACCCTCAAGGCGTCTTTTTCTGGCTACAATATCAAGTGCAGTATAGGGTCTTGGATGACCCACATGAAGACCCTTCCCCGAGGGATACGGGAATTCAATAAGTGCATAGTAATTGGGTTTGGATTTGTCATCTCCTGTTTGGAAAGTTTGCTTCTCATCCCAGATAGCCTGCCACTTCTTTTCAACTGCATTATGGTTGTAATGTTTCATATTTTCCAATTCTCCTTACATATAAAAAGGTCCATCGCTAGAGGCGAAGGACCGCGGTACCACTCTAATTCAATATTTTCATATTATCTTGAATTTGATAACGGTGTTTCCACCGGTCCATGTTACTTAATTTCCCATAGACAGCTCAGGAACGAGATTCAGCCTCCGGAATCGACGCTTCTCACCAAACAGCGCTTCTCTTTATCATCCTCATGCCTACTGCTTTCCATCACAGCGATATCTTAGTGCATTATATCCAAAAACCTGCAACCGGTCAAACTTTTCCTAATAATCAGGTCGGGAATAAATATTTATTCCCGACCTGATTATTGACCGGGTTATATTCCTAATGACATTTGTTCTCTCCTGCTATATAATTTACCGGGATATATTTAGGGA
>CAYYXJ010000138.1:0-8180 GCA_964475455.1 uncultured Clostridiaceae bacterium | reverse complement strand
TCCCTGGGATAACGTGTCAAATCTGACACGTTATCCCAGGGATGTTGTGTCAGATAAGATGAATTGCGTGATACAATTGGGACATGGATATGAAAAAAGGTGCTTTTATAAAGACAGAGAGATTTTTGAATGAGTATTATAAAAATCTGAAGCAAAAACTTGGGTATAATCCTGGATTTTCAGATGAACAGCGCAGGTTGTGGAAAAAAGCTGTCAGGGATAAAGCCTGCGAGCTTATGAAGTTCCCTGCTAATGGTGACTTGTCTGGTGTTTCAGAATTGTTGTGGTCAAAACAAAGGGATGGATATAGAGTAGAAAAGCATATTATATATCCGGAACCGTATTCAGCAGTTCCTTTCCTTGTTCTAATACCGGATTGTGCTTCTAGAAAGATGCAATTCCCTGGAGTTCTTTGCATTGCTGGTTCCTCAGGAACGAAGGAGCTCCTTGCCAATGAACCGGAGATTGACGGAAGACCAACTTCCAACAAACACCCTTATCACAACAGGATGGCCTGGCATTTTGTGCAGGCCGGTTATGTTGCCATTGCTGTTGAAAATCCAGGAGTAGGGGAGTTGAAGAACAGTGAAGATGATATTTGGAATGACAGAGGCGACTTTTCAGCCCGTATGATTATGATGGGACGAAACTATGTTGGCATTTCAGTTCATCAGAAACTGTGCTTGATTGAGTGGATGAAAAATAATGAATTCATTGACTCAGATAAGATTGCAGTCAGTTCACATTCTCTGGGAGCAGAAGCAGCTGCATATTTAGGCATAATTTCAGATGATATAAAAGCTGTGATATACAACGATTTTTCAGGTAACCGATTAAAAAGAAAACTTGCACTCAAGAAAGACCAGCCGATTGGTGGGTACTGGCATGAAATTCCTGATATGTTTGAATGGTTTACCTATATTGACCTGCTGGCAGCTAATTCACCTAAGCCGCTTCTGCTTACAGAAGGAGGAGTAACCGCCGACCTTGATATTATTATGAGAAGCTATAAAAGGGATTATGCATCAGGCAATCTGGAAATACACTACTATAAAAAATTCAAAAATCCTGAAGACAGGCACCACGAATATGAGGAACTTCCGGATAATATTACCATGGCTGAATACTATAAGTACGCAAACATTGATGTAGATAACCATTTCTTCAAGGAATATCATGCAATACCGTGGCTCAATAAAACTTTTAAATATAAAAAAGCACCGTAAAATTAAATCTGAATCAATGAACCCCTTAATGGGTATCATAAATAGATTATATAAAATGAAATGGAGAAATAATGCTCAGGTTAACAAACATATCAAAGGATTACAAAGCGGGGGATACAATAACCCATGCCTTGAAAAAAATAAATCTGGAATTCAGAAAAAATGAATTTGTTTCCATACTGGGTCCTTCTGGCTGTGGTAAGACAACTATGCTGAATATTATCGGAGGACTGGACAGATACGATGCAGGTGATCTGATCCTTGATGATAAATCCACCAAGGATTTCAAGGAAAGTGAATGGGATTCATATAGAAATGCCACCATAGGTTTTGTCTTTCAGAATTATAATCTGATATCTCATCTGACTGTTCTTAACAATGTTGAAATTGCCATGACTCTTTCGGGTGTAGGTGCGGCGGAACGAAAAAAAAGAGCTGCTGAAGTTCTTTCTGATGTAGGTCTGGCAGATCAGCTTCATAAAAAGCCCAATCAGCTTTCAGGGGGACAGATGCAGAGGGTAGCCATAGCAAGGGCACTTGTTAATAAACCCAAGATTCTTCTTGCAGATGAGCCGACAGGAGCAATTGACTCGAAAACCAGCATTACCATTTTAGATATATTGAAGAAAATCAGCAAAGACAGACTTGTTATCATGGTTACCCATAATACAGAACTTGCAGAAGCATACAGTGACAGAATAATAAAATTACTTGACGGTGAAGTAACAGAAGACAGCAGAATCTATGGAAAGGATGACGAAGTTTCTTTTATAGAAAAACTGAAAAATAAAAAAGTTTCCATGTCATTTCCCACTGCGCTAAAATCAAGTTTCAGAAATCTCATAAGTAAAAAAATGAGAACCATTATAACAGCATTCGCAGGAAGTATTGGTATTATAGGCATAGCTTTGGTTCTTGCAATCAGTAATGGTATGACAATATATGTGGATTCCATGCAAAGTGATACTTTAGCCGGATTTCCGATAACAATAAACCAAAACGTAAGCACCACTGCGGATATCATGGAAGCAAGACGCGAAAGCAGTGAAGATTTTATGGGGGGAAATACCGAGTCTGATTTTCCTGACACCGAGAATATTTTATCCTATGACCCTGATGAAAACTCCCGCACACATACAAATATAATTACTGATGAGTTTCTGGATTATCTGGGAGCAATGGATGAATCTTTATACAACTCGATATCATATACAAGGCGTGTGTCAATTATTCTTCTTGCGGGAACAGAAAACGGGGATTATATCAAGGTCGGTACCAGGTCCTCATCGAACCCGTTTGCAATTTTCAATACAAACAACAACTTCAATGAAATACCAAGTGACAGGGAGTTCATTGAGTCACAATATGATTTGCTTGGAGAAAACAGCAGGTATCCTGAAGAATACAATGAAGTCGTACTTATCATTGACAAAAAGAACAGAATAAGCACAAAATTTCTGGAAGAATTCGGCATATCCTCTGAGGAAGAATTTGATTTCGATACTTTTCTCGGGCGGGAGTTCATTGTAGTCGACAATGATGATTATTATGTAAATAACATGGGACTTTTTGCCGCAGGAAACAATTACAATGAAATGGCGGAAAGTGAAAATTCAATGACAATTAAAATTGTTGGAATTATGCGTGTGAAGGAATCTGCTTCAAGTGAAATTTTAAACACTGGTATAGGTTATACAACAATGCTTACTGACCAGGTTCTTTTACATGCCGGGGACTCTGAAATAGTAGAAGCTCAGCGCCAAAATCCGTCGAAAAGTGTTTTGTCCGGCAGAGAATTTACTGAGACTTCAACTTATCAAAACACAATGCAGATGATAGGCGGAGATTCAACGCCATCAGCCATTCAGATATACCCGGTATCTTTTGATACAAAGGATGATAT
This sequence comes from uncultured Clostridiaceae bacterium, assembly GCA_964475455.1. Taxonomy (GTDB): domain Bacteria; phylum Bacillota; class Clostridia; order DUPQ01; family DUPQ01; genus JAFGQE01. The sequence goes on along the minus strand of CAYYXJ010000138.1, from coordinate 5,051 downwards.
AAAGTCATATCTTGAGGCTTATAATACAGACCGCGAAGATGTAGATACAATTATTTATTCTGATCTGGCAGAGACAATTTCGGGGACGATTTCTTCCCTTATAAACACTATTACAGTAATACTCTCGGCATTTGCTGCAATATCCCTGGTGGTTTCATCAATCATGATAGGCATAATAACATATGTATCAGTTGTAGAAAGAACAAAGGAAATAGGAATACTTCGAAGCATTGGTGCCAGAAAAAAAGACATCAGCCGCGTGTTTATAGCCGAAGCAATAATAATAGGCTTTGCATCCGGGATATTCGGGGTTCTGGCTACTGCTGTACTGATACTGCCGATTAATCTGATTATATCAAGATTCATTGAAGTGCCTGGTTTTGCAGCACTCCCGATTGCAAAGGCATTGGGCCTTGTTGCAATTAGTGTTGGATTAACGTTCATAGCAGGTCTTATCCCAAGTCGAATAGCTGCAAAAAAAGACCCTGTAGTAGCATTACGGACAGAGTAAAAAAAAACAAAGAAAAGCCGGATTTATCCGGCTTTTTCTATTTCCAGGGAGTTTTGATAAGGTACAAGCAAACCCGAATCATATTTTTCCAGCCACATGCGACCTGTCTCTTTGTTGAAAATCACCGGCATCCTGTCATGTATCTGCTCCATTTCGGGATTTGCAGAAGAGGTTATTATAACCATTTGTCCATCCTTATTGTAAAGACCGGCCATATAAAAAGTCTGCAATCCAACTGGTCTGATGAGGTACTTTTCCTTATCCTTCCATTCGAAGAAACCATTCGCAGGCAGAAGACATCTACCGGAATTCAGCAGGGGACTGAACATTCTTTTTTCACCCAGGGTTTCACCTCTTGCATTTATAATAAGCTTCTTTGAATTATAAAGCTCCATTCCCCATTTGAGCATTCCGTATCCTGTGCCGACAGCGGTACCGACAACTGCCGGAACAGATGTTGAGGGAAAAATTTCGCCTGCAGTAAAAGTGCCAATTCCGGTTTTATAATGCTTTGAAATTTCCCTGAGGATAGCTTTCATCTCTTTGTACTCTTCACTTGTAAAAATAATATATCTTCCGCACATGTCATGCTCCATTCATAATATTCGGCTTGATCTTCGGGTATTTCTTGTGGGTTGTAACCGCAACAGACTCTGCACCGGTGTTGATCGTGCTTGCTCTTCTAAGACAGTCATCGCCGTATTTTTCCCTTATTCCATCTATGCAGCTGTCAATCCTTTGCTGGCGCGATTCTTTATTCCCCAGCATATCAAGCTGTATTGTTCCACCGGGCACAAGACCTGCAAGTCTTACGGAAATTCCCCTTATCGGTGTTCCGTCCCATAATTCATTATACAATATTCGGCATAGGTTATATATTTCCATGGTGCTCTGGGTGGGAGAAACCAACTTGCGTTGGTGGGAATTGAAGCGAAAGTCATTGGTTCGTATGCCAAGTGATATTGTGTAAGTCTGCATTCCGGCGGCACGAAGTCTCTGTGATGATATCTCACAAAGTGAAAGCATGAAGGGATAAGCCTCTTCGGGAGTATCTGCATCAGCAGGAAGTGTCATGCCGTTGCCAATCCCCTTGGGGCGCTCATCAAAGGGTCTGACAGGTGAATGGTCTACTCCGTTTGCGTTTGACCATATCAACAATCCGAAGAGTTTGAAATGCTTCCTTAGAAGTTTGGGGTCTTCCCGGGCCACATCACCGATCTTCCGGTATCCGAGATTATACAGCTTCATACAGGTCTTAAACCCGATCATGAACAGTTTGTGTATTGGAAGAGGGAAATATTTCTCCTCAAGTTCATTGGAATAAAGCTCATGGGTTTTATCGGGCTTTGAAAATCCTGAAGCAGTTTTGGCAAGTAGTTTGGAGTTTGAAACTCCGATATTTACTGTAAATCCAAGGGTTGATGATATCTTCTTTCTAAGCATATCTGCAAAATTTCCGGCTTCACCGGTATAGCATCCTGTGACATCGGCAAAGCATTCATCGATGCTGTAACGCTCCACGAGAGGGGTGTACTTTGATAAAAGTGCCATCATTTCATCGGAACACTGCACATAAAGGTCATAATCCGGTGGATTGATATACAGTGATGGGCACAACTTGCAGGCCTCCATAAGGGACATGCCTGTGCGAATACCGTATTTTTTTGCAGGATATGAACTTGCAAGGACTATACCTTTGCGCTTCTCTCTGTTTCCACCAATCACAGCGGGAATGGTCCTGATGTCAAGGGTTTCCCCTTTTGTCAACCTGTATGCCGCTTCCCATGACAGAAATGCATTATTGCAGTCTATGTGAAAAATTACTTTATCCATAATACACCGAACATATGTTCTTATTTTATCATATTTTACAGGTAATACAAGAATTTGATTTGTAATCATTGATACAGGAATGCTCCATTGGTGTAAAATATATGACATAGAAAGGGGATACAATGAAACTGACTTCAAGGGAAAGAATGCTTGCGGCTTTTGCGGGATCTGAAATTGATTATGTACCGTGCAGCATATATTTCAACAGTTCACTGAGGATCAATGGTTATAATCTTGCTGATCCGGAAGACAGAGTCAGGTGCTACATGGACCTTGGGACAGAGCCGGTGATAGATATACCTTTGCCTGACTTTACTACATGGCCTGATGTTCAAACCAAAATCCGGACAGAGAGAATTGAAGGGGAAAACTACCCGGTTATTTTCAAGGAATATATTACCCCCGAAGGCACTCTTCGCCAGGGGGTACGAAAAACATCTGACTGGCCTTATGGTGATGATATCCCATTTCCCGGCAATGACCACTGTGCCAGTAATAATTACGAACCACTGATCAAAGGACCTGATGATATCAAGGCTTTTAAATATCTCTGGTATCCACCATCTACGGAGAGCATTGAAAAAACAAAAATTCAAAACAAAAGGCTTTTTGATATTTCGGATAAATATCAGGTGCTTACAAGATCAACTGTAGGGCAGGGCCTTGCTGTACTTATGTTCTGTATGGGTGCTGAAAATTTTGTGCTCTTTTCAATGGATTACCCTGAGGAATTTGCACAGCTTGCTGAGTATGAATATGAAATGACCCTGGAAAGAATGAGGATAGCCGACAATTATGACATTGACCTGTTTAAAAGATTCGGCGGATATGAACAAACCAATTTCTTTTCGCCGTCAATCTACAGGAATGTGGTTGTCCCCCTTGCAAGGAAAGAAGCGGCCAAGGCAAAATGCTATGGTAGACCAATGTACTATAGGGTTGTAACCGGAATGAAACCATTGCTCAGGGACATTGCGGATATTGGATTTGACATTGTTGAAGGATTTGAACCGGAACTCAGCAGTTGCTCAAACCGGGATGTAATGGAAGGTCTGTCTGACACTTCTGCCATATGGACCGGTGTCAGCAGTCCTGTATGCCTTACATCAAAAGACGATGAAAGTACAAGAAGAGCAGTTAGGAATGCCATGGAAGTTTTCAGGGGCAAGCGCTTTGTTCTTGGAGTTACAAACAGCATCAGGCAACACTTCAACTGGAGCAACACACTGGCTTTGGTGGATGAGTGGAAGAAAATGGTCGGTATATCTTAGCTGTATTGACACTGTTTTTACTGTAATATATATTTATCACTGTTTATTGAAGGGGATTAAAATTAATGTATCTGATTGGAATTGACATTGGCGGGACAAAATGCGCAGTAATATTGGGCAAAGCAGGCACTGACCTGTCTGAAGAACCTGTAATAATTGACAAGGTGAAATTTCCAACAGAAGGAAAACCCTATGAAGTCATTGAAAGATTCTGTGTTGAAACTGAAAAAATCATCAAAGGGAATAATCTCTGTAACAGTGATATTTCTTGTATTGGAATAAATTGCGGAGGCCCTGTTGACAGTAGGAACGGTATGATTCTATCACCACCGAATCTTCTCGGATGGGATGAAATTCCAATAGTTGAGATATTTGAAAAAAGATTCGGTATACACAGCAAACTTCAAAATGATGCCAATGCAGGTGCTTTGGCTGAATGGCTGTACGGAGCAGGCAAAGGATACAGTAATGTAATGTTCATCACATTCGGAACTGGATTCGGGTCCGGACTTATACTTAATGGAAGACTATATTCCGGAACAAGCGATATGGCCGGAGAAGTGGGGCACGTAAGACTTGCAGACAACGGCCCCGTAGGATTTGGGAAAGCGGGTTCCTGTGAAGGATTCTGCAGCGGCGGCGGTATTGTTCAAATAGCAAGGACAAAGGTTCTTGAAAAACTTCAGATGGGAGAAAAGGTTTCTTTTTGTGAATCCATTGGAGAAATAGACAGTCTGACTGCTAAAATTGTCGGGGATGCAGCTGAAGCAGGCGATGAACTTGGATTGGAGATTTACAGAATCAGCGGTGAACATCTTGGAAAGGCATTGTCAATTTTCATTGATATCCTTAATCCTGAAATTATAGCGATAGGAAGCATATTTGCAAGAAGTACTGATATAATATGGCCTCATGCAAAGAAAGTAATTGAAAAAGAAACATTGGTCCACTCAAGAAAAGTTTGCAAGGTAGTGCCTGCTGCGCTGGGTGAAAAGATAGGTGATTTGGAGGCGTTGTCAATAGCGGCTTATGAAATGGCAAAGGATAAGTGATATGAAAGAATCGGAAAAAATACTTGAAAAGACATTGAGGGACAATCCGGCGTTGGATTCCTGCAAGGATGATATACAAAAGGCATTTGAAATTATAACGGATTGTTATAAGAACGGTGGTGTGGTGCTTGTTTGCGGAAACGGCGGAAGCGCTGCTGACAGTGAACATATTGTCGGAGAGCTTATGAAGGGTTTCTTGAAGAAAAGGCCTCTTCCAAAAGAGGACATGGAGCTGCTTGAAGATGAATATCTGTTTAAAAACCTTCAAGGTACATTGCCGGCTATATCACTTGTAAGCCAGACCTCCCTAGCAACTGCATTTATGAATGATGTCGAACCCGATATGGTTTTTGCACAACAGGTTTATGGTTTCTATACTGCTGA
>CAYYXJ010000137.1:0-8188 GCA_964475455.1 uncultured Clostridiaceae bacterium | reverse complement strand
TTTTACTATGTACTAAAAGACAGCTGTGAACGTCCCGAAACAATGATTGATTATAAAGAAGATACTACAGAATCAACTATGCTTAGGAGAGTTACTGAAAACCTTGAAGGTAAACTTATTTGCGGAATAGACATCGGCGGAACTGATATAAAAATTGCTTTGGCCGGAGAGGGCAATATTTCGTGTTTCAAGGAATACGACTGGAATCCCAAGGCATTTATTGTGCCTGAACAGCTGATTGACCCGGTGCTGTATCTGACAAGACTAGTGAGAGCGTATTATTCAGCGCAAAAAGCCGCGAATACAGATCTTCTTGATTTCCTTGATAAAGCAATGGACAAGCATGCATCACTGGAAACTATAATTAAATATGTGGAAAAAGCTGAGGGGATTTTATGTGAAGACATCATAAGACTTGATGCTGTAGGACTTTCGTTTCCTGATGTAGTAGTTCGTGACAAGATAGTTGGAGGAGAAACAACAAAAACCAGAGGAATGAAACTTAATCCATCCATAGATTATGAAAAAGAATTTGCAAAAATTACTGCACTTAATGACAGGTTGATGGAGTTGTGTAATAAGGATGGAGCTATTAAAAACATGAATGATGGTCCTGCAGCAGCATATACTGCAGCAGTGGAAATGATGGCCGCAAATCCTGCATCGGTAAGAAACGGTGTATTTGCACATAGTCTGGGGACTGAATTAGGTACCGGTTGGGTTGATGGAGCAGGCAGAGTTCCTGAAATGCCTTTGGAATGCTACAACTTCATAATTGACTTGGGAGATTTTGTTGAAAAAGCATACACAAGTGAAGATGTGCGCAGTATCAACAATGTAAATACAGGACTTGCAGGAACACTTCAGAAGTATACCAGCCAAAGTGGTGTTTTCAGACTTGCGATGCAGTATTTCAAGGAGCAAAGGCCTAAATTATACAAAGAATTATTCGAGCTGGGCTTTGTAAAGGAAGCCGATGAGGGCATGATAGTTGTCCCTACATCTCCGAAGGATATGCGAAAAGGTTTTCTGGAACATGTAATGAAACTGACAGAGAGAGAAGACGATGAGCTGGTAAATGAAATTTTCAGGCAAATCGGTGTTTATCTTGCCATAACCTGGTTCGAGACAGAATATATTCTTGAACCGGCATGCAAGGAAAGAACCCTTTTCGGTAGAGTAGTCAAAATGAAAAAGTGTTTTGATCTAATAAAAGAAGGCGCAAAGAGTAGAAAACCTGACATAGTCTTTGAACTGGCAGACGGGGGAATGGCCAACACACCATTGATGAAACAGCTTGAAGCCGATGCTCACTATACAGTGGCGCAGTTTGCTCAGGCGGTTGGCGTAATATATTTTGGAAATCAGGGGTTAATAGAAAATTCAGGGGATTAACCAATGAATGAATTCAGTTTTAGGAAAGAACTTAAATTTACCCCTTTTTATGACAAAGGTTTCTTTCCTATGTCAATAGGGAACAGAGAATACAAAAAAGCACTTCAAAAGGCAGAAGTAGTTCAGATAGTTATTGCCTTGGAAAGAAGTGGAGGCCTTGTTTCACTACACAGAACAGAGATTTTTAAATGCGGACATGAAGAAGATAACAAGATATATATTGAACGTTTACTTAAAACACTTATTTGGTTGAAGGGCGGTTGCAAGGTCTATTACAGCGGTCCAACATATATTGCAGACCATCTAAAAAGTGAATACAGGCATGGAGGCGCGAGGGAATTTGATGTTGCATTCATGGAGCTTATCTATGAATCTAAATTTGAAATATTAATCATGAAACCTGATGAAATTCCTGCAGAAAATGAAAACCCAAAAGCTGTTGGCGGACATTTTTCAGGTTGTCGTATTGGATTCGACGCTGGTGGCAGCGACAGAAAAGTTTCTGCAGTAGTCAACGGGAAAGCGATATTCAGTGAAGAAGTTGTCTGGCATCCCAAAATATCAGAAAATCCACAGTATCAGTACGACGGTATAATGGACTCAATTCGTACCGCCGCGTCAAAGATGAAACGAGTTGATGCAATTGGGGTAAGCGCTGTAGGGATTTATATTGAAAACGAAGTAAAAGCAGCCTCGCTTTTCGTAAAAATACCAAAGGATTTATTTGAAAAAAGAGTTAAGAGAATTTTTCTGGATATTGCAAATGAACTTGGCGGAGTTCCCATTGAGGTTGCCAATGATGGTGATGTTACAGCCCTTGCAGGTTCAATGAGTCTTGGTGAAAATGGAATACTTGGCATAGCAATGGGGACAAGCGAAGCCGGTGGATACATTAACCAGGATGGTATGATAACAGGATGGCTTAATGAACTTGCATTTGTTCCTTTGGATTACAATATTGAAGCCATGGTTGATGAATGGGCAGGAGACATCGGCTGTGGGGTAAAGTATTTTTCGCAGGATGGAGTAATTAAGCTGGCTGATAGTGCCGGTATAATCTTTAATCAAGGTCTTACACCTGCAGATAAATTGAAAGTTATCCAAGATATGATGAAAGATAGTGATAGCCGGGCATTAAAAATATATGAAAGTCTGGGATGTTACCTCGGTTATGCAGTTGCATATTACTCAGATTTTTATGACATCAACAGGGTACTTTTGATGGGAAGGGTTACTTCCGGACGAGGTGGAGACATAATAGTCGACTATTCAATGAAAGTTCTAAAGGTAGAATTCCCTGAACTTGCTGAGCGAATTATTATTAGTCTGCCTGATGAAAAGGCAAGGCGAGTGGGTCAGTCGGTTGCTGCTGCCAGCCTTCCGAAAATTGGTGGATAATTTATGACACATAAAGAAAGAGTTGCATCGGTTCTGGAATACAAAGAAGCTGACAGAATTCCCAAATATGATTCTTTCTGGCAGCAGACAGTTGAGCTATATAAAAAAAGTGGTCTTGAAAAAAATCTTTGCGATAACCCAATCATTGAAGTGGATGGACTAAAACGGACCATAGGCAATGCAATCGAGGACTACTTTGATTTTGACATTGATATACTTTCAATTGATACATCCCTACGGATGCCCTATGAAGTGCTTGCAAAAGAAGATGAGTTTATTGTGATTCGTGATCATTATGGTTACACTGTCAAAAAATTCAAAGATAAATCAGGATCGATGCATTTTTTGGAGCATGTAACGAAGGATAGAGAGACCTGGGACATTTTAAAAGAGCGAATGATTTTCAGTGCCAATGATACAAGCAGACTGGACAGTGTCAGCTATTTCCTTCACAGTGAGCCATACCCATCATGGGAAGGTTTCAAAAAAATATATGATGCTTATAGGAAACGGGATAAATACATTCTTTATGCCTGTTACGGACCATGGGAAGGCACATGGAGACACAGGGGATTCACTGAGCTTATGATGGACAGTGCACTTGAACCTGACTGGACCTATGAAATGTTGGAATACCATATGAACCTGGCAATTGCTTCCCTTGACCATGCTATTAAAATCGGAACAAAACCCGATGGGGTTTTCATGGTTGAGGATTTGGGAGGAACCCATACAACACTGATATCAGCAGATTCATACAGAAAATTCATTAAACCACAGCATAAAAAGATGGCTGATTTCTGTCATGAAAACAACATGAAGCTGTTTATGCACTCATGCGGTAAAATCGAAAGCTTCATCCCTGATTTTATCGATGCAGGTATTGATGTATTACAGGCACTGCAGGCAAATACAGGCATGGATGTGGTTAAACTTAAAAAAGAATATGGAAACAATATAGCATTCTGGGGCAATATTGCAGAAGCGAGCCTTGCAGGATCAAGGGAAGATATTAAAAAAGAGATAGAATATAAAATAGGTAATGCAAAGAAAGGCGGAGGGTATATTTATCACTCTGACCACAGCATCCCGGATGAAGTTTCCCTTGGAAATTATGAGTACCTTATGGAGATGGTTGAGGAATACGGAAGTTACAGTTAAAATAGCAGTGTATCAATAGGAGGATTTATGACAAGATTCATCATAGCAAAAGACTATGCCGATATGAGTGAAAAGGCAGCCATGCTTTTTCTTAAACAAATAAACAAGAAGGATAACAGCCTTTTGGGTCTTGCTACAGGTTCTTCGCCGGTTGGCATTTACAGGAATCTGATAAAATGGCACAGTGAGGGGCTTCTTGATTTTTCGGCAGTTAAAACAGTCAGCCTTGATGAATATGTGGGTTTAGCCGTTTCCAATCCTCAGTCTTACAGACATTTTATGAATGAAAATCTATTCGATCATATAAACATAAAAATTGAAAACACTCATATACCCAATGGCCTTGCCAAAGACCTGATTACAGAGGTTGCAGAGTATGAAAAAAGAATTGAAATGCTGGGCGGAATTGATATGCAGCTGCTGGGAATCGGTAGAAATGCACATATAGGATTCAATGAGCCTTCTGATAGCTTTGCAACCGATACCCATATAGTAAATCTGACTCAGGATACAAGAGAGGCAAATGCCAGATTTTTTAAATCAATAGATGAAGTGCCTTCAAAGGCACTGACCATGGGAATAGGAACAATCATGAGAGCGAAAAAAATTGTTCTGGTGTCTTATGGAGAAAATAAAGCCGATGCACTATACAAATCCTTTTTTGAAAACACCAATCCAAGAGTTCCGGGCTCCATTCTGCAATACCATGCAGATGTAACCGTCGTTGCAGACAGGGCAGCAATGGGAAGGATTCTTGAAGAGGGAGTGGACATTAACTGCGGATTGTAACCAGGAGAGATTTATGAATAACAGCAGAATTACTGAACTAAAGAAGATCTATAAAAAGGAGCTTCTTGAAAGTGTAATGCCATTTTGGGAAAAGCATTCCATTGACAGGGAATACGGAGGCTATATCCATTATCTTGGTACAAAAGGGGACATAATAGGCGATGACAAGATGATATGGCTTGAGGCCCGTGAGTGCTGGATTTTTGCCCGGCTCTACAACACCCTGGAGAAACGTTCCGAATGGCTTGAGTATGCGAAGCATGGATATGATTTTCTTAGAAAATATGGTTTTGATTCCAGGGGGAAAATGTATTTCAGTGTAACCCGCGAAGGGCTGCCCCTTAGAATGAGAAGATACTATTTCAGTGAAACCTTCATGATAATTGCAGCAGCGGAATATTCGAGGGCTTCAGGCGACAGGGAAGCGATGGACTTTGCAAGGAAACTTTTCGAAAGAACCTGCGGATATTATTTCAACCCTGATCCTGAATTGGTCCCGCCGAAGGTAAATCCTGTAACAAGACCTATGACAGGCCATTCAGTTCCCATGATACTTATTGCAACTGCACAGGTGCTGAGGGAATGCCAGGAATTTACAGAAGAGTATGATGATTTGATTTACAGGCTCAAGGATATTATTCTGTCCAAGTTCGTTAAACCTGAATATAAAGTTCTTATTGAAACCGTTGCACCTGACGGGAGCATAATAGATACACCTGAAGGTAGATTGCTCAATCCCGGTCATGCCATCGAAACATCCTGGTTCCTTATGGAAGAAGGCAGATACAGAGGTGACAGTGAGCTTATTGATGCAGCTTGTGAGATATTGGAATGGTCATATGAAAGAGGATGGGACAGGGAATACGGAGGGCTGTTTTCTTTCCTTGATCTGAAAGGATACCCACCCGAAAAAATGGAATGGGATATGAAATACTGGTGGCCGCACAATGAACTTCTTTACGCTTCGTTGCTTGCGCATTATCTTACCGGTGATGAAAAATATGAGAAAATGTTTGAAGTGGCCCATAAGTATTCCTTTGAAAAGTTTTCAGACCCCAAAAACGGAGAATGGTTTGGTTACCTCCACAGGGATGGTTCTGTAGCCATGGAAGTAAAGGGAACGATGTACAAGGGTGCATTCCATGTGCCGAGACAGCTGCTTTACACATATCTACTTTTGGTAAATATGGAACTATAACTAAATTGTATATATTCCCAACATGATAAAGGCAATTTAACAAAAAAAATCGAGAGTTGCGTTATATGACCAAATTCATTATAATTATAATATATTGCTAGTATTGTTATAATCACAAAAAGATATAGTAGAAAATAGAATAGGGAGATATATATGAAAAGGAAATTAGTTTTATTGTTAGTTGTATTTTTGTTTTGCATATCCTCCACAGTACTTTCATATCCGGTTACGGATGATTACATTGCATCAGGAATTACTGAATATCAAGGTGGCACTACATGGTGGTTCAAGGGTTATGGCTATCTTTGGGGAGATGATGGTTACTGGTATCATCTTGCCATAGAACTTTGGGATGAGTCATACTCATATATATTGGGGCAGGGTGATAATACAGAATATGAGGACGTAATTGCCATTACCGATAAGGAGTATGGTTACAATCCTGAACTTATTATTGCAGAAACTCCCTGGGTAAATCTTGGGCAATAAAGGTACAAATGGTTATTTCGGCAGAATACTTGAACCAATTTAAATATATATGAAGAAGTTTTTTTTATTTATAATGATTATCACAATAACTTTATCCGGATGTACCTATAAAGAATCCGGAAACGAGTTGAGCCTTGATGATAGCTCAACGCCACATATGACAGGGGTTCAGGATTATAGGATTGATGGGTTTGGTGAAGTAAAGAGTTTAAACATCCTTTACCCTGCATATGATCTGGCAAAGTATAAAAGTATTTTGCAATGGCAGGAGTATATCAAAGAGAAAAACGGCATTGATATCTTAATTAATTATCTGGCTTTTTATCCTGAAACAGTCAATGATCTGAATATTAATGGTGTTGTATACCTAAACTACCAAAAAGGTGTTCCTTTTGAATTCAATACGACAGTTTTTGAATATTATGATGATAATATTGCCTATGAATTAAGTGAGTATTATCAAGAATATGGCTGGAACCAGTTGATTAATCCGGATTATATAAATGCCCTGACTGTGGATGGGAAGATTTATGCGGTTCCAACAACAGCAAATAAATATATTATTCCAAGGTATTATAACAAAGAGATATTGGAGAAACTTGACTCTGTAGTTCCGGAAAGCGTAAATGAGTTTTATGAATATTTGTTAAAGGTAAAAGAATTATATTCTGAAAATACAAATTACTATCCATATGTTGTTTTGAATCATAGATTTGCATCCTCTGTTTCTGATATTGCAAGGGCGTATGGTGTGTATTTCAATAATTATTTCAACTCATCGGTATCATATAATCCAATAACCGATTCAATTGAAGATGCAATGTATTCCGAAAATATTTATGAGTTGCTTGTATTTTTAAGAAATCTGCAGGAAATGAAATTAATGGCTGTTTATGGTATGTACAACAGAATAAATCCCCTTAATGACGAACCTCTGGGTACATATATTACTAATTTGAATAAAATTGATAAAAATTTTGCTACAGAGTACAATTTTGTATATTCAAATTCAACAGGTGGGTTTGATAAGTATCTGTTTGCCACAAAGAATTATGAAAGCGTTAATGGTTACTACCTGACAGGTGATAACAAACAGTTTCTTTGTGAGGTTCACAGTGATTTCGGATTCTATGTGTTTCCCAGGAACATTGAGAATATTGACGGGTTAATTTATACATTTGATAATCTTTTCACTGATGAAAACAATTATATGGATTTCAAATATGGAGTCGAAGGTAGGGACTATATTGTTACCGATGATAAAATCATTAATAATATTTCGAATCCCATAAAAGACGGAGCAAACCCGGAACTAAAATTAATAATTGATGCATATAACTATGATACCAGTTATGTTTCGGAAAGTTACGATATTATCGGAAGTCTGAAGGCCGATATCGCATATGAAAGAAATGTATTCAATCATATAAATACGTACTCATCATTATCCATGAGGAGTGTTTTCAATTACACTAGAAATGAAGAATTGGAGGCTGTATTCAATCCGGACGTACAGTTAGACGATGCAATAGCATATTACAAAGACCAAGCCCGGAAAAATGGAGTCCTGAATACCATCTTTGAGATAAACGAGGATTTGGGAAAGTCATCAAATTATAATTACAACTGAACTCCCTTGTCCTGATGTTAAGTGCAATAGCCGCAAGAATCTAACAAGAAAAGACCATTCATCAAATGTTATACTTAGTGTAAAGAGTTTTGGGGATTGAATCTTTTTAAATTTGATTTGTTACCTTT
>CAYYXJ010000136.1:7882-8221 GCA_964475455.1 uncultured Clostridiaceae bacterium | reverse complement strand
CTGAATATTGCACACCAATAATCTTTCCCGACCTGAATATTGCACACCAATAATCATTCCCGACCTGAATATTGCACACCAATAATCTTTCCCGACCTGATTATTGGGGTAAAAAAAAGACGCCGGATGGCGTCTTTTGTGGGTTTATCTCTTGGAGAACTGAGGAGATCTTCTTGCTTTTTTAAGACCGTATTTCTTTCTTTCTTTCATTCTTGGGTCTCTTGTTAGATGTCCAGCTTTTTTAAGTAGAGGTCTCAATTCTGCATCTGATGCTATTAATGCTCTTGCAATACCATGTCTGATAGCTCCTGCTTGACCTGTAAATCCTCCACCGTGTAC
>CAYYXJ010000136.1:0-7872 GCA_964475455.1 uncultured Clostridiaceae bacterium | reverse complement strand
CTTGCTGCGGCTTTGTGCGGTCCGATAGCCGGGAATCCGGCTTTCTTGAGATCGCCTCTGAGTCCCGGTTCAGCTTCAAGGAGTGCCCTTGAGATACCATGTCTGATTGCACCGGCCTGGCCTGTGAATCCACCGCCCTTGACATTGACAAGAACATCAAAACGTCCGTCTGTCTTTGTCAATACGAGAGGCTGTCTAACTATAACCTTAAGGGTTTCAAGTCCAAAATATTCATCAATGGACCTTTTATTTATAGTAATTTGTCCGGTTCCAGGAACAAGCCTTACCCTTGCAATTGATTTTTTTCTTCTTCCTGTTCCGTAATATTGTATACTGTTAGCCATTTCTACATCCTCCCTTCACTACGATTTGAGTTCAAGTACTTCGGGTTTCTGAGCTTCATGGTTGTGCTCTGAACCGACGTAGACTTTCAACTTCTTGATCATTTGTCTTCCGAGGCTATTCTTTGGAAGCATTCCCTTGACAGCCGCTGTTATTATTCTGTCGGGATGTTTCTGCATCATTTCCTTGTAAGGGATTTCCTTGAGGTTTCCTACCCAACCAGTATGGTGCTTGTATACTTTCTGGGTTTCCTTGTTTCCCGTTACCTTTATTTTTTCGCAATTTATGACTATAACATAGTCACCGGTGTCAGCATGAGGTGTGTACACCGGTTTGTTCTTGCCTTTTAGTATAGATGCCACCTGGCTGGCAAGTCTTCCCAGTGTCTGTCCTTCTGCGTCCACTACGTACCATTTTCTTTCAACGGTCTCGCTATTGGCCATTACAGTTTTCATTACTGAATGCTCCTTCCTTGTATATAAAATAATTCAATGCCTTTTAGTCAGCATTGATTATTCTAATACAACCATTTTATTATGTCAAGCATAATTTCTGATTATTTCAGTATGCAATTTTTATGCTCTGTTTTTCGTCGTTTTTCGGCATTTTACTGCCGAATACTCCCGTGCCATCCCACTTTTTTAACATTCATCTATATTCATGCCATAAACAGGTACAAACTCTCTCATAAAATGTTCTACTTCTTCCAGCTCAAATTTGTCGATTGCTTTTTTCAGGGATTTTTTTGCTGTAGCAAAATCATCATTGCCTGCACGCTCCTCTTCGAGACACTTTATATATGCAGAAATTTTATCTGCTGCCTTGACTATCCTTTTCTCATCCGCATCTTTAATATACATATAATCATGATATGCATCTGTAAGTTCATCAGGCAACATACATAGAATTCTTTTCTTGGCTTCTGACTCAAGGACCTTGTAAGCCTTCATTATTTCAGGATTTCCGTATTTGACCGGAGTTGGCATATCACCGGTGATGGCTTCGTTGGCATCATGAAACAATGCACTCATGGCTATCCTGTCGGCATTGTACTCTTTGTTATAATATTTGTTTCCTATCAAGGCGAGTCCATGAGCAACCACTGCAACATCAAAACTGTGCTCCTTTAGATTTTCATAACTGGTGTTTCTCATCAATCCCCAGCGTGTAATGTATTTCATTCGGTGTACGAACGCAAAAAAGCCATTTTTACTCATAATTGCCTCCCTTTGTAATAACTCTTGCAAAGATATATAATTATTATATCAAAAATCAATTCAGGCAGGTGGAATAATGAAGGATTCATTCAAGGAACAAGCAATGGTTCCGGGAAACCCCAGATATGAAGCATCAATAGCCAGATACGGCACTTTGTCAGTCAAGAAAAATGATGTCAGAACCCCTTTTGAAAGAGATTACACCAGAATACTGCATTCCAGGGCTTACAGTCGTTTGAAACACAAGACCCAGGTTTTCTTTGCTACAACAAACGATCATATCTGTACGAGAATAGAGCATGTCAATCATGTTTCCTCCATTTCAGTGGCAATATGCAAGCATCTTGGACTAAATGAGGAACTTGCCCTGGCAATCGCAACAGGACATGACCTTGGCCATGCCCCCTTCGGGCATTCAGGTGAAAGGTTCATCAGCCAACTCACAAATGAGTATCTGGACCAAAACTTCATACATGAAAAAAACAGCCTCAGGTTCATTGATAATTATGAGACACTTCAGAACTCCAGGGGTTTTGAGCAGAACCTCAATCTGACTTATGCCGTTAGGGATGGTATAATATGCCACTGCGGGGAGGTTGAAGATGATGTTTTATTTCCCCGTGATTCTTATATAAAACTTGAGGAAATAATTCAGCCGAACCAGTATTCACCCTATACCTGGGAAGGTTGTGTAGTTAAGATAGCTGATAATATTGCCTATGTTGGAAGAGATATAGAAGATGCTCTGCGGCTTCATATACTTGACGGTGTTCACGAGAAATTGCTGGAGGAAATGCTCAAGGATTATGCTGACATTGATGTCAGAAAAACAAATAACACTTCAATGATCTACCATCTTGTAACTGATTTGTGTGAACAAAGTTCCCCCGGCGAAGGAATGCATTATTCTGATGACCACCTTAAATTTCTTAGGGAAATAAAGGACTTCAATTACAAATACATTTACAACAATGAGCGATTGGTAATATTCCATGATTATGCAAAACTCATACTGGATTCTGTTTTCAAGGTTTTGTATAAGATGTACAGGGGTAATGACACAATAAGTTATATAAATGACCACTATCTCGGAATTTATCCCGAATTATGCAGCACTTTCATTACAAAACTGGAGAAGTTCTCTGACCTGGGTGGATTAAAGGAAAGAAATCCCATGTATCAAAACAGAGTCATTTACTCACTGGGTCAAAAGGAAGATTATATAATGGCTATTATTGATTATCTCTCTTCAATGACAGACTATTTTGCCATAAAGATATTTGATGAACTTACTACTTTCTAGAAGAACCATGACGGCAGCCACCTCATGCTTTCTGTATACCATGACGGAACTATTAGTCCGGTAAGTACAGGATAGAACCCGATGAACAGTAAGACTACTATTCCGAGGAATATATATATTCCTCTTTTTGCTTTCCTGTATTTTCCCAGAAGATGTTCGAAAATATATGATATGGATAAAATCAGAAATGGTATACATGCAAAATAGTGATACAGGAACGTAATTTTCCTGGGACTGAAGGCCCATGGCAGGAGTATTGAAAGATAGCCTGCAAAAATCACAAACGCCCGTTTGTCCTTCTTCGATATTGCAACCCATGCAGTCCAGAATAAAGTCACCAATCCTCCCCACCAGACGGCAGGATTTCCAAATGAAGCTATACTTCCCCACTTCCCGTCTTCAAGGACAGGAGACAGATAATAATAAACAGGCTTTACCATGAAAGGCCACTGCCACCATACTGATGCATAAGGGTGTTCACTGGTTACTCCGCTGTGGTAGTTGTACATATGTTTCTGGCTTGCAATCAAGTCCCCGAACCATCCTTCGGTTGCCGTTGCATTGAAATACGGAATATATGAAATTGTATAAACCACTATAGGTATAACAATGAAGAAGATAACGCACATGCCCATTGTTCCCCATATGAATTTTGTTTTGAAAAACCGCACATCTGTTTTTCCATTCCTGTAATCCTTGTATTCCAGTATCCTTGAAAGGAAGAAAAGAACCGCAAGTCCCGCTCCTGAAAAGATGCCTATCCATTTTACCGATATACCCAACCCGAAGAATATTCCCGAAAAAATAAGCGGTACCAATGATTTCCAAAATCCCTTTTCATAGGACTTGGTCGAAAAATACTTATACATGAACATATATGAAACAATAATGAAAAAGACAAGGAATCCATCAACTGTGCCAATTCTGGTCTGAACAAAATGCATGAAATCAAACATCAGTAGAAATGCAGTGGTAAATGCCAGGAATGTTTTACCAAAAACCCATTTCCCGAATATGTACATAAGAGGAATCATAAGTATACCGAACAGAGTTCCCATGAATCTCCATGCAAATGCATTGACTCCGAATATTTTATAAGAAAACATTATGAGTGTTTTTCCCAGTGGAGGGTGTGTATTTTCGAAAGGTTCCATTCCCTCCATGTATTCAAATGCTGTCCTTGGGAAATATATTTCATCAAAATATGTACTGTTCATGAAAGATGGTGTATAGACTGCTATATCCTGTTCATCAAAAAGCATTTCCATTTCCTTTGATTCTTCATCAAGTACTTCTATACGGTCTATGGCAATGGGTGTCTCATTATCCCCGCTGAAAAAGGCAACTTCCAGTATTTCCCCCTTGATTCCGCTTACATTGCTGTCCGGATTATAGTATTTGGCGGTAGTAAGTCTTATGGCAGATGTTGTTACATCTACCTCCTTGTGCAACCATTTAAAAACCCTGTTGTCAGGTTTCTCCAGTGAACAAAGTTCCACGAACCTGTTGTTTTCGTCCAGATATTCAAGATCAAGCTGACCGGCGCTGTACCAATCATCGCCGATACCTATATAGTATGTTATCCAGTCAATCTCCGTTTTTTCCTCAAAGAAGACAATGATGCTTCTGCGTTCGCTGTCCGGGGTATATCCATTGGTTGGAGCAGACATAGAGCCCAGGTTAATGAAGGCAATGATAGCATATAAAACAGTCATAGCAAGTGCGATGAGATAATCTTTTTTTTGCATCCTGTAATCCATTGGCAACCCCCTTTGGATATTTACTCTCCCATTGATTTTATATAAGGTAGTGTTTCATTGCAATACCGGGCCTAAATCAAAAGAAAAAACTCATGCTCACTCAACCACTTTTTTTCTTTCTTATATTCCGGAAACAATCTTTCAAGGCAGTTGTAGAATCTTTTTGAGTGATCCATATGGCTTAGATGACATATTTCATGCCACAGGACATATTCTATTGCCGATGGTCTGCACATGGATATCCTTGAATTTATATTAATGTTTCTCCTGGAATTGCAGCTTCCCCATATCCTCTTTTGTTTTCTTATCTTGAATGTACATTGCGGAAGTACCGCCTTGTTCTTTTCAATGAATTCATTTACCAACCTATGACTTTCATTTCTGTCCCATGCCTCAAGGTCATCTAATGTAAAATCGACGGGAACTGTCATTCTATCGGGTAAAATAATCAATGAATCCCCGGAAATTTCAAGGGTTCGCGGGGTACCCAGATAATAAAGGATTCTACCGGGAGTGATTCCGGATCCACACCCTGCCCTTTCAGATTTTTCAATCGCCGACAAACGTTTTCGTATCCACTTTTGTTTTGAAAAAATAAATTCCCTGACTTTATAATCAGGCAATCCAAAAGGAGCCTTGACAAATAACTCCCCTGCTGACCTGACAGCAAGGGAAATTGTTTTTCTTCTTTGATAAATTACATTTGCAGCCAGGGAAAGTTCCTCAACTGCAACCTTCAGCACTTTATGCTTCAAATATCCTTTTGCCTCCGACAATTGTTAGCTTTATATCATAAGCATCATCAAAAACCACCATATCTGCATATTTCCCCGCACTCAAGGAGCCGGCTTTATCATACACTTTCATTATTCTTGCAGGAGATGCAGTAAGCATTTCAACAGCTTTTTCCAGTGGAACACCTGCTTTCCCAACCATTGTTTTTATGAGCCGGTCTGCGGTTGCAACACTGCCTGCAAATGCACTTCTGTCAGGAAGTTTTGCAACACCGTCTTCAACTATGGCTTTAACACCTGTTTCCTTGTCTCCTACAATTGTATCTATTGAATCATCACCTGCAGCCCTGATGGAATCCGTAACAAGGGCAATTCTTGAAACGGATTTATTCTGACATATCAATTTCAAAAGACTTTCAGGAAGATGATGTCCGTCTGCAATTATTTCCACATTCATTCCATCTATAAGAAATGAACTTTCCACTACACCGGCTACCCGATAAGCATTGATTCTTCTCATTATGGAACAACCGGAATAAAGATGAGTTATAAGTTCAAAACCATTTTCATAGGCCTCAATACCCTGCTCATAAGTTGCATTTGAATGGCCAATCGCTGGAATTATACCCCTTTCCTTCAGATGGGATGCAAACTCATATGCACCGGGCAGTTCCGGAGCAAGGCTCCATCTTGCAATCCTTTTTGTCATTTGCAGAATCTCAAGGTACTCTTCACTTTTCGGTGCCCTGACATATCTTGGGTCCTGTGCCCCCCTTTGCTCCATGGAGAAATACGGTCCCTCCAGGTGCAAACCGGGCATTCTGGCACCTCCGGTACCGCTTTGCGGAATTTTCTCAAAATTTCTTATAGCTGATTTCAAAACATCAAATTTACTCGACGTAAGTGTTGGAAACATCATGGTTGTTCCAAACATAGCATGGGTCTTTGATATTTTATCAAAGACCTCCTGTCCCCCGTCCATGAAGTCAAGGCCACCACCGCCGTGTGAATGTATATCTATAAAACCTGGCGCAACATAATTTCCACAGGCATCCAGTATTTCATATCCTGCATCATCCGTGCGCTTGGAAACCCTTGTTATCATACCATTCTCATAAACAACCTCAGCATTTTCCAGAATCCTGAATGGTGTTATTATCCTGCCGTTTATAACCTTTGATCTACTCATAAAAGCCTCCTAATAAGAATTTACCGTCTCTTTGCCTATTCTTTTGTTTAAATCGTCCAGTACATCCTGCATTCCCAATTGATTCATACCCCTGATGTACCCGGTGATACCATCTTTTACCGATATGGTACCCGTAATAATTTTATTGAAAGTTGTGTCAAACAGAGCCGCTGAACTGCTGTTGAGCAATTCCCCTTCCTTGACCCTGAACATTTCCGGATATGCCATATCCATGGAAAGATCATACATATATCCCAGTTGTTTGGATTCAGTTATGTAATTATCCCTGGTTTCAAGTGCTTCTAGTAATTTGCCTACTATTGTGCCGTCAGCCAATTCTGTATTATCTATCAGATTCATGGTTTCATATGAAAAGAATGGACTGTTCATTAAAATAGAATCACTGCCGGGAGAAAAAAACCTGTAGTTCTTTACTATAACTTCATTGCCATTTAGTTCATATAAAGTTCCCGGAGCCCCACGACTTGCGAAGAGAAAGCCCTCAAGGTCACCTAGAAATAGATTTAAAAAAGTATGCATTGTTGCTGTCGGATTAGAGGTATATGCTCCAATGACATACATACCTGCCGAAAAATCATAAGCCAGGGGTGTAAGATTCTCAACCCTTGCACCTGTTATACCATTTATAACGGTGAGCCTGTCATCAGCAAAAACCTGGTTTGATACTATATCATAAAGATTTGCGGTAGCCGGATTATTGTCTATATCATTGTTAAAATTGAATCTCCATCCTTCTTTTCTGAGGATTCCATCCTGTCTGAGCCTGACGATATAATCAAGGGCATCTCCCATTTCCTCAAGCAGCATGCTGTCTTCAAACGAGTCATAATCCGGGTTATAGACAATGCTGGTTCTTTGAAAACCATCACTGCCTGTGCTTATAGGAGCTCCCGAGGCACTGAATATATCCCTGAAATTGATTGCATTGAAATAAGTCATCCCATTTGTGTCATTCAGGTTATTACCATCCGGGTCGCCCCGGGATAACCCAAGGGATACTTCATAAAGTGAATTCAAATCTGTCGGAATGTCCAACCCCAGGGCTTTAAGATAATCCTCCCTTGCAAGATTAAGGAACTGTGTCATTTCAGTAAACAAAGGATCGGTTTCTTCTATATCCCTGCCTGTCTTTAAAGACAAAGCTGTCCTTACAAATCGCAGCCAATATTCAACTTCCTGATTAGCTTCCTGATTTGTTGTTTTCCATGTTGTATCTGCTCTTATTAAAACATTTTCTGCTTTAAGATAATCACCCTGCGCATAAAAAATTTTTCCTGCATTAATATCCTCTCTGACTCTTACAATT
>CAYYXJ010000135.1:0-8370 GCA_964475455.1 uncultured Clostridiaceae bacterium | reverse complement strand
ATTCTCCGGAAAATGTAAACTCTGTTCCATTTTCATTTATATAAGCAAGTGAACAAATGAATCTTGCCTTTGAGTCCTTTAAATTCCTTGATTTGAGTTCATTGACAACCTTCATGTTATTTTCTTCATCAGAAGCATTTTCTCCTGCAAATCTTTTTGAATAAACCCCCGGCAGATTATCCAGTGCTTCTACAATAATACCTGAATCATCTGCTAAACCAGGTTTTCCTGTAACCTTAAAGACCTCCCGGGCCTTAATTAAAGCATTTTCGGTAAAGGTCAGACCATTTTCATCAGGATCAATTTGTATCCCTTCTTCAGCAAGGGATACAACGCAAATTGTCTCATCATCTAAAATCTGCTTGATTTCCTTGATTTTATTTTGATTGTTACTTGCAATCAGAAGCTTTTTCATAATAATCAATATCTTTTCCCAGTGAATTGCGTTGAATTAAAATCAACTGTTCTATAGCAGCAGAAGCAGAGTCAATCAGTTCATCTAGTTTCTTCCTACCGAAAACACCTTTTTCACCTGTTCCCTGGACTTCAATGAAATTTCCATCATCATTCATTACAACATTCATGTCCACATCAGCATTTGAATCCTGTTCATAACAAAGGTCAGTGACTATTTTACCTTCAACGATACCTACACTTATCGCTGCTATGAAATTAACAATCGGAAAATGCGAAATTGTTCCATCCTTCATTAGTTTTACACAAGCATCATATAGTGCAATAAATCCACCGGTTATTGCAGCTGTCCTTGTACCACCGTCTGCCTGAAGAACATCACAATCAATTGTAATGGTTCTTTCTCCCATAAGGCTGAAGTCAACACCGGATCTCAATGAACGGCCTATTAATCTTTGTATCTCAACAGCCCTGCTGTTTTTTTTCAATTTATCGATATCTCGCCTGTTTCTTTCGGATGTAGACCGGGGCAGCATATTGTACTCAGCTGTAACCCACCCCAGACCGGTATCCTTTCTAAAAGGAGGAATATATGATTCGATTGAAGCATTGCATAAAACCTTCGTATCTCCGAATTCAATCAGGACTGAACCCTCCGGATATTTAATGAAATTCCTGGTTACCTTTATCTTTCTAATTCCCATCGCTCATTTCCCTGCTTTCATAAAATTCTGCTATTCCTTTTGCAATGCCATTTGCAACTTTAACCTGATAATCATCAGACTTCAATTTATCTGCCTCAAGTGGATTTGTGAGAAAACCCATTTCAACTATTACAGATTCCATTTCTGCACCATTTAATATTGCTCGGTCAAGCATCTCGACGATCCCCATGTTTGTGCTTCCTATCTCGGCTACAAGATTATTTTGAATGCTTTTTGCTAAATCCAGGGAAGTCTTGTACATGGTCAGAGTTCCGTTAACTGAAGTGTCTGTAAAAGAATTAATGTGAATGCTTATAATTGAATCAGCACCAAGCAAGTTAGCTATGTCAGTTCTTTCCTTTAACCCAAGAAACACATCTTCTTCTCTAAGATTATAAACATTGTATCCTTTTTCCCTTAGATTTTCAGCCAGATATGAAGATATTATCAGTACAATATCTTTTTCGAGTATTTCCTCCCCGGCTGAAACTGCCCCTCCGTCAATGCCTCCATGTCCCGGATCCAGAACAATAAGATTTTCATCCGGTCTATATTTTATAAATGTAAGGGTGGAATTATAGTCCCTTGTATTGGGATAAAGGGAAAGCTCTTCTTCAAGAAAGAATATCAATTCAACAGAAGTGTCAGTATTTGAAATTTCATATGATTTTAAATAACCATCGTTTAAAATTACTTTTTCGTCCTGAAGAGAGGGCATATAGTGTTTAGGGATGATGATTTTCTTAACAAGATTTATAGAGTCATAGTTTTCTTCGTAATTCTTTAATTCTGAATCTGACTTTGCACTAAGTACGGCCGAATCAATGACCATATAATGCCTGTCCAAATCATTTCTGTATTGCAAAATTTGAGAATTCTTAAGAGAAATAAAAGAAAGTTCCAGGATATTTCCATCAAAGGTTTCTTCAATATTAAATTCAATGTCAGATTTAAATACTAACCTGGTTGATTCACTTTCTTCACTGATTAAAAAATCGGTGAAATATTTGCTTTCTTCAATTGGAAAATTTCCATATGAATCAGTAGTTCTGTTCTTGATATCAATCACCAAAGTGTGACTTCCTGTATTATAGGAATAATTAACATCATCCCCCGGATTTGAAATTCTAACAGAATCGTTATTGAAAACAATCAACACTGTCCTATCTTCTGCTGGTTTTGCAGGTTGAAGAGACGAATTATCAGTATCGGCAGTCCCGGACGGTAGATTTGTAGATTCCGGGTCTTGGGTTTCGGTATTCCTGCTGTTGGAAGTCAATGCTTTTATTAAAGTTGTTATTCCCAATACGGTTGCTATTATTATTGCTATAAGAAGCAGCAAAATCACTGAAGCTTTTGCTATATTGCGCTTTTTCCTCAAATTTCACCATCCGTGTCAATCAATATATTTCAATACCTCTAAAATTCCTTCTGTAGCTGCCCGGGCAATGAGAGTCTGATAGGTATCATCTATTAATTTACTTAATTCAGCTTGATTTGTCAAAAAACCTGCTTCAATCTCAACTGCCGGCATTGCAGTATCTTTCAGAACAACTATATTGTCTCTGTAACGCACTTCCCTGTCGGTTGCTCCGGTGGCTTCAATCAGGTACTTGTGGATGATATCACCGGCTGTCCTTCCGTTTATTTTGTTGTAATTCAATGAGCCTGAATGAACCAAAGTCATTATCCCGTCAAAATCAGGATCATCAAGGGCATTGGAATGAATTGAGATAAAAAGGTCCGCCTTATTACTGTTGGCGATATCAACTCGTTCATCAAGGCTGTAAAATGTATCATCTTCTCTTATCATAAGGGTATCAACCCCAAGTCTTTCAAGCATTTCATTTAGTTTCAAAGCTATGGATAGGTTTATGTCGGCTTCATGGATATCACCTGCCACCGCCCCGGGATCCCTGCCTCCGTGACCCGCTGATATGACGACAAGTTTTCCAGAATAATCTGTTTCATGAAGATATAGAACAGTCTTTCCCTCGCTTTCCTGAAAAACGGGATAAATTTTAACAAGGCTGTCAATCCTTATTGTAGCAATGCTGTTATTTCTGTTTACAAAAACACTTTTTATAAACCCGTCATTTATATAAATCTGCCCGTCAGTCAGTGCATTATCAGTAGCATTGAAGGTCAGATAAGTACCATTGGTTTTATACTCAATTATGGGTTTGGAACTACTGTTTATCATTGAACCTGTCAAATCAATATATGGAATTTCTGATTCATTATGATATTCAAGGTTTTTTACTACAGGGTCATATATTCCTATAATGAAGCTTTCAGCAAGTTTTTCAAGTTCAAATGCACATTGTTCAAATGTTACAACGGAAATTTTTGTACCATTTTCGAACGGTGCAGCAATAACCTTTTCAATCAGACTGTCATCTGGCAATATTTCAGATATTGTACCGGTTAAAATATCAGGTAAAAATATATTGATTGCAAAAGGATCGGATGTTCTGCTTACAGTATAACCGGAATAGTTTCCGGTGTTTATAATTACATTATTATTTTTGACCTCAATCTTTGATGTATCACTTATAAATTGACCGTTTGTAGAAATGTCTACAATAAAACTGTTGCCATTTGCGTTAAGCTGGTATTTATAATCATCACTTAAATCGAATACAAACCGGGTTACACCCGAATAATTACTATATCTTATTTGCTTAAATGTAGATCCTTCAGGAAGTTCACCCGAAAAATCAATGTTGTTTATATCAATTACTATTCTGGAAGGGTTATTAAGCTTAAAATTTGACTTGATTTTTTCAGGATTAACCCAAAAAGTAATTCTGTCTGACTCAATGCCCTTTTCCACAGTTATCATTGAATTATTTTCATTTTCAACCTTGTTTTCTGAAATTACATTTATAACTTCATTGGACCTAAGTTCACCGGTGAAAGCTTTGTAAATTTCGACAGGGGCATATGAAACTCCCTCAGTTATCAAAACCGGTTTTCCAAAATTATAAGATATTCCATTAACATAAATATCATTGGAATTATATTTGAATAACATAATAGAGTCATTGCAGTTTACTTTTATACTTTTAGTTTCAGCTACCCACTCCACAGATGCTCCGCATGCATCCGTCATCTCTCTTATTTTAAAATATTCAGAATCATTAAATTTAAAAACAGAGATGCTTTTAATCTCCAAAACACCGTTATCCAAAGTCTTTTTAATAATTATATTATCCGAATTTATATTTGATTCGTAGGTGTCTGCAAAGGCATGATTCAAACCCGCAAAAAAGAGAACTATCATAATAATAAAAAGGTATAAGAGTTTTTTCATCTGTATCTCCCAAAATTTTATCTTCAGTACATTGAAATTATATAGTAAAACACCATTTCAAACAACAAAAATCAACCAATTACAAAAGGATTTTCATTTTTTTCATATTCTATTGATGTAAATATTCCATGACCTGGATAAACCAGTGTTTTACCGGGTAGATTGAACAGCTTATTGTTAATGGAGTCCATAATTTCCTCTTGGTCGCCTCTACCAAGATCCGTTCTTCCAATAGATAGATAGAATAAAGTATCTCCTGTAAAAACCATATTATCAATATAGTATGAAACACTCCCCGGAGTATGGCCGGGTGTTGCAATTGTCTTAATTGTCATATCGCCGGCGGTTATAGTTTCATTATCCCCTATTTTTCTATCAGCATCCCTGAAATATTTATTGTATCCGAACAATGCAGAGCCGTTTTTAGCATTGTCGGTCAATTCAGAAAAATCATCCTCATGAACAAGAACGGGCATATTGTAAAAGTCTCTTGTTTCATTGATAAAAAGTATATGATCGATATGTGAATGGGTAATTAAAATAAAAGTTGGCTTTAATTTCAAGGGCTTTAAAAATTCATCAATTAATTCAGGTTTTACACATGGATCTATTATAAAAAAAGCTTTTTCAGAGTACACGACATATGTATTGGCTCCAAGCATTTTACTGATAAATTTTCTTACTTTAACATTGCTCATCGGGGATCCTTTCTTATCTCTGAATCTAAAACTATTGTTACCGGGCCATCATTTATGATTTCAACTCTCATATCTGCTCCAAATACTCCTGTTTTAACAACAGCAGAATGCTTAATCCTAAGATATTCAATGAAGTATTCATAAAGCTGTCTGGCTTTCTCTGCACCGGCACTATAAGTGAAACTCGGGCGGTTGCCTTTTCTACAATTTGCATAGAGTGTGAACTGGCTGACAACCAATAATTCTGCTTTTATATCATGTAATGACAAGTTTAATTTACCGGATTCGTCATTGAAAATTCTCATCTTGACTATTTTATCAGCAATATATTCAGCATCTTCCAAAGAATCATCTTCATTTACTCCAAGCAGGATATTCAATCCGTTGCCAATGCTGCTGACAATCGAATTTTCAACTAAAACCCTGCTATTTACAACACGTTGAATCACTGCTCTCATTTTTTACTTTTCCCTATATTCTTGTTTGTTCTGTTGATTTCGGTTATTCCGGAGATTCTTTTGAGTTTCTTTATTATTCCTGACAACTGATCTTTGTCGTTAATGCCTATTTGAAGTTTAATATAAGCCATACCATTGGAATTAGCCTTGGCTTCCACGGAACTCAGTCTAACCTTAGAATCATTGAGTAGATTTGTTATTTCACTGAGAAGATTATTCCTGTCATGGGCATTAATAATAATTTCTGTAAGATATTCCTCGGAAGTATCTCCCGACCACATGACTTCTATTCCCCTTTCTATGAAACTTGGATCATTAATTACATTAACGCAATCACTTCTATGTACTGTTACTCCGCGGCCCCTTGTTACAAACCCGCTGATATCATCTCCCGGTACAGGATTACAGCATCTTGCCATAGTAACCAGACAGTTATTTATACCTTTAACAATTATACCTTTTTCGCTGCCTGTATTTACATGTCCGGACTTAGATTTTTCTGTAGACTTTGCTTTTTTACCCGGATCTTCACCATTTGCTTTTCTATAAGTTTCTTTTAGCTTGGAAATAATTTTATTTGCTGTTATACCCGAATAACCGACAGCCCCCAGTGCATCATCCAATGATTTAAAATTATATCTTTCAAGCATCGGGTTATAGTATTCAGGTTTGAAAAGGTCTGAATATGCTATTCCCTGTCTCTTAAGCTCACCCTCAATTAATTCTTTTCCTTTTTCAAGATTTTCATCCTTGTGTTCTTTTTTGAAATACTGGCGAATTTTATTTTTGGCCTGTGAGCTTTTTACAAGCTTCAACCAATCCCTGCTTGGACCTCTTGTTCCGGCCATGGTTATTACATCTACAATGTCACCATTTTCCAGTTGGTAACTTATAGGTACCATTTTCCCATTGATTTTTGCTCCTGTCATTTTATTGCCTACAGCCGAATGGATTGCATAGGCAAAATCAATTGGAGTAGAACCGGCAGGAAGATTTACAACATCGCCCTTAGGAGTAAATACAAACACTTCATCATCAAAAAGGTCTATTTTCAGATTATCATAAAACTCGTCACTGTCATTTGTATCTTTCTGCCATTCAACCATTTGTCTTATCCAGGCCAACTTACTTTCCATGTCGTCTGCAGTATTTTTTATGCCCTGTTTATATTTCCAATGCGCAGCAATACCATACTCCGCAACCCGATGCATATCATATGTTCTGATCTGTGCTTCAAAAGGCTTTCCCATACTGCCTATCAATGTAGTATGAAGAGATTGATACATGTTTTGTTTGGGCATTGCTATGTAATCCTTGAATCTACCCGGGACCGGTTTGAACATTTCGTGGACCATACCCAGAACAGCATAACAATCCTTTATTGTATCGACAATTATTCTAACAGCAAAAAGATCATAAATTTGGTCAAGGGTAGTTCCCTGCCGTTTCATTTTATTATAAATACTGTAAAGATGTTTGGCTCTTCCATCAATTTTGCCGGAGATATTCTTATTCTTAAGATTTTCAGTTAAATCCCTGATGATTCCATCAATGTATTTTTCACGTTGAGCTCTCTTTTCTGAAATCTGATTGACAAGATTCCGATAATCTTCCGGATAAAGGTATCTGAATGATAAATCTTCCAGTTCCCATTTAAAAGCTGACATACCAAGTCTATGGGATATTGGAGCATATATTTCGATGGTCTCTGTGGCTTTTTCTATTTGTTTTTCAGGAGATACATGGGAAAGAGTCCTCATATTGTGAAGTCTGTCCGATAATTTAATAATGATTACACGAATATCCTTTGACATGGCCATGAGCATTTTTCTGAGGCTTTCAACCTGCTGTTCTTTTCGTGTATCCAGGTTCAGCTTGGAAAGTTTGCTGACACCTTCTACCATGTCGGCTATTTCTTCACCAAAGATTTGTTTTATGTCTGAATAGGTTGCATCTGTATCTTCAATGACATCATGCATTATCCCGGCTGCAATGGTTTTAGAGTTTAATTCCAGATCTGCCAATATCTTCGCAACTTCAATTGGATGACATAAAAAAGGTTCGCCCGACAACCTCATCTGACCTTCATGATATTTTTTTGCAACTTCATATGCCTTTTCAATAATACCGAAATTGGCATTTGGATTATAACTTTTTATTTTTTCAATAAGTTCATTATAAACTTTGTCGGACATAAATTATTCCATCAGGCTTTTATATATTATGGAATTTTCAAGCCTGTTTTTCCTTTTTGTGTTTATGTTTATATTATAATAAGAGAAAAGAGCCTTTCTGTCCACAGATACAATTCCCAGCTCTTCGAGTATTTCCAACGATAACATGGTTTGTTCAGCATAAATACCATCCATTTCAGTCAAACAAAGAGTTTTGTTTACTTTTAAATTTGTGTATCTTTGTAAAAAAAAGTTAATGTTACCTGAAATACATAAAATAAAAGGGATACACCCTGGAGCAGTTTTAAAACGAGAAATTAAAAAACGGGGATTGAAAAACAAAGAATTAGAGATGGAAAAGAAAATATTAACACTATTTAAAAATAGCTAAATAATGAAAAAAATAAAAAAAATTTTATGTGTGTTACTGCTCATAAGTGGGTTTGAAGCATTTTCCCAGAAGGACACAATCATTATATCTGAAGAAAATACTGTTAACAAAGAAGAAAACAAACAAGATATTCTTCTTAGATATTTTCAAAAAGATAAAGAGGAAATAAAGCATTTGTGGAAGTTTGATATAATGGAATGGGGAAAGATTCATCC
>CAYYXJ010000134.1:0-8410 GCA_964475455.1 uncultured Clostridiaceae bacterium | reverse complement strand
TATTTCGTTTATGGGGGACAGGGAGTTATGTGATAAAATAGTTATATGAAAAATTACTGGAAAAAGGGCGCTGCAGTGCTGATATGGCTTTTGATATGGCTTGTTGCTTCAACCTTGGTTGATAATCAGCTGAAGTTTCCCGGCCCAATTG
Organism: uncultured Clostridiaceae bacterium; assembly: GCA_964475455.1. Classification (GTDB taxonomy): domain Bacteria; phylum Bacillota; class Clostridia; order DUPQ01; family DUPQ01; genus JAFGQE01. The sequence continues at coordinate 8,259 of CAYYXJ010000134.1, read as the reverse complement.
ACACAATGGAAGTTCTGTTCACAAGGGTAATAGCTGGAGATGGCTTTTTACTCACCGTTGGTTCTTCTTTACTTAGGATTTTTTCAGGGTTGGTCATTGCCGGTTTCCTTGGACTTTTAACAGGAATCTGCGCAGGAATTTCAAAGGGATTCTCTGATTTCATGGAACCGCTGGTCACTGTTATAAAGTCAACACCGGTAATGTCATTTATTATTCTGGCGATGATATGGTTCAGTTTTTCAATTGTGCCGATTGTAATTTGCTTCCTAATGTGTTTCCCCATAATTTATCAAAATGCAAGGGAAGGCATTTTGAATACTGACAAAAAGCTGATCAAAATGGCGGTTTTGTACAAGGTTCCCGGGAAAAAAATCCTCTCCGGGATTTATATCAAGTCCATGAAGCCATATATCAATTCTGCTGCAAATGTTTGTTTGGGTCTGGGATTCAAGGTAACAGTAGCTGCAGAAGTCTTGGCAAGCCCTGATTATGGTATCGGTTCTAAATTATATGAGGCAAAGATATATCTGGAACCTGTTGAAGTGTTTGCCTGGACTTTCATAATACTGGTTTTGAGCTATATTCTGGAACAACTCCTCAAATTGGGTTTCAGGGATAGAAATACAAGGAGGCTGGAAAATGCCCCTGACAATTAAGAAACTAAAAAAGAAATATGACAACCATATAATTTTTGACAATCTTGACATTAGTTTTGAGGACAACGTCATAAATTGTATCCTGGGGGCTTCAGGTTGTGGAAAAACAACCCTGCTGAACATTATTTCAGGACTTGAAAACTATGAACAAGGTGAGATAAAAGGAGCAGAAGGAGCTACATTCTCATATATTTTTCAGGAACCCAGGTTACTCGACTGGTATTCAGTTGAGGAAAATATGTGGTATGTGATGGGAAATGTCAGTAAAGATATTGCAGCAAAAAGGGTCGAAAGATATCTTGATATAACAGGCCTGTCTAAGTACAGGAACTATCTGCCGGAGCAACTGAGCGGCGGAATGATGCAAAGATTATCAATTGCCAGAGCTTTTGCATACCCGGGCAGGATACTTTTGATGGATGAACCTTTCAAGGGCCTCGACATTAAGTTGAAAAGAGAGCTTACTGAAGAATTTATAAAGCTCTGGAAAGAAGACAGGCGAACCGTTTTGTTTGTCACCCACGAACCTGCCGAAGCACTTATGACAGCTGATAATATTCACATAATCGGAGGAGAACCGTGCAGGGAATTGTATAAAACTGAAATAAAAACCCAAAGAAACAGCAGGACGGAAACGGCTGATGAGATTGTAAAGGTCCGGGAAATGCTGTATTCTTTTTTTACAGATTGAATGGAGGAAAGTAAATGACAATGGACGGAGTTAGGATAGCAGACCTTAAAGATGGATTGATTTGTGACGGAACATATATTTTGAAGGAAGCTGTCATGAAAAAGACCAATGCCGGTAAATACTATATAGACATGATTTTCATGGACAATACAGGAGAAGCCGGTGCAAAAAAATGGGATGCTACCAATGAGGATATGGCCAGACTCAAGATCAATAACCTTTATCTCGTAAATGTGAAAGTGCAAATGTGGCAGGGGAAGATGCAGCTCAACATCAATGGGATTCGTCCGGCACCACCTGAAATACAAGCCAGGATATCAGAATTTGTTCCATCAGCACCGATAGACCCGGAAGATATGATGGAAACAATCAGATCTTACATGGATAAGATAAAAAACAATGATTTAGCAAGGCTGGTTGAATCAATCTATGATGAATATAAAGAAAAGCTAATTTATTATCCCGCCGCAAAATCACTGCATCATGCCGTCAGGAGCGGTTATCTTTACCATATAACCACAATGCTTGCGGCAGCAGAAAAAATTTCAGAGGTTTACGAGTCGGTAGATACAGATCTATTGTACACAGGTGTTCTCCTGCACGATGTCCTTAAACTTGAAGAGCTGGATTCAACGGAGCTTGGGATTGCTGACTACTCAATCAAGGGACAGCTTTTGGGGCATATTGAAATGGGACTAATGAAGGTGGACGAGAAGCAAAGAGCTCTGAACCTGGATGAAAACACATGCCTTCTTGTTAAACATATGATTCTCAGCCACCATGAAATTCCTGAGTATGGAAGTCCGAAACCACCTATGTTTTTGGAAGCAGAGTTGCTGCATTACATAGATTTGATTGATGCAAGGGTATTTGATTATGACAGTGCTTATAAAACAGTAATGCCGGGTGAGATGACAGAAAAAATCTGGTCACTGGATAGAAAAGTCTACAGACCCAACTATTAGAGGACAATATGAACATAGAACAGCTAAAGGATTCAAAACAATTTATGTCCAGACTTATGGAAGTAGCAGTAAGTCCCATTTTTGTTGTGGATGAGGAAATGAGAATCCAAAGCTACAATGATTCATTCTCAAACCTGTTCAATAGGAGCGAAAATGAAATAATTGGCAGACTTCCGGGTAATTCCTTTGGATGTGCATTCTTAAATGATGACGAAGAATGCGGTAAAACTGAAAACTGTGTAAAATGTATATTGCGCAGACAGATGCAGGCAGCAATGGACAGTGGAAAACCCACTCAGAGAAACATAATTGAAAAGTCCTTTAAAATTGATGATAAAATTGTAAAAAAGCAGCTTAGCGTTGAAATAAAACCTATGGATTTCGGTGAAGAAAAGTACTATATCGGAGTGTTCAATGATGTTTCTGATGTAGTAGAGCTAAAAGATCGGGTCTACAACCAATATGAAAAAATGAAAAGGGATCTTCTTGTGGCCAGGGCATTGCAAAATGGTCTTCTGCCCAGGGAAAGAAGGATTGGACCACTGGAAATTTCTTATGAGTACAAACCCTGTGAAACACTGGGCGGTGATTTTCTTGATTTTTACAGGATTGATAAAAACAATATAGGGTTTATTATAGCTGATGTAGCCGGTCACGGAATAACATCATCTATGTTTACAATGTTTCTTTATTCAATGATTGACAGAGCGCAAACAAGACCCGGTCAATTGTTGAAATCAGCGTTTGAAGAGTTCTCAAAGTTCAATGTTTTACCGGAATCGTATATAACAATGCTGGCAGCTGTAATAAATACAAAGAAGAAAAGTGTCACATTTGCAAATGCGGGTTTTACAAACCCACCGGCAGTGGTATACGGGAACAGCGTAGAAATTGTTGAGATAGGAGGCATTCCCATCAGCAACTGGGTGACTGACCCTGAATACAATGAAATCACAGTCAGGTACAAAATGGGAGACAGACTTATTTTCTTCTCAGACGGCATATCTGAAATGAGAAGCAGCAACAGGAGTTTTGTAGGCGGGGATTATATGTATAGTGTGCTTTCTGATAAGAATAAGCAGGCAAAGGAAATAATAGATGAACTATTTAAAAATTCTGATATGGAAGATAAATATTATGTCAAGGACGACATAACCATTGCAGTAATTGACTACAAATAGTTAAATTAGTTTTTGAAGATAATCAAGGGTATCTTCCCATAAACGAAGGGAGATATCCTTTTTGAATATATCTTTCCTGGCTTCTGTAATAACGAGATTACTGATATATTTTCCTGAAATACCTTTTAGTTCATCTCCTTTTGCTGCAAATACCACATTTTCAGCAGCATAAGATGGGGGATCAGCAACAATTTTTATTATCCCACGTACCGCTTTCCAATGAAGGGCATCGCTTGGCCAGATGTTGGTTGCAGCATGACCGGGATTTACACAATTTACTGTTACAGCTGTCTTTTTTATTCTATCGGCCAGCTCAAATGTAAAATACATAAGAGCTCTCTTGGATTGTGAATATGCAGAAAAACCCTTGTTATGCTTTCTGCCCTCAAGCCGGGGGTCAAAATCCCCGATATGGTAAGAATCCGAAGTCACATTGATTACTCTGGTTTCACCATCAAGTGCAGCCATATGGGGTAGAAATATATTTGAAAGATAAAAAGGGGCCAGATAGTTTACTGCCATGGTTGATTCCATTCCAAATCCTGTTTCACGATATTTACGCATATATACGGCAGCATTGTTAATCAATACATCCGGGGTGCCATATACTTCAAGGAATTTATCAGAAAAAGTCCTGATGGATGAAAGGTCTGACAGGTCAAGAAGCATATATCCAACAGGATTCTGTGACAACATAGTAATTTCCCGTGCCGCTTCTTCAGCTCTTACCATATTACGACATGCAATGATAACCTTTGCACCTGATGATGAAAGTTTTCTCGCTGCCTCTTTACCAATTCCGGTATTCCCACCGGTTATTATCACGAGGGAACCGTCTATTGAAAAATCTTTGCTTCTCATAATTCAGAAACCTTTCGGTAATAAGGATACAAATCAAGTATACATCAGAGAAAGGAAATTTTTAAATAAAAATATGTATATAACAATATTCGGAGTTTGAATTGACATAATACTGGTAATTTAGGATAATCATTTGAGAAAAGAGTGTTTTTATTGAATTATAATGCATTGAACAAACCTGAATATGAAGGCATTAGAATTGTCAGAATGGCTGACAATAACAATGGGCTCCCGTTTTTCATCGGAAAAGTCAGGGAGCTCAATACAGAAATCCACAGGCATGAATTCATACAGATTATCTATGTTTCAAAGGGCAGTGCAGGACATGTTCTGAACAACAATAGATTTACCGTTTATAAAGGTGATATCTTTGTCATGCCGCCTTTTGTTCCTCATTATTTTCTTCCTGACGGGGAAGCGGAAATATACGAATTTGAGTTTGAACCGGAATTTATAAATGAAAAATTTTCAGCATCAAACAATGATGTCAGCTTTTCGGACTTTGCATATCTGGAACCATTTTTAGTATCCGAAAACAAAGTACGGCCCAGGCTAAACCTTGACGGAGTGGTACAAAGGAAGGTTGAAGATATATTCAATTCTATACTTCTTGAATACGAGCAAAGGGAAAAAGATTTTGAACTTGCAATAAAAGCATTGACTTTACAGTTACTGGTGACCGTATCCAGAAGATACGAGTTCGGTGGATTGGACTCAGAGGATAACAGCATATTCCTAAGACACAGGGAATCATTGATAAGGGTTCTTGATTTTATCAATGAAAATTATTACAGGGGAATTACCCTGGATGAAATTGTAAGGGTTTCACTTTTGTCAAAATCTTACTTCGGATATTTATTCAAGCAGATGACTCACAAGACATTTACAGAATATCTGAATGGTGTCAGAATATCAAAGGCTGTCGAGCTTCTTCGAACCCGGCCGGAGCTTAAGGTTATAGATGTATGCTTTATGACAGGTTTTAATAATGTGAATCACTTCAACAGAAGCTTCAGGGCAGAAACAGGCTGCACACCACTTCAGGTGAGAAAAAATAAAACATAATTGCAAATTTACAAGTGAGAGATGCAAATAATATCATAAATCAGATGATATAATATAAATATACGGAGGTAGTTATGATAATTGATGCACACAACCATCCTGACTGGCATGGACATGATTTGGATGGATTTCTTGAAACCATGAAAATGAATGATATTGATGTAACCTGGCTTCTGACCTGGATAGCACCTGCATCCGAGTATGCCGGATCATATAACGGAGTTTTACCGACAATGCTATATAACGGTCCTGTTCCTTTCGAAAGAGCGCTGCATTATAAGGAAAAGTATCCGGAAAAATTTGTTCTGGGGTATTGTCCTGATCCAAGGGAACCTGATGCCATAGCAAAGCTGAAGGCTGCTGTTAAAATTTATGGTGTAAAGGTTTGCGGAGAACTCAAATTGCGTATGATGTACGACAACCCGGATGCAATCAGATTTTTTAGGGCATGTGGGGAACTTGGTCTTCCTGTGACAGTGCATCTTGACTATGAATTTGATAATGTTGAAAACCATCCATGGTCCAATTTCTGGTATGGAGGAGGTATTGATGCCTTTGAAAGAGCAGTGGCTGCTTGCCCTGAAACCACTTTCATGGGGCATGCTCCGGGATTCTGGGCACATATATCCGGAGATGACAAGTTTGACAAGACACCTTATCCTGAAGGACCCGTTCTTCCCGGGGGAAGATTGATTGAAATGTTTGATAAATATAATAATATATATGGTGACTTGTCAGCCGGTTCCGGTTGCAATGCACTTTCGAGGGATCCAGGTCATGCTTTAAAGTTCATTAATAAGTATCAGGACAGATTGGTTTACGCAAGAGACTATTTTGATGACAGACATAGGAAATTCATCGATTCCCTGGAACTTACCAATGATGTAAGGGATAAGATATATTACAAGAATGCTTTGAAAATAGTACCGTTGGATTAAAGGAGGCAGGAGTGAAGAAGCAGGGTTTTGGACTCATTGGATGCGGTGCAATATCCCATATGCATGCAGGAGCCGTAAACTCCATAGAGGATGCTGTTTTATTAGCTTGTACTGATGTGAATGAAAAGAGTCTTGATGAGTTTTCCGGCAAATACGGAATTACTCCCTATGATGATGTGCAGAAGATGCTGAATGATGAAAATGTGGATGTTGTAAGTATCTGTACCCCCAGCGGACTTCATAAAAAATTCTGTATTATGTGTGCTGATGCCAAAAAACACATTATAGTTGAAAAACCCATGGCTTTGACAACAAAAGATTGCGATGAAATCATAGAAGCCTGCATCAGGAACAATGTAAAGATGGAAGTAATAAGCCAGAACCGATTCAAGGATGCATTTATTCACGTAAAAAAAATAGTTGAAGAAGGAAGACTCGGAAAGATCGTATGTGCAGACATATATATGAAGTTCTACAGAAGCCATGAATATTACTCTTCCAGCAATTGGAAAGGCACATGGAAAATGGATGGCGGCGGTGCCCTTATGAACCAGGGAATCCATGGTGTCGATATACTTCTTTTCATAATGGGCAAGGTTAAATCCGTATTCGGATATGCCAGAACCCTTGCAAGGGAAATAGAGGTTGAGGACACAGCATCAGCAGTTGTCGAATTTGAAAATGGTGCCCTTGGTATTATTCAGGGAACCACTTCAGTCACTCCGGGTTACCCACGTAAACTTCAAATAAACGGAGACAAGGGAAGCATCGAAATAGTTGACGGCGATATAACAGTTTGGGATGTCGAAGGTCTTGATAAACCCGACTTTGGAAGAGTTGGAAGTTTATCACACAATGATCCCATGGCATTTCAAATTGACGGACATATCAAACAGATAAGGGACCTCATCGGTGCCATTGGAAGTAACACCAAAACTTCAGTAGACCAATATGAAGGGAAAAAACCAGTTGAACTTATAACTGCTATCTATGAGTCTTCAAAAACCGGGAAACAGGTATTCCTGAAATGAAGAATCTGTTACTTTCCGCATTTGAACCTTTTGGAGATAATGAATTAAATTCTTCTGAAATTGTAATGGCAATGATTCCCGATATCTGTGGTGAGGTCAGGGTATCTAAAGTAGTTTTACCGGTAGTCTATGAGACGGCATTTAAATCATTATTAAAAATAATCTGCAAGGAAAAACCTGATTTTGTTATTTGCATGGGTCAGGCAGGAGGACGTACGAAATTATCATTGGAAAGGGTAGCTATAAATATTAATAATTCTGAATCATCTGACAACAGGGGTCAGATTTTTAAGGATAGAACTATTATTACTGAGGGAGAGACAGCTCTTATTTCATCGCTGCCGGTTTTTGATATGCTTGCTGCATGTGGAGAAGAAGTTGCAGCAATATCGTACTCGGCAGGTACTTTTGTATGCAATGATTTGTTTTACAGGATGCAAAATGAAGAAGCAAAAGGCAATACCGGCTACAGGTCTGGGTTTTTACACTTGCCATATACCGAGCATTTCGGTAAAATGCCTTTTATTGATTCGGTGAAACAGGCGGAAACTATTATTGCAATGGTTTCTGCATTGGGAGATAAAAATGGATAACAAAACAAGGAACATTACGTTTACCGCCATGTTTACAGCATTGGTATTCCTGGCAACCAGGTTTATAGCATTTCCGGGACCGATTCCTCCTGGATATATAAACCTCGGAGACAGTGTAATTATACTGTGTGCAGTTCTTATGGGTGGCAACAGCGCAGCTTTTGCAGGTGCAGTAGGAGCTTCACTTGCGGATATAACATATCCGGGTGGAATAATCTTTGCTCCGTTCACCTTCATTGTCAAGGGGATAGAGGGTTTTGTTGCCGGAAAAATTGCCC
>CAYYXJ010000133.1:0-8415 GCA_964475455.1 uncultured Clostridiaceae bacterium | reverse complement strand
TGACCATGTGGTTTTCATTGATGAAGGCAAGGCATCCTTTGAAGGGTCCTCTGAAGAATTCTTTAATGTTGAAAAAGACAGCAGACTTGGGGAATTTTTGGCCCATGTTTTTGAATAAACTGTTTCTTTGACATTGCAAAACCTTTATAATAGTATTTGATTTAAGAAAGAGAGGTATTCTATTGGACTCATTGGAACTTAGTAAAAAAGTAATGAACCTTCTTGATGACAAGAAGGGTCTTGGGATTATTTCAATTGATGTCAGCAGGGTTACTACCCTAACTGACTATTTTATTATTTGTACGGGAACAAGTGACAGACACAGAAAATCCCTGGCAGATGATATACAGGAGTTGATGGAAGAGCTTGATGTACCCATGGTATCTAAAGAAGGATACAGAACAGCAGACTGGATTTTACTTGATTATGGTTACCTGGTAGCCAATATATTCAGCGATAAATCCAGGGAAAAATACAATCTTGAAAGACTTTGGTCAGACGGATCTTTGTCTGAACTCAGAAACATGCAGAAAACGGAGGAATAAAATGATAATCACAGGCATAAGCGATGAAGCAGGCAAGGATATCAGGACACAGATTAAAGCGCACAAGGAACTCGGCTGGAACGCGTTGGAACTCAGACTTCACAATGGAGTAAATGCATCAACAACGGACTTTACTGATGAATCATTCGATGAAGTAAGAAGAGCTCTTGATGAAGCTCAGATGACCGTAACCGGTTTCAGTTCAGCCATTGGAAATTGGAGCAGAAGTATCAGGGGAGATTTTTCAATAGATGTAAATGATCTGAAGAAAGCTGCGGAAAGAATGAATATTCTGGGAACTAAATACATCAGAACCATGACATGGGTTCCTGATAGGGATGATTTGGTTTTCACTCGAAAAGAAGCCATCAGAAGATACAGGGAACTTGTAAAAATTGCTGAAGATACCGGAATTTTACTGGCCCATGAAAACTGTGAAGGCTGGGGTGGTTTTTCACCCAATAACATGCTGGAACTCAAGGCCGAAGTAGACAGCCCGAATCTTGTACTTCTTTACGATACTGGAAATGTTGTTTCCCATGGTGATGATCCTGAGGAATTCTTCAAAGGCATCAGAGGTCACTTCGATTACATTCATATAAAGGATGCAGCATTTGGAAAAGATGGCAAGGATCATACATTTACATATTGTGGAGAGGGCGATGGAAATATATCTGAAATCCTGAGAAGGGTTATCAGGGAAGATGGCTATGACGGAGTCATATCAATTGAACCGCATGTTGCAGCCATAGTACACAAGGGCAGTGAAAATGCAAACAGTGATGCTCTTATGTACAGTTCCTATCTGGAATACGGAAGAAAGCTTGAAAAAATCATGGCTTCCTTATAAAACATGCAGTTAGTTAAAAAGAACCGATGAAACGGTTCTTTTTTTTTGAAAAAATATTTTCGTGGAAAATTCTATTCAGTTGCGTTTTTGTTTAAGATTCGAAGTAAATTTAAACAGGGTATTAATGACAAAATATGGTAAATGTGTTAATTTGTTTATGAACAATGCGGCCGCTTGATTCACAAAAGATTATTGGAGGTAAAAACTGCATGAGAAAAAATCTCAGAAAATTAATTTGTATGGCAGCAACCATAATGATGGTATTTGCTGCCGGGACCGGTGTCCTGGCTGTTGAAGAAAGTTTTTCAATACAAGGGGCATCAAATGTAACTGTAAGCGTTCCGAATGAACCGGTATTTACTCCTGGTGTAAATTCAGGAACAATTTCATCAGGAAACGACATCATATTCACCGGGAGTAATGACAACATATATATCACTGATGAAACCGGAACAAACTCAGGGTGGAAATTCAGTATTGCTATAACTGACTTCCATTCCCAGGGAATAGATGACCCGACTGATGCAGGTTCAGAAGATATGGAAGTCTTTGTTGCTGCAGGAGACTGGCTTTCGTTTAACATCGACAACAGTGTGGATGGAATCAATGAAGATGCGACAAATACCCTTGTTCCCGGATCCGGTGGTTCGGGGGAGACCGTTGCTGCTGATAATGTACTTTTCCTTGGCAATCCACTGCCGCTTGCAACACCCAATTGTTCTGTTTTTGCAACTGATACAATAAATATTGTTACAGTTGATCCCGCATACGGAGCAGGCATCTACTATTTTGACCTCAATTACACAATTACAGTCGATGAATGGCTTCCCGAGGGTTGCAAGGTGGATTCCTCGGCAACAGCCGGAGGACGTTTTGATGAACTGACAATAGGCAGCGAGGATAGGGTACAGGTGTTTGAAGGTACTTATACAACGAGCATAACTTACAGCGCATCCTGTAATCCTGCGTCATAATTCAGTCCTGAAGGTTGACACATATATGAAGGGGCTGCCCGGTTGCAGGGCAGTCCCGGGGGTAATGTCCAATGAAAAGAATATTTTTAATTTTAATGTCGATATATATATTTATGACTGCCATGGGAATTTCTGTACAGGCTTATGGAAGCAATGAGGTTTTTTCTATTACACATAACGGAAAAAATAATTATATTGAAGTATTTACCAAGGCCGGTGGAAGCGGAAAAATTGAATTTGAGCTGAGCAATACATCTGAGGTTCAAAAGACAAATCATCTTCTTTTGTATGATTCAATGACAACAGTGAACGGTGGAAATGAAATAATGACTCCGGAGAATTACTCAATGAAAGAAACAGCTGCATGGTTTGATACAAATAATAATGAAGTCACTCTTGATGCAGGGCAATCAGAGTCATTCAAGATAGGTTATAAAGTTCCGGAAGGAACCAGGGACGGAGTCTATACCGCTATCCTTGCGTTGTATGCATATTCATCGGATACATCCCTCGGGGGTGATGAGGTGACTCTTAGAATAGACAGCAACTACACAAGTACAATTGCTGTTGTTTTAAGAATAGGTAAGGAGGCTGAGGCTCAGTTTAGACTCGGAGAAAACTTCGGGTTGATTGTGGAGGGTTCAACGGGTAATCCATTTATGATGATACCAATAGAAAATGCAGGAAACTCCTATGGATTTCCGATAATTGATTATGTAATTTCGGATGAGGATGGGTTAGAACTGAAATCCGGTAAATTTAAACTCGATATTTTTTATAGGAAAACCTCATCCCAGGGAGCAATTCCCATTGAAGACGGGCTTCTTTCAAAGGGCACTTACAAAGCAGATGTGAAAGTACTTTCATCAAGCTGCGAAGATATTCAAGATCATATTACCTATACTTTTATGATGGATAACAAAACAATGAAGGAAGTTATCAAAGGCAGTCCGGAAGCACATGGAGAATCCCGGGAGGAAGCAGCCTGGAAGTCTGATTTCATTGTTCTGGGAAAGCAGGAATTAATCTTAGGTTCAACCGGGATCATTGGAGCTGTCTGCATTTCTGCGGTTCTTATAGTCTTTTTGAAAGGAAGGAACAAAAATTGAAAAGAAAGTTACCGAATCAATCAATCAGGATACTCATCTGTCTTATTATGATATTGTTCTTTTCCCTGACTTCGGGTTCAGGTTCAATTATTTCATTCATTGTACCTGATTCGGTTCTGGCTGCAGGGGATTTCATGTACTTTCCATACCCGGTTTATACCGTTTCAGAGGATTGTCAGGTTGCAGATATTTTGCTGAAACGTAAAAGGACAAGTTTGTGGATGATAACAGCAAACTATGCAACGGCTGATCTGACAGCTACTGCAGGGTCAGACTATACAGCAGCCCAGGGAACCAAGACAATGACATTGTTTATCCAGGACAGATTATCGATTTCAATCACAGATGATATGCTGGGAGAATCAGATGAAGAATTCACCATTACATTGTCCGGCCAATACACCCTGGATGACCCTGCCAATGGTTATTATAAAAGCTGTACTGTGGTGATTGCCGATGATGACGGCGGTGTCGCATTATCTGACAATAATTATCTTGCATCCCTTGAAGTCAATGCAGGAACCCTTGACCCTGTGTTTTCAACAGAGGTACAGTGTTATGAAATAGACCTGGAGGCTGATGTTGAATCCATAAGTATCATGGCTTGCACAGATGATTGCAGCGCAGTCATGGAACTGAACGGTAATTTACTTCAATCCGATGAATGGAGCAACAGTATTTCACTGACACCGGGTCAGAATACTTCAAATATTGTTGTAGAAGCCGAAAATGGAGAACTAAGAACATACACACTGATATTAAACAGGGATATTCTTCCGTCTGTCAGCGTATTTCATGAGCCATTGACTGCAGTAAACGGGAATTCAATCACAGTCGGAAGCAATATTGAGTATAATTGTACCCACACAATAACAATTGAGGAGACATCAACTAACGGCTGGGGTTTCAGGTTATGGCTTTTTCTGGATGAATTCATGGAAACACTACCTGAAACAGTGAATAATCCCACTTTGGCCGGGAACTCATGGTTGGATATTAAAATTCCCTCAGAAAAAATAATTGATATAGAAGACATTACTATAACCAATCCCAACATGGTTAGCCATCACCTGAATTACAGTCCCGATATAGCAGGAGCTTCTGTGTTTTCAGGTAGATTTAAGATAGAAACGGTTTCATTTACTACAGGAAACCCGGGTATCTATACAATAGTAATCGTGTACAGTGTTATGGTTCCATCGTGGTTACCCGAAGGTACAATTATCAACAGTGATACAGGAACAGAAAATCTAGGCCCCAATGATATAAAACAGGTCTTTGACGGTATATATGTTTATGAAATAGATTACGAGTTAGAAAGAATTATGCAGCCTTGACAAGGGAATAACGATCCTGGAACCGGTTATTTCATTATTACCTACGAATACTTCGGCTCCATATACATCCTTTATTATTCCTGCGTCAAGAATTTCATCAGGAATACCTGCCCTTACAACCACTCCGTCCTTCATCAGGAAAATATGCTGGGTATATTGTGCCGCCAGATTCAGGTCATGCATGACGCATACAATTGTCCTGTTCATATTATCTGCAAGATTTCTTGCCAAATCCATTATTTCAACCTGATGATTTATATCAAGCATGGATACAGGTTCATCCATTAGAATTATGTCTGAATCCTGTGCAAAAGCCCTTGCTATGAGTGTTCTTTGTTTTTCGCCGCCTGATAATTCATTTACACTTTTATTCCTAAGATGAGTTGTACTGGTTTCCTTCATGGCTTTTTCAATCTGATCCAGGTCAACGGAGCTTAGATTATCCAATGCTGAATGATAAGGATTACGGCCCATGGCAATAATGTCAAACACTGTGAAATCAAATCCGATATATGAGTCCTGTGGTACATAGGCAATGTTTCTTGCTCTTTCCCTTGGATTCATGTGGCGGATATCTTTTCCGGACAGGCTGATTACTCCGGAAGAAGGTTTCAGATAACCATACAGATTTTTGAGCAATGTGCTTTTCCCACAGCCGTTTGGACCAAGAATCCCATAGAATGTCCCTTTATAGAAATCCATGTCTACACCTTTGAGTACTTTAAGGTTTCCGTAAGAGTATTGCAAATCCTTGATTTCCATAATTTTCATATCACAGACTTCCTTTGGGTTCTAATTAGAAGTTATATGAATAAATGAACACCCAAAAGGGATGTGTTTACTCCGATAGGTATTTCCTGAGGTGCAAACAATGTTCGGGCTGCTGTATCACAGAGTAACAGAAAGATTGCTCCTGTAAGTGCTGAAACAGGCATAAGCCTTCTATGGTCAGGTCCTGTTATGAACCTTACTGCATGGGGGATAATAAGGCCGACAAAACCGATGGTTCCGCAAAAACAAACACTTACCGCCGTAACAAGGGAAGCTACCAAAAGGAGTATTTTTTTCAATGAAGAGGCATTGATCCCCAAGGAAACTGCTGTTTCGTCACCGGTGGAAAGGATATTTAGATTACCCGAATTAAGAAGTAAAACAAGTGAACCTATTAAAATAAATGGAAGCATTACAAGTACTGTATTCCAGCTTGCTCCCGTCATGCTTCCCATTGTCCAGAATATTATTCTCTGGGCCTGCTCCCTTGAGGCAATTATTATAAGGGATATAAGTGAAGAGCATAAAAACCCAATTGCGATTCCGGATAGTATCAGTATATTTGTAGAAAGGTTCCCTTTTTTCTGTGCTATCAGATAAACTACAGCAGTAGCTGTTACAGCTCCAATGAAAGCAAAGACAGGAACCAGACCGAAATTAAATAGGGATGCCTGGGTACCTGCTACAAATGCTATTGCTGCACCAAGCACAGCACCTGAAGAAATTCCAAGAATATAGGGGTCTGCCATTGGATTTCTGAACATACCCTGAAACAGGACTCCGCATACTGATAAACCTATTCCACAGAGAATTGAGGTAAGGATCCTGGGAAAACGCAACGAAAAAATTATTGTAGAATATGTTTCAGGCAGATTCCGGATATCGATATTCTTGCCGATCAATGGAATCCTTGACAGGATTATCTTCATACTGTTTATGAATCCTATGTCAGCAGATCCCTTACCGGCAGAAAAAACAACAGCTGCCATAAGTGATGCAAACAAAACTAAATATATCCAGATATCTGCCTTTTTTCTCAAAACGCAATCCTCATTCTTCTTTATTCAAATATTTCGGGATGAATTGCTGCTGCCATTGCTTCAAATGCTTCGGCTATTCTGGGACCGAGACGCTGAAGTGAATCATCATCCAAAGTATACATCATATCTGTTTTCACTGCAGTCATGTCCTTGTATCCGTTGGCAGTCTTAAGGCCATCGGCGGGTGCCCACATGGAAAGAAGCAAAACATCCGGATTGTGTTCAACCAGCTTTTCCACACTGTAACTCCATCCCTCGGTATCATCTGCTACATTTTCTGCATTACAGCTGTTTATCATTTCGCTTATGAATGTTCCTTTACCGGCAGTAAAATCTCCGTATTCTCCATAGCCCATAACATAATAAACACTTTTCTTTTCGGTTTTTGAAACCTTATCCATGACAGCTTCGATTCTTTCCTTCATATCCGATACAATGGCGGCTGCCTCATCTTCCATGGATAAAACAGCACCAACCATTTCAATGCAAGTGTAAGCACCTTCAAATGTTTCTTCATTGTCTACAACAAAGTAGGGAATACCTGCATTTTTTATCTGTAGGGCGAGTTCCTTTGAAGTCATTTCAGAAAGCAAAACGACATCCGGGTTAAGGGAGATGATTTTTTCGACATCAGGTTGGTCGATATTCCCCACGGATTCATAATCAAATACTTCTGCGGGATAATTGCACCAGTCGGTTCTGGCCAGTAATCTTTTTTCAGCACCTAAAGCAAATACTATTTCAGTAATGTTGGGAGCCAGTGAAATCAATGTTTCGGGAACTTGTTCAAACGTTATTTCTGTTCCCTGGGAATCTGTTACTGTGTATTCAGTGGTTACATATGATATTGGGTTGGCTGTAGCAACCGGGGTTGCAGTAGCAGAAGGTATCGGAATACCCTATTCCTCTGCAACTTGTCCCGAACAACCTGTAAATACCATTGCAACAGCAAAAATAAGTGCAGTGGTGACCATCAATTTTCTTTTCATTTCTTTACCATCCTTTTAATGTGTTTTTAATCAATAGAATTCTGGTAATAAAAAACCGGACAGAGGTCCGGGTATAATGCTTTGAATCATACACCCTCTATGCCTCGTAGAGTTTACCGTGCTACAGTGATGCAGGTCTTCTGACTCCGGTTCATCGGTTGTGTCCTCCTTCCCGGTGTCTACCAGTGGAATATGGAACAACCTCCCCAATACAGCGGCGGGACCGTCCGGGATTTACACCCGGTTCCCTTTTAATCCGACCCGTAGGTCGAAACATCAATGCCTTCTATTAATTTGTGTTTTCATTATAAAGCCGGGTCTATGAGCCGTCAATGATTGATTTATTGATTTGCAGTTAAATTTCGCATCACCCATTTTTAGTATTTTGACTGTTTGGGGCAGTCAATTTTGTAAATGATGATATAATACCTCCCGAGGAGTGCAATTGTGAAAAATGCTGTCATTAGAGTTTTTGCGGCTATATTAAGGGTAACTTTATCAGTATGGCTTAAACTTGCGTACAATATCAAAGCTTTCAACAGTGATGTCAAAGAACTGAAAGCTCCGTATTTGCTAATCGGCAATCACTGCCTTAACTGGGATCCTTTTATTGCGGGTTCTTATATTAAATACAATACAAGATTCATCGCCAGCGACAGTCTTTTCAGGGATAAAATCATTGCTTTCCTGCTTACTTATCTTGTAGGAGCAATACCCAAGAAAAAAGCAGTTTCAGACATGAAAACCATTAAACTTTCCATGAAAACCCTTAAAGAGGGACATGTTGTGGGTGTTTACCC
>CAYYXJ010000132.1:0-8427 GCA_964475455.1 uncultured Clostridiaceae bacterium | reverse complement strand
TAAGGTCATAACCGTGCCATATAGCTTCTTTATACTTCAAAACTTCCTTCGGCATGTCCGATATCAATTTTACATCCGCCATTTCAGAAAAAAGCTCATCATGGGTGGTTATTATATTTTCAATCTCTGAACTGTCTTTTGATTCATTTAAGGTTATTGCATTTAATAGAATGTTTTTATTGGGAACCGCTTCTGAATACCCTTTCAATTCTGCAAGTGCTTTATTAGCTTTTATCAATTCCCTCATAATTTCAGTGGTCTCAAAATTAATCAATCCGTTTGAGTCATAAGGCGGTAATTTGTTAAGTTTACTCATAAACTGCTCCTTGTGGGTAATTTGCGTTTAATATTACCCATATATGAATTATATGGGTAAATACTACCCATGTCAACACTATGCGGGTAATAATTGCTAATTTTTACTCATTGCACCTGTTTGTCTATATTAGAGCTTTTTGTTCACTTTCATCGGAGTCTTTTGTTCATTTTTGTCAGAGTCTTTTGTAATGCCAAGATCCCGTGTCTCTAATAATTAAAGACACATCATTGGGTAAGTATTTTATTATTTAATGTGGTTACATTTTGGTTACACTTCTTCGAATAACCCACATTCTAAATGTATTTCGTTTTCTACAAATTTATTCTCCCAGAATAAGTACAGTTGCTATCAATATGCACACTGCTCCTATCAATCTCATAATCATTGTTATTTTACTCTTCTTTCCTTCTCTGAGCTTCAATGATTTAGCAAATAAAGCCACTGCTAAAACAGATATAACACCTCTTGAACCCATGATAATATTAAATTCTGTTGCATGACCATAATATGCGATGGCCAGTGCTAGCAAAAGACCCGTTCCCCCATTAAATATACCTGACATCCATATCCACTTCTTAGTCGACTTGGGTGTAGCTTTTATCCGTACTCCAGATGCAAACCCCTTTATCAAGAAAAACAAGGCTACTATAATACTGCCCAACAGCATAAATACAAGCTTATTAAATTCAGGGGCTTTTTCCTGTATTACAATATCACTGAACCCAAGAAATGTAATTGCAATTAATGCCAGTAATATTGGCAGCAATATATCTTTACCATACTTGTCCTGCTTTTCAATATCAGTCTTCTTGAATTCAATACCTAAGAATATTATTGAAACAACGCAAAGAACAACACCTATAATTACCTCACTTGAAATACTGCCTATTGAGAATATGTATGTACCTATGGCAACAAATACAACCTTAGATCCCATTATAGGCGATATTATTGATGCGTCTCCCATGCTAATTGATTTAAATCCAATTAGCATACCAATAGTTAATAATGCTGAATAAATCAGTATCCAATGAAACTGATCCCAGTTCACTTCCAGATCTTGGCTTAACACAATCAGTATTATATATATGAAAGGTTGAAAGACAGTGGTCGCTACTAAAATGTGGTTTTGTTTTGCTCCTTCTGCGTAAGCTCTTTTTGTAAATATCATTGCAAAAGATACAGTAACCGCTGCCACAAATGCCATAATTTCATAAGCTTGTATCATAAATATTTCTTCTTCAAAATGTATTTTATTTCAAAAATGAGTATATCATAGAAGAACCTGTTTCTTTAATCGAAAACCATTATTCTCATATTTATGACATATAGTTTTCCGTATCATTGTCTAACCATTTTACTTATACCTCAAAGTTCTTCTTTGAATATCATAAAACTAATGTCCATGTCATTGCTGTAACTCCTAATATAATAAACCTCCGGCTGCCCTTCAATTTTATTTACCATCACAGCTTCTCCATTACATTTTGCAACCGGTTTTCTATCAGACCGAATCAATAAGGTTGTAAAACCATCGCTTTTCACCGTTATATCAAGCCCGGTATCTTTAGACCGGACTCTGATGATTCTCCCGCCGAAAACATCCATGACAGCCAGTGATGTACATCTTTTAAATCCATGGTGAATTTCAATATCATTATGCTCTGTCATGATTGAGTCCGGTATTACCATGCTGCCTGCAAGGATATTTCCATTGACTTTTATTTCTTTTATATAATTGCCGGTACCGCGAAACTTAAAATCCCACTTTTTACCGGATACATTAAGGCCTTTTAACTCAGTCCCATCTGATACCGGTCCATCCAGTATGGTTATGCATCCCATGTCCAACCTAAGCCCCAACAGTGCCTCTAAAATATTTCGATATACAGAAACAGAACCATGAATCGGCCATGAACACCCATAATTGCTCCATGGAAACCTTTCATCATCAGCTTTTATGTTATCAAGGTCTATGAACTCAAAAAGAGTCCTGTAATTTTTCCACATCAAACCTATATTGTCCTGATATGTTTTCAATATTTCATAATACCCAAATGTTCTCATTAATGACATGATGCATACATCCCAGTACAAAAACCATGAATGATGGATGCATTCAGTATCTTTATTGGAATCCTGAACCGGTAGTGCCCTGAATCCGTGTTCGGTAAAATATTCCCTGGAAACAAATTCAGCAATTACTTTTTGTTTGTTCAGCAGCAAAGGTATACCTGCCCGGTTGTTTAAAGAAAGCAATGAATATACAGGATATGTAAAGCTGTTTTTGTCAGGTGTAAAACTGTCAAATATCATTTGCTTTCCCTTGTCAAAGAATGCAGAAATATACTTTTCAGAATAATCTTCCAAACAACTTCTGCACATGCTTGATGTCTCTTTGTCATCCATATATTCCGCAAAACCCAGCATGCAGACCAATGCAGAATAAAAAGCACCACTGTCAATTGCAACCCTGCTCTGTGGTGTTCTACCCATGGCTTTCGGGTTGTCCGGATATGTACCCAGTCCAAAAATAAAGCCATCTTCGTCAGTATATTCAAGGATTCCATTCCATATTTCCTTTATAGTGGTATATATTTCTCCTAACCACTTATATTCGCTGCTTTCTTCCAGATACTGTTTTACCAGAATGATAAACAGCGCATCGGTAACCCCTGGTTTTACGTTTATTGCTTCGTATGTCCGGTCGAAACGATGTGGGATAGTACCGTTTTTCCACCGGTGGTTAAGCAGGAATGCAATGATCTGCTTCTGTCTGTCAATCCTGCCCCATTTGCTAAACTCAAGTGCTGCCACAATTGTATCCCAGCCCCAGATCCAATAGTAACCGCCGGCGCAAGCCCTGGGCATACCTGTATCATGTTGGATTACAGATTCAATGACTCCAGGAATAAATGAAAACAATTCTTCCAGTCCTCTGTCAGCAGGATAAATCAGTAGCGGGATTTCAGGTTTTGAATAACTGGTATCAGCCTTGGTAACCTTGTCTTCTGACGATGATGAAAATCTGACAACCAGTTCCCTGTGACAACAAGAGGAAATATCAGAAGAAAAAACCAGGCATTCACCACCCGAAAAGGATTTTGTAAAACCCTGACCATAAATATCAGTGTAAATCCGCTCATCAATGAACAATCCATCCTGATATTCACTTTTTATTTCGGGTCCTGCGTCTGAAAACGTTATATCTGACAGCGGATCCTTGACAAATATTTTGTTTTGAATCTCTAAGGGAATCAAAAAAGCGCTATGTCTTGAAACCCACTCTGATATCTTTGTCCTGTCATCAGAAACCAACCTGGCAAGTCGATTTCCCCCATTGGTTTCGACAGACCATTTTCTGTTGCCGTATACATCCTTGGCCAGTTTTTTCTCATTGAGGGTCACATCAAATGTCAGATTTGGATTTTCCTCGGATGGCTGTACAATTATATTGATTGAATCGTTTTTGATTAAAACATTGATTTCAATCAAACTTCCCACTACTGAAATCATCATGGAACATTCATTTATACTATATCTACAATTGTCTACAATGTATGAAACTATATCCCCACTATTTTTAAAACAAAATTTCAATGCAGGTTCATCAACTGTTCCCTTCATGATGTATGAGTTGCGGCTGACTGCCTGGTTTCCATGAAAAATGCACGCAACAACCCCGTTGTCTGATATGCAGGCAGAGGTGCGTTCCTTTGAAACCCAGACGCTTTTCGGATGGATTGTACCAAGGCCGCCTTTAATCAATGTATCAGTCATATTTTTCCCCATTCTGCATAGAATAGTGAAATCCGTCTTCTATCTGCAGCTTGCAGCTAATGCCTGAGCTTGTTCTAATGTATATTATGCTTTTGCTATCATCAAATAAAACCTCATGTGGGTTTTCGATCCCTTTTCTTGCAGACATCAAAACAACGGTCCTGTAAGGAGCTTTTTCATCCACCCTAAGTATACGGCTTCTCTCCCCCATATTTGTGATTTCCCGTTCCCACATCCATGAATAATCCCTCCATGCAATAGGGATTCGTGTTTCATCAAGTCCCCGGTGTTCCCATGATGATAATTTTATGTTTTCCATTGATTTCTGCAGCAAATGCACATCCAGACAAATACCCTGCATGCAGCGGAAAGTTACCACATCCTTGTTTTCTTCTACCTCCTCAGCCAGGACATGCAGGTTCCAGTCATACGGAAGGTTTCCGCCAACTTCGTCTATTATAAGCAGCGATTCAATTTCCTTCAGGTATACTAATTTCCTTGTCCATGAATGCGCTGGTATTGTGTATGGTTCAGGCAATTTCCTGAAATTGAACTCCGGGTCCCGGTCCGGATATTCAGGCCATTCCTGTACCTTGTTTATATTTACATGCATTTTTACATAGTCATATTCTTCTTCAGTGATGAATTCCTGAACCTCTCCGCGGCACCAGTCACTTTTGTGGTCAATCGAGATTCTGTTGTGCCAGAAAGATTGGTCAACTCCCGGATTATACTGTGTGCCATAATCAATCAAAATCGGAACTTCATTGCTGTACCATATAAAAGTACCCTCGTCATGGTCGTAATGGTTGTTAATCTCTCCGACTTTTAATGCAATGTAACCGCTCAAATAATTGTCTGATTGCTTATTCATTATCACACCGAACCCAGAGAAGTGTCGGCTTTTATATTCTCTGCTCTTAGCAACCGGCAAATCGGGATCAACCATTGCAATGGCAAGCTTCAGACCGGAATTATATGAAAACGGAAGTCTCATACTACCACCATCCACCCAGGCCCTCATCATCAATGCAGAAAATTTCGGGTGCTCACTATATGTGTTTTTAGCTACCCATGCAAAAAGAGCCTGCCAGCTTTGCGTCAGGATATTTGATGTGGTGTCTCCGAGCGAAGGAATCATTGAAAACCCACATCTTGGATCCACCGGCGTCTGTATGTAGCTGAGGA
This sequence comes from uncultured Clostridiaceae bacterium, assembly GCA_964475455.1. Lineage (GTDB taxonomy): Bacteria > Bacillota > Clostridia > DUPQ01 > DUPQ01 > JAFGQE01. Next base: position 3,140 of record CAYYXJ010000132.1, on the reverse strand, counting down.
AAAGCATTGTCTCCATAAGTTCGGGCTGTAAAAAGAAGTTCTTATATCCGCTGTTTTTCAAGGCAGTTGCCAGTATAAAGAGATGACTTAGTGATGCCAGATGGTATGTCGGCGCCTCTGCCCATGCACCGCCCGGATATATGCTTGATTCCAGTTCCTTTTTAAATTCCCTTACTGCATAATCAATCCAACTAATGGATTTACTGTGACCTTTTAAAACGCAGGCACAGACCCCAATACAAGCATAGATGTCACTGTGAAAGTTCTTATTGCCCATCTCAAATCCATTTTTCTTACCCGGCCAGTAATCTTCATCGCCAATGATACATGTCAGATATGCCAAGGCATGAAAAAGCCATTTCCTGTCAGCCGGGCAAATGGAACCGCATATTATATCAAGGTCAATTGCAACATCACGAAGAGGACGAGATAAAGCTATGCATTCCAGATGGACGGATGAATAGCCCAAATGAAAAAGCAAACCTATGCGGGTGTTGAACCATTCACGGATGTTATATGCCAACTTATCCGCTGTTCTCTTATCATTGTCCAGCAGGAAAACTCCGGCCATGTCAATCCCCTGAACTGTCTGACCTCGAGCGGCAGATATACCTAGAATGAAATTATCATTTTTATATTTATTGCCTATCAAAGGCATTTCCAGGCGGTTTATCAAGACGCCTGAAGACATTTCATTTGTATTAAAGTCCAATGTAATATCATCCAGCAATTTACTTATGCTCTGCCCACTGTGGGTGGCCATTAGTCTTTCTGCATAATATGTTCCTTTTAATTCTTTATCTATCTGATAATAATAATTATTGTAGCCACCGGTAAATTTAACAGGATTGATTTCCTTGTAGTCTTTATCTTTTTCAATGACTGAAATCAACCAGTGTCCCTCGCAGTTGAGTCCTTTTGTTTCCACTTCCAGGTTTTTATGTGCAAATCGGGCCGTCAATTGCATTTCACTGCCATTCCTCCATTTCGAAGCATGTACAGGAACAATATTCAAAATGCTGTTTTCCGTGGAAGCAGCAAGATACGAGCCGGCATTTAAACCCCATGCATAAAACGGTTGAAGCTTCAAAGCCACATCCTTCTGCTCCTGAGGAGAAAATTCAACCCTTTCCCAGAAATCCTTTTTGATGTTGTTCAAGCTTGGTGTATGGAGTTTTGCACGAGCCCCGGTGAACTTAGGGGTAAATAAAATTCTGTTGCCTATCCCTTCTGTTCCATTAAGTTTTTCATTGATATTTATCTCCGGGAACTGTCCGTTGATAGATATTTCTGTGCTGTATAAAAGATCGTCGTTGTTGATGTAGTCAATTTTGATAAGGCAAAGCTGATACCCCATAAATATCACTTCAGTATCTATTCTTACAGGCTCATTGAAAGGGTGAAGAAAACTACCGCTTCTTATGTATTCCTTTCCCCTGAATGTCAGGGATTTCAGAAATGCCGGAACCTGGTCTTTTTCATAAAATCCGGAAGCCGGTATCTTTATAGTCCGTTCCAGCCATTCGATAATATGATAGTCATCAGACCTTTTACATGACAAAACCCTTTTGATTTCTTTACGTGGTCCTGTAGTAATTAATCTTGTTGAAAACGGTTTTAGCTCCATGGGAAATGAAGCATATATCCTGTCACCAATACGGAATAAATCAGAGACCACTTCCTCATCATCAATGAAAATGGATATCCGGGTTGTGTTTAAATCGACCGGAAGATCCGTTTTCATGAGAACCGGCTGCCATTTCCAATCCAAACCCAGTTTTTCAGTTATTTTGACATTCATAAAGCGAATCCCCTGTTTCTGTGACAATGGGTTCCCGGAATACCGTAACTTTATTGTAGATTACACAGCAACATACTGTCAAAGCATGATATCAGTATTTCACATTATTCAGGTGATTCGTTTCCCCAATTATTTTGAAATGCCTTCGGACTATAGAGTATAATCTTGATATGGAAGATAGCATTGATATAATACTAAATCCGGTTGCAGATCCATCAGAAAAATGTATTCTATGCCTTGCTGAGGTGAGAAAAGACACCCGGCAATTGGGCTTCATATATTACCTTGGCACAAAACAAATTTCAGGTGATATAAGTGTCCTAAAAAATGGCAGTCATATTGTTATTTCCCTCAAATCCGGAGAGAAATGGGATATTGATGTATCCGTATTCAATCAAACAGACGAACAAATCATACATGATGTTCTATACTGGCTGCCTGTTAAAACAACGGAGTTTTCCCATGAATCATCAAAACCTGATGACTTCAACCATACCATTGAAACCACTACTTTCCTTGATTATTCCAATACCACAATGGAAGGTCAAACGGATTTACCCTTGTTTCAAAATAATGTTTTTTTCAATATAAAGAATACGGGAACAAGTGAATTTACAATCAGCAATGTTCTTGTCAATGACAGATCCTGGTGGACTCTTGATAATATCCTAATGGATATAGGTATCAGTCAAACAGATGAATTGAATTCTGAAACAATTTTGAAAATCTGGGATTTCGTAAGAAAAAAAGTGTCATGTGGCATGACCTACCAACATCTTTTCAATGACGAAATGTCAAAAATAAGTGTTGTGGAATTTCTTAATTGCCTGGGTTCCGGTGCCTGCGGAACGTATAGTTCTATTTTTGTTCTTTTGTGTGCAGCAGCAGGAATTCCATCACGCAGGGGAAGTTTGAGCGATGGGAGTCATATAATTTCCCAGGTGCTTCTGGAGAACAGGGATATCATAATTGATTCTTTTTATGGACCTGATAAAGAGGGCGAAGGAATACGGGGTAGCTTTTTTGTCAACAATCAGCATCTCCTTGCTTCCTACCGGGAATTATGCGATGACCATTATCTTGTATACAGGGCAGGTCGTTTGAACATCGGTGAACTGGCCAGCCTTTTTGGCTATCATGACACCTTTCAGAGTGAATGGACTAAAAGTTATTCTGACATAAAATCCATGGATCTTGTTTTATACGAAGATGAAATGATTGAATGGTACATGCATCCGTTTTACTCTGAAAAAGATAATCCATTTAGACAAACAGGCAGATTCCGTCTCTCAGACAATCTGTATTCAACCCGTTCCCTGACAGAAAATCTTATTCCACA
>CAYYXJ010000131.1:0-8482 GCA_964475455.1 uncultured Clostridiaceae bacterium | reverse complement strand
TCAGGTTCTAGTGTACGCAAGTACGTGTGGGTTCGAATCCCATTTCTCGCACCAGAGGAGTGTTTTGCTCAGCAAGACGCTCCTTTTTTTAAGCGTTTTTACCAAACAAAACGCTTAAATGTATTATAAAGGCAAAAGTGTGGTTAAATATCCTCCAAGAAACAAACTTGCAGCATTGGCAAGAATAACATAAAAAACAGTTCTTACTTTTTTATGTTCTTTTATGAATACTAAAAATCCAAACATCTCAATTGCCAGTATAAATATCTCGGCAAAAACCAGTGAAAATATAATATATCCGTTTGTTGCCGAAAAACTATTCAGCCAAATGTTCAATCCTCCCTGGGTAAAAAGATTTATTATAAGAAATACCAACCACGATTTTTTACTCCTGAAGCCAAAAGTTATAAATACAACTGCTTCAATTATCAATGTCAGTATGATTCTTACTATCGTAAACAGCATAACCCTGAAGCCTGTTGTGTCTTTTTTCAATGTTAAATTTTTATAGTTAAAAGTATATATATTAAGATAGGTATCAGTAATTTCACCTACATCAATTGCCTTGGTATCAGCCCCTTCAGTTATAATCAGATCATATCTGCTTCCCGCTTTATAACCCAGACTATAAAAACTGTAATGGGTTTCCAAAAATTTCTTTTCCATTCTTCCTTCGATAATTCCATCATCGGTTTTAATGGACAATTGTAAATCTGAAGGAGCATTTGGAACAACTATTATAATCGACGGAGGCTCAGCAGAATTAGCCTGACAAACCGGTAACATTAAGTTAAAGACAACAATCACTAATAAAAAAGCCATTATAATTTTTTTTAGTTTTAAAGATAATACACTCTTTTGCTTATTCATTTTATATTTTTATTACAGCCTTTACGACATCTTTCTTATGAGTTTTGACAAATTCCATGGCTTTTTCTATCTCGTAAAAATCGAAGGTATGACTTACTATGCCGCTGATATCTATTTTACCTTCAGAAACCAACTTCAATGCTGTCGGGAAAATGTTCCTATACCTGAAAATAGTTGCGAAATCGATTTCCTTGCTTATTGCCCTGTTAATGTTTACCGGAATTTTATCATCTCCACCCATACCGACAAGTACAACCATTCCACCTTTTTTAACTGCATCAACAGCTCCGTTTATTGTTGTTTCAATTCCAACACAGTCTATTACTATATCAAAACTGCTTTCATCAATTTGTTCTTTCATAGAATCAACAGCTCTATCAGCTCCCAGTTTCCGGGCAGCTTGGAGCCTGTTGGCAAGTACATCGGTTATGATTACTTCAGAAGCTCCGTATGCCTTGCAGGCAAGCATTGTTACCAGTCCAATACACCCTGCTCCTTGTATCAAAACTCGTCTTCCCGGTACAACCCCACCCCTTTGGGCGGCATATATCCCTATTGCAAGGGGTTCAATCAACGATCCCTCCATCAGTGAAACATTATCAGGTAATTTGAAAGTCATATCCGCCGGATATACTAAATACTCGCAAAAAGCTCCGTCGATTGGTGGAGTAGCCATAAATGTCATTTTCTCACAAAGGTTATACCTTCCGCTCTTACAATAGCTGCACTTATTGCATGCATAGCCGGGTTCAGGAACAACCTTGTCACCAATGTTCAGTCCATTGACATCTGCTCCCAACCCCACTATAGTACCGGAGCACTCATGTCCAAGTATCAAAGGTTCCTCAACAACAAAATCCCCAATCCGACCATGTTCATAATAGTGGACGTCAGAGCCGCAAATTCCGACATATTCAATTTTTATCAATACCTCTCCGAGACCCGGAACCGGTTTTTCAACATCTTTAATAACAATTTCACCTATTTTTTCCAATATTGCAGCTTTCATCATTGCCTCCATACTATTCTAATAACATTATATACCTCTTGCTAACAATTTCCACAGCCGGCTACTTCATCTGACACAACATCCCTGGGATAACGTGTCAGATTTGACACGTTATCCCAGGGATGTTGTGTCACGCAAAGGTTTTTAACAGTGATTTAAAAAAAGAGACTGCCTGAACAGTCTCTTTGTTAATTTTTGCGGTTTTAAATTATGCTTCTGGTGTTTCTTCTGTATCTGCTTCAGCTTCCGTTTCAGCTTCCTCTTCAACCGGTTCTTCCACGGATAGGCCTGCAAAAAGATCTCCGAGTGTATTATTGAAATCTTCAGTATGGCTTGTGGGAAGTCTGTCGGAACCTTTGAGACCTGGCTTGCGCTTTTTAGGTGCAGAAGATGTTCTTCTTGGTCTGTCAGCAGACATTTCAGCTTGTTTTTCAGCAATTGCAGCTTCTTCTTCATCTGTCCTTTCAGGATCAATGGGATTAACTGCTTTTATACTGGCATTGATTTTACGTTTTTCAATATCAATATCTATTATAGCAACTTCAACTTCCATGCCTTCCTTAAGAACATCGGCAGGAGTTTCAAGTCTTTTGTTTGAAATTTGTGATATGTGTACCAAAGCATCTATACCCTGCTCAAGATTAACAAATGCTCCGAACGGGAGAATTCTTACAATCTTGGCCTTGACTATATTGCCTGATGCATATTTTTCCTCAGCAGTATACCAGGGATTATTTTCTTCCCTTCTATATCCGAGAGAAATTTTCTTGCCCTCTTTATCAAATTCCTTGACATAAACCTCTACATCCTGACCGACCTCAAAAATTTCGCTTGGATGATCAATCTTATGCCATGACATCTCGCTTATATGAAGCAATCCATCAATTCCACCAACATCTACAAAAGCACCGAAATTAGTTAAACTCTTTATTCTTCCGTTAATAATACTTCCGAGTTCAAGTTTACTCCAAACTTCTTTTTCAAGGCGTTCATTTTCCTCTTCGATGACAACTCTGGCAGAAACAATGAGTTTCTTTCGTCTTCTGTCATTTTCGATTATTCTGACCTTGATTTTACGCCCTACATACTTGTTGAGGTTTTTGACAAACCTTGTGCTTATCTGGGATGCCGGCATAAAGCCATCAACACCAAATACATCACAGATAAGTCCGCCTTTTACAACTTCCTTGACCGTTGCCTTGAAGATTTCATCCTGCTCGGCAAGTTCGTTAATCTGGTCAAAGGCTCTTCTGTAATCAGCCTTCTTTTTGGAAAGGTGTACAATTCCTTCTTTGTCCACGACCTTGGATACGATAGCTTCCACTTCATCACCAAGTGCAACCTGTGGGTTGCCGTTTTCATCAACCGGGAATTCAGAAATACTTATTGTACCGTCGATTTTGAAACCAACATCAATAAATACTTCCATGTCGTTCATGCTGATTACCTTCCCTTTCACCAGCTGACCGTTCCTGATTTCAACCAGGGATTCTTCCAGGGCTTTCTCAAATTCTGTAGATTCTCCCTGCTTAATCACTTCACTCATATACTCCAATACCTCCTTGACAATCCAGTCAGGTGTTGATGCACCCGCTGTTATGCCTATATAATTATACCCGATACTTGTATCGGGTGCTAATTCATTCGCTCGTTCTACCCAATATGTCTTCTCACAATATTGCAGACAGATATCATACAGCTTCTTTGTATTAGAGCTGCTTCTTCCGCCAACAACAATCATTATATCAGCTTTTTGGGCCAATTCAACAGTTTCCTGTTGCCTTTTTTGCGTTTCAAAGCATATTGTAGCATACTTTCTGATGCTTTTTATCCTTGATGCAAGAATATCATGAATTTTATCATATACATCTGGATTTGCCGTTGTTTGGGCAATAAGACAGTAATCCTCACCCTGATCCTTGAAAGACATGGCGTCTGCCTCATTTTCAATGATTATTGAACTGTTGTTACTGCGACCGTTAATCCCAATTATTTCGGGATGTGCACCTCTCCCGTATATGATAATTCTTTTACCTTCGGAACACAATTTACCAACCAGCTCATGTATGTTATGAACATAAGAACAAGTTGCATCATGTACCCTGAGATTCTTTTTTTCAGCTTCCTCGTATGATGACCATGGTTCACCATGGGCACGAATTATAAAATCTGAATTATCAGGAATATCCGAAATATTTGTTACAATGACCAACCCCAGACTTACCAGTTCGTTCATTACATCCGGATTGTGAATTATATCTCCGGTAGCATATGCTTTTCCTTTTTCTTCAAGAACTTGTTTTGCAACCTTAACAGCCTTGTCAACACCAAAACAAAAACCAGCACTGCCGGCAACTTCAATCTTCAACCATATACCTCCGGCAACTCATTTATTTTATCCATTATTTCCATGCTTTTCTGTTCATATACTTCCCTGGCATATCTTACGCCTTTCTTAAGTCCCAGGTCAAAAGGTTTTCCGACATAAGCCTTAATCGGGCTGAATGGACGTATTTTACCGGTTATACACATCGGAATAATCTTAGCTCCGCTCAAAGCAACAAGCATTGCAGCTCCCTTCCTGGCCGGAAGTGTCGTTCCTTCCTTCTCCCGTGTTCCCTGTGGGAAAATAGTAACAATACGGCCTTTTTTCAAATGATTCAAAGCAGTCCTTATGCTTTTTATATCTCCCTCGCCCCTGGCGACCGGAAAGACATCCATCAGATGCATGAAAAATCTTGAAAAAGGCTTTTCGAAAAGCTCCTTCTTCCCCATGAAATATGTCCATCTACCCCGGCTTACACAACCTGCAATGGGTATATCCATTACACTTCTGTGATTTACGCACATTATATATGCGCCTTCCTTGGGCAGTTTCTTTTCCCCAACATACCTGACCCAGTAAACCGTATGTATAACAACCCTGGCCAGTCCTCTGATAAATCGTTGTCCTAACTTATGAAACATGTATATACCTCGCCATGTCCTCAACCATTTCATCAATTGTCTGGTTGGTAGTATCTATTAAAATTGCATCTTCCGCCTGTTTCAGCGGAGACATTGCACGGGTTGAATCATTGTTATCCCTGAAGCGTATATCTCTCTTGATTTCTTCAAGGTCCGCTTCCATTCCCTTGGCCAATTGTTCCCGATATCTTCTTTCAGCTCTTTTTTCTACAGTTGCAGTCAGGAAAAACTTATATTTCGCATCCTTCAGGACATGTGTACCAATATCCCTGCCATCCATTACAACTGTTGTTCTTGCAGCAATTTCCCTTTGCATTTCAACCATTTTATGTCTGACTGGTGGAAATACCGCTACCTTGGAAGCTCCAAGTGACACTTCAGGTGTTCTTATCAATTCATTTACATCTTCACCATCCAGCATAATCACCTGACCATTTTCTCCGAATTTAATCTCTATGCTTATTTGTTCAAGCATATTTTCAAGTGCCTTTTCGTCACCTGTATCAATGCCTCTTCTGATGGCAGCAAGGGCAACTGTTCTGTACATGGCACCTGTGTCGAGATAAATCGCTCCCAACCTTGCAGAAAGTTGTTTTGCTGCTGTGCTTTTTCCTGCACCTGCGGGTCCGTCAATTGCTACTGCAAAAATCATAAATCCCCCTTACAATACCCTGTGTCCAAGTCCCATTGCCACCTCATTCAGGTGTAACAGACCTATCTTTGCAAAAACGCACACGCAAACATGTTCGCCACTTCTGGCAATACCGATTTTCCCACCGATGTTGCAACCGATAGCTTTTGGTAGGATCTGGCTTATAGCCTCCTTGGCTGCACCTGCAACAGCACCGGCGTCAACAAGGCATTCTTCTATGACCTGTTCTCTTTATGCAGCCACGATGGCACGGTTAACCATTTCCATCATAGCGGATATATATTCACCGCTCATATCAACGGCAACACACTGTATTTCCTTCAGGGCATATTCACTCTTCAGAGTTTTTTCTTCTTCCCTGCTTTCTGTAAGGCACATTCTGGCGGCTGCCCTTGCTGTATCCCTGCTGCCTCTGCTCCATTTGTCCATGAAAACTCCTTGGTCTATTGGATTTTATTGTACTAATTATATAGAACGGTAGTGCATTTTACAATAAAGGGTGCCCTGAATGTTTTTAAGGTTATTTTTTTGATACAATTAGTTCATTCGGAGGTGCTTGATGGGTAAATTATTAAAATCAGAAGTCAGGATGCATTATGGGCGTCCTACAATTTTCATAGATGATACTGCTTTTTCACCGGTTATATATTCTCTTACCGACTGTCCCGGCGGAAGACTTTCATATGAGGAATTCCCCGGACACAGCATATCCCGTTTTGTAAAAATGGGTTTCAAGCTTTTTCAGCTGGACATATGGCTGGATGACTTGTGGTTTGAGGACGGTACATTCGATATTTCAATGGCTCAAAAACAAATTCGCGGGATTACAGACAAATGTCCGGATGCAGCTGTTTTTTTAAGATTTCATACAACACCCCCCAAATGGTGGAACAAACTAAATCCCGATGAGATGGTTGATTATGCTGATACTCCGGCATTACCCGAAGAAGAAACTCCAGAACTCCTAAGGTATCTTCTTTACGATTTAAAACCTCTGCAACGTCACAGCTTTGCTTCAGCAAAGTGGTTGAATGAATCTACTGAAATGCTACTTCGGTTCATGGAAGAGTTTTCCAAAACAAATGAGGCCTCCTCACTTGCAGGAATCCAACCCGCAACCGGCGTTTATGGTGAACATCATTACTGGGCCTTCATGAATCATGAACCAGATACTGGTCCTGCTATGCAAAAAGCCTTTGCAAATTTCCTTGAAAATAAATATTCATCCAATGAAGCTCTTCAAACTGCAGGGAATGATAAATCTGCTTCGTTTGAAGACAATCTTGTACCCGGTATGGAAAAACGGCTTGGTAATTCGCTTGGATTTTTCAGAAACCCCAATACAGAGCAATCAATGATTGATTATTATGACTGCCAGCACAATCTCGTAGCAGACAGTGTTGTTCATTTCTGTAAACTTATTAAAAAAAACTGGCCTGCCAAAATCATAACCGGAGCATTTTACGGTTACTATATTTCTGTTTTCGGCAGAATGGCAGCCGGTGGTCATCTTTGCGAGCAAAAAATACTTCAAAGTGAATATATTGACTGCCTTTGTGCGCCCCAGGCCTATGATGGAAACCTCAGACAGGTCGGCGGTGCCGGAGCAAGCCGGGGGATGCTGGAATCTGCCATGCTTCATGGTAAACTCTGGCTTGATGAAATGGATCAGCCAGTACACACCGGAACTGTCATGGGAGGTATGCCGGTTTATCCGATGTATGAATCAAAACAGATACTAAGAAGAAACTCCATGTATCCGATAGTTAAGGGCGGCGGCCTTTGGTATTATGATTTCGGGCCTTATAATTTCTCCGGTTGGTGGACTCATAAAGTCTATGAGAAAGAAATTTCATCTCTTAAAACTACCATGGATTCCCTGTTGGAAAAACCATACATAAATCCTGCAGATGTATTACTTGTTTTTGATACTTCTGTTTTTAAGTACACAGGCATAAATTCGAAGAAAGACCCCATTACTGATGCCGCCTGTATTAACCTCAGTTTCCCCCTCGCCCTTAGAAGCGGTGCTGCCACTGATACAATCTATTTAACAGATATAGAAAACGCTGATCTTGAACGGTACAAATGCATTGTTTTCTTTAATACATTTCTCATTGGTAATCCTCAAAGAGAATTTATCAAAAAAACTGTATGCTCTGCCGGAAGACATATACTGTGGTTCTATGCCCCCGGTTATATTGACGGCCGGACAGCATCTGTTGAAAATATTTCAGATTTGCTGGGAACAGAATTTGAAGAAACAGTTATAAACGGAGTACCTTCCGCCCGATTCGGCAAGGAAACAGTATCACTGCAGACGCTTTATGAAAAGTTATATAAGTCCCCGGAGAATTATCCTAAAACAAAAATTTTCCATCCTGCTGATGAACGATATAATAAAGTTGTTTCGATATCCGATGAAACACACACAACCTGGTTCTCCCCCGTTCCTTTTAGTAATGCTGACCAATTCAGAAAGGTTTTTGAAAAGGCAGGTGCTCATATATACTCTGATGGAAACGATTCAGTAACCTGTGGAGCAGGAATACTATCTGTTCATACTGAAAATGGAGGAAACAGGAAAATCCGTTTAAAAAACCGGATTGAAATCAATATTGACATGAATCCCGCTGAAACTATCCTTATTGATGATACAACAGGAAAAATAATTTCCAGGGACTGACTATCTTTCTTTTTTATTATAAGCATCAAGCAATTCGGGAGTGATATTCTTCACTCCTTCTTTGACAGCTCTTTCTGATATGGCTGTAAGTACACGTTTCAGAAAAACCCTGGGAACCTTTACAAGACGTTCATAAGCCGCATCTTCCCATTCAAGGTCAAATGGCAGCCTTTGGACTTCATATTTTATGGTATTTGTATTAATTCCTTTATTTCGGGGTATAGTTTCTGCATAGGGACGGCTTTGAGGAGCAAACCAGAAATGTTTGCTGTCCCGATAACCGTAATCAATTGGAAGC
>CAYYXJ010000130.1:4839-8492 GCA_964475455.1 uncultured Clostridiaceae bacterium | reverse complement strand
CCGTTCACCTTCATTGTCAAGGGGATAGAGGGTTTTGTTGCCGGAAAAATTGCCCGGAAAAACTCAATGAAATCCGTTGTCATTGCCGCAGTTGCCGGTGGATTTATTTTAGTCGGCGGATATTTTCTTTCTGAATGGCTTTTGCTTCCTTATCTGGATAAAACATTTGGTATGACTTTTGCAATAGCAGAATTACCATTGAATTTTATTCAGGCAGGGGTTAATTCCACACTGGCGGTTATTCTATCTGCCGCTCTTAGAAACAAAGTGAAATTGGTTTAAAGATCGAAATATTCAAGGGTGTTGATTTCTTTTCTGACACTGTAACGTGTTCTGTTTGCATATCCGAACCTTATTACTTCAGCCAGGTATGAATCGTTCCAGCCTTCACTGATCAGATGTTTGGCAAAATTGACTGTGAGGTCATCCACTTCATCTTCCTCAACTGAAAGTTTCACAAAATTCCACATGAGTTCATTTGTGAATATTTGTCCTTTAGTCCTGTATATTTCTATTTTGTTACGTGCATTCTCAAGGTTGCCCTTGAAAAGCTGTGACAATATCAATGTATTCACATAATCGGTGGATGTTATCTCAGGTGGTATATCTGTAAACAGAGCGGCAAGGTCATCATCAATAAGAAGGGCTTTGTCCTCTATGGATATTCTTCCAAGAAGTTTCCACCTGAATCCATCGTCAAGGGTTCTCATATACAGGCAGTTGCGTGCTGCCTCTGCAGTGGACCCACAGGAGAATCCTGCATAAGCCAGCCAGAAGGATAAAAGAATAATAGATACTATATTGGCGGAATCAGCAGGATGTTTTTCACATATACTGTTCATTATAAAATTCAATCTGATTGAAGAAAGGTAATTTCTGCGTTTAAGATTCAAGGCAGTCTGATCCTTTGATAAAAAGTATGACAAGTCGGTGACCAGTTTATGACGCAGTGTTGAGTTGAAAATCAGCTGGTCCTTGTGTTCGTTGTAAATAGACATGGCTCTGCTGTAATTCCCAAGGCAGCAGTAGGCACATATAAGACCAATCACAGATTTTTCGGGCTCAATTCTATTTTTTAGAGTATATTTGAATCCGCTTACTGCATTTCTGTAATTACCGTCAGAAAGAGTAAGATATGCATATGCATAATATCCCTTTGAATTATCTTTTACATTGCTTTGATTTTCAATGTCGTTCATAAATCAACTATTCTCCTGCACCGGGTGAATTTTCCAGATATTCTTCAATAATCTTTTGTACATTGTCATCTTTAATCTTAATTGAGAATTCTATTCTCCTGTTCTTGGCACGACCTTCTTCTGTGCTGTTGTCTGCAATTGGTCTCAATTCAGAAAAACCGGCAGCGGCAAAGAAACTTCCGTATTTTCCCTCAAGTGATGGGTTTGAAGCCATGATGTAATTCAAGACATTTGTAGCCCTTTCAGTTGACAGGGTTCTGTTGGCATCAGGGGAGCCGATGTCATCGGTGTGTCCTTCAACAGATATGGAGTCAATTACATCCCTGACTTCGGGATCATCAAGAATCTTTTCAAATGCTATGGACAGTTCACGAAGAAGTGATTTTCCTTCATTCTTGACATCAGCAGAGGCAAAGTCGAAAACAAGGCTTTCTGTTATATATAGATTTGCGTTGTCACCGATTACCACGAGTTTTTCACCGGCTGCATTGAATTCACCAAGTGTTTCTTCTATTGAAGTCTGAACACGTTCAAAAATATCTGCCCGTAATACAGCAATGCTTTGAAGCTTCAGCCTTAGTTCAGAAAGCTCCTTGGTATTTATGGCTATTATATTGTCAAGCTCTTGCTTCTGGTCTGCCAGAAGAAGGATTATCTGCTGCTGGTCGCCCAACTCATTTTCCGCCTTGGAATACTGGTCCTGAAGGCTTTCCAGGTTTTCTTCCAGAATTATAATGAGTTCCTGTTTGTTTTCAAGCTCTTCCTCCGTTAGTATCAATATTGCCTGCTGGTCTTCACGCATCTGCTGGGTTGTATTGAGTTTATCTTTTTCATCATCAAGATCAATGGATATTATTATATTCCTGATGAAAACAATCATAACCAAAAACAGCATGACAAGTGTCATTGTTGACATGACATCCGCGAAGGAAGGCCAGTAATTTTCATTATTCTGCTTGGTATAGTAACGCCTGTTTGATCTTTTCACTAGTCATTCTCCGTAAATTATTTGGATACTTCATCTTTGATGGAATCCAGTTTTCTGTTTATCTGTCCGACAGCATTTCTGTTATATGCCATTGTTTGTTCGGGAAGTGCTGCTATGGTCTGGGCAAGTATCTTCTGATTGGAGTCAAATTGTTTGATGATTTTATCAAGACCGAGCATGGCTTCGGTAATGCTTGATTCAAGCTTTTCAGAAATTTCCATGGAACTGTCCATCATGATCTTTGAGAAAATCTCTCCGGTTTTCTGTGCCATTGTTGCAATTTCACGGTTGACATCTTCAAAGGACCTCATGAATGTTTCCTGGACCTTGTTAATGGTATTGGTATTGGTTTCTGCACTTTCCTTCATTACACCTGCAAGCTTATTGACTGAGTAAACAGATTTATCCACCTGTTCAACCAGGGACTGCATATCATCAACAACTTTCTGATTAAATGCAGACATTTCGGAAGCAGCAGTCTTTACATCGGTTGAGAAGGTTTCAATTGCAGAATAATTATCCTTTATAAGATTTGCTGAAGATGCCATGGATTCTGACATTTTTATAAAGCTAACATCCATAATCTCAACATTATTCCTTAGGTTGGTATTAAATTCAGAGAAATCCCTGATGCTTTCGGCGAAGGTGGCCAGACTGGCATCAAAACGGTCAATTGTGGTGTCAAGGGCTTGTGAAGTGACCGAAACATCCATTACTGTATTTGAAAGCTTGTTTCCGAACTCGTTTACTGTATCTTTTAAAGAGGTTTCTATCTTATTGCCGAAATCAATGAATGTATCACGAAGGATCCTGTTGAGCATTGTGTATTCTGTTTCCTTGTCCTTTGTGATGGCTACTGCAATTACATTGTCCAGATATTCTTCAATGTTGACCATCAGTTTGTTCTTTTCATCTTCACAGTCCATTGCAATGAAGAAAATTGTAAGAACTATTGAAAATGCTATGCCTACTAGGCTGGTGATAAATGCTGCACCCATTCCCTGGGCGGCACCGCCGAGCTTTTCGAGAATGAAATTCCAGTCCAGGCTTCCGGTGCTGCTTGCTCCCGGCAGTAGAACACCCACCATCTCGCTGACGGAAATGGAAAGTCCTATGAATGTACCAAGCAATCCGAGGACAATCAGCATTCCTATACTTTTCTTGACCAGGTTTTCACCTACAAGAAGCAACTTGAGGTCATCCATGAAAGTCTTTTCAATTATGGCCTGTGTGTTTACATCGCTGTAAGGACTGCTGGATGCGGCTTTGTAGTCCTGGACGATTCTATTGAGCAGGGCATTCTTGAAAACACCGGAACGTCTTTGCTGCCGGCTTTCCAGATGCTTGGCTATTGAGTGATATTTGATTTTTATCAGAATATCCACCAGTAGGGCAATGGCAAAGATGCATAGAATTATTATGACTATCACCTTTGCCACGTATTTCTACGATATTAGCCCCATCCC
>CAYYXJ010000130.1:0-4829 GCA_964475455.1 uncultured Clostridiaceae bacterium | reverse complement strand
TGTCAATGGTCTCAAACAAATCATAGATTGTCTTCATGTAAATTCTCCTTGAAAATATGTCATGTCCGGAATCAATGCAACAAATCACCCATGCACTGAATCCTTATATATAATATACCATAATTATACAGTATTTTTAATGCATGAGAGTTACAATAATAATAACGCACAAGATACGCCTGAAGTTCCATTTTTTAAAAGTACGTGGCATAATGTCTTAATCAATCAAGGGTTCATGTGATATAATTCCATCAATGGTCATATGACCATATAATTTAATTTTTCCGGGGGATTTAAATGAAAAAATTACACCTAGTATGCAATGCACATCTGGATCCGGTTTGGTTGTGGCAGTGGGAAGAAGGACTGGGAGAAGCGCTGTCAACATTCAGGATAGCTGCTGAATTCTGTGAAAATTATGACGGTTTTATTTTCAATCATAATGAAGCCCTTCTATATGAGTGGGTTGAGGAGTTTGAGCCCTCTCTGTTTGCAAGAATTCAAGAACTGGTAAAAGCGGGGAAATGGCATATCATGGGGGGCTGGTATATACAGCCTGACTGCAATATGCCCAGTGGGGAATCATTTACCAGACAGATTTTATATGGAAAAAGTTATTTCATGGAGAAGTTCGGAGTAGAACCGAGGACTGCCATCAACTTTGATCCGTTCGGTCACACAAGGGGGCTTGTTCAGATAATGGCAAAATCAGGGTTTGACTCATATATATTCTGCCGGCCTGATGTTTCATTAAAAAAGTTGCCGGGTGAAGATTTTACATGGGTTGGGTTTGATGGTTCAGAGATCACAGGTCACAGGTCATACCGGTTCTACCTTTCACAAAGAGGTAAGTCAGTGGGTAAAATCAAGGAATTCATTGAAAAATATCCCGACAGAGACCCTGGTATGGTCTTGTGGGGAATTGGAAACCATGGCGGCGGACCATCCAGGGAAGACCTTGAGGCAATCAGGCAGTTCCAAATCGAGAACAAGGATTATGAAGTGGTACATTCAACACCTGAGGCATATTTCAAGGAACTCAGGGAAAGTGGTTTTAACCCAGGGAAATTTGAAGAATCCATTAACCCCTTTGCGGTTGGATGCTATACATCTCAGATAAGAATAAAACAAAAACACAGAAAGCTGGAAAATGAGCTGTATTCCGCTGAAAAAATGATGTCTGCCGCCGAAACGGCAGGTGTTATGAATTATGATAAAGATAAGACGGTTGATGCCCTGAAGGATCTGATGTTCTGTGAATTCCATGATATTTTACCGGGCTCGAGCATACAGGCAGCTGAAGAAGATGCCATAAGGATGCTGGACCATGGGTTGGAAATAACCTCACGTCTCAAGGCAGCTGCATTCTTCAATATGATGAAGGGTGATAAGAAGGCAGAAGACAGGACACTCCCGATTTTTGTTTACAATCCGCATCCGTGGACGGTAAATGATACTTTTATATGTGAATATATGAATGAATTCAATGATACAAAGCAAAAATTCTCAGTTCCGCATATAAAATCCGACGGCAGGGATATTGCATGCCAGGACGAACGGGAAGCCAGCGCACTAAGCGCATTTGACTGGAGGAAAAGGGTTGTTTTCAAGGGTGAACTGAAACCTTTCTCAATGAACAGGTTTGACCTGACACTTGAAGCCATTGATAAAAAACCTGAAATGCAGTCCTATGAAGAAGATGGATTCATCAATGTCCGGACTGAAGAACTGTCTGTGAAGGTCAGCATGAAGACGGGATTGATTGAGCAGATGAGCACAAATGGAGTTATTAGCCTTGCCCAGGGTGCAAAACCCATTGTAATAAAGGATAATGCCGATGCATGGGGAATGCTGGTGGATAGATTTACTGACATTGAAGGTTCTTTTAAGCTGATGACGGGTAAAGAGGCTGCCTGTTTCGCCAATACTTCCGCCGGTGAATTCAGCCCTGTGCGTGTTACTGAGGATGGGGAAGTCAGAACAGTCATCGAAGCATATTTCAAATATAGAGATTCAAAAATATGTCTTTCATATATAATTCCACGGGTAGGAACAGAATTGGGTATCTACGCAAGGGTTTACTGGTCGGAATCTGACAGGATGCTGAAGCTTGAATTACCGACAGGTTTGAAGAAAGCAGCATATAAAGGCCAGGCAGCCTGCGGCTGGGATACCCTGCCGTCTGACGGAGGGGAAGCCGTGGCTCAGAAGTGGGTCGCTGCAATTGAAGGAGAAAGGGCATTTGCAGTGGTGAATGACTGCCAGTATGGCAGCAGTTTCCAAGAAGGAAGCATTATGCTGACACTTCTTAGGTCTCCGGCATATTCAGGACATCCGATAGGTGATAATCCAATACTCATAGAGGACAGGTATACACCTAGAATTGACCAGGGCGAGAGAATGTATTCATTCAGGATTATTACGGGGTCTACAGGTGATGTCATGAAAAACATAGAAAGAAAAGCACTTGAATTCAATGAAAAACCTATGGTTCTCACAGCATATCCGTCAGGCGAAGGAAAGTTACCGGAATGTTTCCTGGAGGTCTCAGGAGACAAGGTAATTCTTCAGGCTTTCAAGAAGGCTGAGGATGGAAAAGGGTATATAATGAGGTTGTTCAATGGTTCAGAGAAAAGTGAAAAAACTGTTGTATTCAGCAATCCTCTGAAATTAAAGGCACAGATTGAACTTGGAGCGATGGAAGTTGCTTCATATAGGATATATGAAGGTGATATCACCGAATCTGATTTGCTTGAGAGGGAGTTTTAAAATGAAATATGCTGTTGGTATTGATTATGGAACACAGTCCGGAAGGGCAGTTGTAGTTGATTGTTCAACAGGAGATATACTATCGCAGTCAGTTTTTGCATATTCACACGGGGTCATGGATGAATTTCTTCCTGATGGTGTAACCAAACTTGCACCTGACTGGGCATTGCAGCATCCCGGAGATTATATTGAGGTTCTTGAAAAGACCGTACCTGATGCAATAAAAAAGGCAGGGGTTCTCCCTGAAAATATCATAGGAGTTGGAATCGATTTTACAGCATGCACAATGATAGCCGTTGATTCAAATGGAACGCCTCTTTGCTTCATGGATGAATTCAAGGATAATCCTCATGCATATATTAAACTGTGGAAGCATCATGCTGCACAGAAATATGCAAATCAACTGAATGATACAGCCATTGAGGGCAAAGAAGATTTCTTAGCCAGATATGGTGGTAAAATCAGCTCAGAATGGATGATTCCAAAAATCATGCAGGTATATCATGAAGACAGGGAAGTCTATGACAAAACTGATAGATTCATGGAATCAGCTGATTGGGTTGTCATGTGGATGACGGGTAATGAAAGACGCAATAGCTGTACCGCAGGGTACAAAGCCATGTGGCATAAGCAAAAAGGGTATCCATCAAGTGAATTCCTTAAAAAACTCGATCCGGGCCTTGAAAATCTTGTATCTGAAAAATTATCTGAAGATATATATCCCCTAGGTACAAAGGCCGGTGGGCTAACCGAATCTGCAGCTGCAGCAATGGGACTGATAAAAGGCACATCGGTTGCAGTTGCCAATGTTGATGCACATGTCTCAGTTCCTGCCGCCGGAATTGCCAAACCGGGTGAAATGCTGATGATAATGGGAACTTCAACCTGCCATATGGTACTTGGGGAGAAGGAAGAAATTGTACCGGGGATGTGCGGGGTAGTTGAAGATGGTATCATGCCCGGATACCTTGGCTATGAAGCCGGACAGTCCTGTGTTGGAGATCATTTTGAATGGTTTGTGGAAAATTGTGTACCCGGTTCATATATGCAGGAGGCTGAAAAAAGAGGGGTGTCCGTCCATGATATTCTTGCTGAAAAGGCATCTGTTTTAAAACCCGGTGAAAGTGGTCTTGTTGCACTTGACTGGTGGAATGGTAACCGGTCAGTTCTTGTAGATGCAGATTTAACAGGTTTGCTCCTTGGGTGCACTCTTTTGACGAAACCTGAAGAAATATACAGGGCATTGATAGAGGCAACAGCTTATGGCACAAGAATGATCATCGAGACCTTCAGGGAGAACAATGTACCGGTGGACGCACTATATGCTGCCGGAGGCATTGCTGAAAAGAATCCCATGATGATGCAGATATACGCAGATATCACAGGGATGGAAATAAAAATTGCAAAAAGTGACCAGTCACCGGCTCTTGGTTCCGCTATGTTCGGTGCAGTTGCTGCAGGGGTGGAAAAGGGTGGATTCAAATCGATATTTGAAGCAGCCGGGGTTATGGGGGGAGTCAAGGAAACCACATACAAACCTGATTTTAAAAACAATCAAATTTATGATGAGATGTACACGGAGTACAGTATACTGCATGACTATTTTGGAAAAGGAGCCAATGATGTCATGAAAAAGCTGAAGAAGATTAAGGAGCGCAAGTAATATGCCGATTCTATATACTTTGAAAAATGAGGTTCTGGAAGCCAACAAAGCCCTGGAGAAACTGGGACTCGTAACATTCACATGGGGTAATGTCAGCGGTATTGACAGGGATGAGGGAATTGTCGTCATAAAAGATTGGAGAAGCGTTGTTGGCGAACAGATCCACCGCAGCGATGTTGCTAATACCGCTACTGGAGACCTCAGCGGTCCAGGTGCCTGCATAGAGTTGCTGACCATCATAGAAAAACGCGCAGGTGTCATGAGTCAGGTCGATTTCCACGCGCAGCTCAACCCACGCGTCCTTTATCAACGGCAGTGTTCCCCCCGAGGTACCGGTATTCACAACCTGGTTCAGCGTGCCATTAAAGTCGACCTGGACTGACCAGTTATTCGAAGC
>CAYYXJ010000129.1:3505-8509 GCA_964475455.1 uncultured Clostridiaceae bacterium | reverse complement strand
ATACGGGACGGCATAAGCCGCCCCGTTTATGGTTTCTCTCTTTTTACTTAAGGTCATCTGCTGTGTAATAACCTGACTCAAGCAATAACTCTTCATAATTGTCTATTGAAGCGAATACCGGTTCACAGAGGAATGATGGAACAACTTTCTTGTTGTTGTTATAAGTTTCGGTATCATTTACCGGAACTGTGGTTCCGTTAAGAATAGCACTAACCATGTCTACAACCTGTGCTGCAAGTGTTCTTGTGTCTTTGAAAACTGACATGGACTGTTCGCCTGCTATCATCATCTTGACATTTGTTTTGTCACAATCCTGGCCAGTCAGTACCGGATATGGCTTGTCAGCTGATCCGTATCCTGCTGCCTTAAGAGAAGCAACAATGCCCTGTGCAAGACTGTCATTTGGTGAAAGTACAACATCAATGTTCTTGTCAGCATAGAAAGCTGTCAAAAGATTATCCATTCTGTCCTGTGCATTTGCAGGAGACCAGTCCTGAATTGCTATCTGGCTCATATCTGTCTGTCCTGAATTTATTACCAATGTTCCATTGTCAATATAAGTTTTCAAAGTATCCATTGCTCCGCCGTTGAAGAAATATGCATTGTTATCATCAGGTGATCCACCGAAAACTTCCATGTTGAAAGGTCCGGTTTCGCCTTTGTCCAGTCCAAGTGCATCAATTATGAATGTACCCTGGATTACACCTACCTGGTAGTTGTCAAAAGTTGCATAATAGTCTACATCCGGAGTATCCATGATAAGTCTGTCATATGCTATGACCTGAATGCCTTCTGCTGCAGCTTCTGCAAGAACTCCGGTCAAAGCACTTCCGTCTATAGATGCTATAACCAGCACATCAACACCTTTTGTTATCATGTTTTCGATCTGCTGTATCTGGAGATCAACTTTGTTGTCAGCATACTGAAGGTCAACTTCAAAGCCCTTTGCCTCAAGCTGAGTCTTCATGTTGGCACCATCCTGGTTCCAGCGCTGCAAAGATTGTGTGGGCATGAGAACACCAACGGTTTTTGCATCTTTGTCGCCGCCGCCTGAGCAACCTGCCAGCATTCCGGCTACCATAACAAGCGCCAAAACTACTACTAATATTTTTTTCATTTAGAAATTCCTCCCCATTTTTTCAAGATAACACTAGTTTAAACAGTTCATTTTAATCCATCCATAGTTTAAATTAACCGGTTAAGGGAGATTTTTAGCTATTTATTACACTCAATTTATATTACTGGATTTATTTGATATCAATTATATGCTATGGTCTTTGATCTTCAGGTATATTCCTGTAAACCTGGTCGATTGTATATACCCCATCTGAAATTATAGTTTCATTTATATTATCCTTTGTTACTGCCAAAGGAGTATATTCTATATATTTTACTTCATTGGTTCCGTCGTTAATGAACTCAAATCCCTTAAGTTCCCTTCCATTGACAAGATCAACAGCAGCCTTTGCAGCGCCTTCAGCAAGTATCCTGATGGGTTTATAAACAGTCATAAGCTGTGTGCCCTCAACTATGCGCCTGCAGGCGCTAAGTTCCGCATCCTGTCCCGTAACTGGAACAAGACCTGCAAGTTGATATTCGCTCAAGGCCCTTACCGCGCCATCGGCCACCCTGTCATTGGCTGCAATGATTGCATCCAGGGTACCGCCGCTTTCCAAATAATTCCGGACATACTGGTATGCTTCTTCATCACGCCAATCAGTTATCCATGTTTCATCAATAATCTCAATTTCAGGAATGCTGTCAAGAACGCCCATATAACCATATCTGAAATAATATGCATTGTTATCGGTTTCAGCACCATTCAAAACAAGATACCTTCCCGCCGGCATTACCTTCACGGCTTCTTCACCCATCAATTGTCCGACACGAATATTATCAAAAGTTATATACAAATCGACATTTGCATTCAATATCAGTCTGTCGTAGGCAATTACTATAACTCCGTTGTTCCTGGCAAATTCTACGGCTTCAGAAAGCGCATCCTTTTCATAGGCGATAATAACAAGTGCATCCACACCCTGGGAAACCATATCCCGTATGATCTCAATCTGTCTGTCAGAATTTTCATATGCATTCTGAACGAGTACATCGGCTCCCAGTTCCCGTGCTTTTGTCACAAAGATGTCCCTGTCAACTTCCCATCTCTCGACTGTAAAGGTTTCTGCAATGAACCCTATCTTGATATTATCATCGTTTGTTTCGGGAATCTCAGTGCTGCACGATGCTGCCAGAAAAACAATTATGGTTGCAGAACTTAATAAAACTATAAATTTTTTCATTTGCCGAACTCCCTTGCATATTCTGTGGGTGACCTGCCCTCAATCTTTTTAAAAAGCCTGCTGAAATAATTGGGGTCACTGTAACCCACCATAAAGCATATTTCTTTTATAGAATACTTTCCCTCTCTGATTAATTTTCTTGCCTGGGACATCCTTACATCAGTCAAATACTCTATAAAATTTCTGCCGGTTTCATTTTTATACAGACGACTGAAATACTGAGGACTGATACCCAGGGTCCTGGACAGGCTGTCCAGCGATATGTCCTCCTTGTATCCGGTCTTGATTAAACTATTTGCCCGTGACATTAGTTCACTGGTTGTATTCTCTCTTTGCTCCCTGATTTTGCTTGTTATGTACACAACTTTCTGAATGAAAAATGTTTTAAAATCATTATAATTACCTGTTTCAACAAGATCACCGAGATAATTGTCAAAATTCAAATATGCATCGCCGTCGATGCCTGCTTCATCTGCAATTCTATGGGCTATTACCATGATTTCAATGAGTTTTCCCCTCAGCCTGTGATTTATGAAATTTTCCGGTTTTGCGATTTCGGCCTTCTCACATTTCTCAAAGAGCATGTGCAGTACATTATTAAGCTTTGAGCTATCGCCGTTTTCTATAGTATTTATCAGGTTGTCTTCTTCAACCCTGAGATTACCGTCATAATTGATTATCTTTCCGGAAACATCAGAAATATGGATTACATTTCCATCACCGATTGCCCTCAGCGCTTTAACAGCTTCTTCATAGGAATAAATAATCTCGTCATCACTTCTGATACTTCCGATTGCCATCTGAAGCTTTACCTCGGGTTCCTTTACAGAAATTTTTTCAATTAAATCCTCACATAGTTTTATAGCATCCAGACGCCCCGAATACTCATCGTCAGCAGAAGACTGGATATATACTATTATTCGATCCACCAAAATTGGGCCTACAACACATTTAGTCTTATACTTTAGAATGTTTTTGAATTCCGAATAAATTTTATGACTTTTCAAACCCGTGCTAATATGTTTTTCTGTTCTTTTATCAGTCATCAGAAGAATGGCCATGTATCCTGTGTCCATATTCAGATTAAGTATTTCCTTGTATTTACCCAGATCTGTTCCATATTCCTTATTGAAGAGAATTGAATAAATAAACCCCTGTTCAAGGACGGTTAGAGCCTTTTTGTATTTTTCCATGTTATCGAGCTGTATTTCTTCACGCCTTTTCTCCAGGTCAAGTTTGTCCGTAATTTTTTTCAATGTTTCCACCAGTCTCGCTTTGTTAACAGGCTTCATAAGATAATCGATTACACCCAGTTCAACAGACTGTTTTGCAAATTCAAACTGTTCATAGGCGGACATTATTACAAACTGAACATCACTGTATATTTTCTTGATTTCCTTGATTGCCTCAATGCCGTTTATACCTGGCATTCTTATATCCATCAGAACAATGTCAGGCTTTACTTCAGATGCTTCCTTAATCGCTTCCCGTCCCGTTGAAGCAGTTCCAGCAACTGAAATATTGTCTACTTCCTTGTTAATGATGAACTTCACAGCATCAATAACAATTCGTTCATCGTCTACAATCAGCAATTTATACATTCCAATCCCCCGTTTTTGAATCTATATATGGAAGCATCAGTGTAATCTTGGTCATTTTTCCCGGTATGCTTTCAATTTTAATAACATCATCCCTTTTAAAGAACAAGCGCAGCCTGTGAATTACATTTTGAGTGCCAATACCGGTTGTATGTCCGATTTTTCTGTTTGAATTTCCGGTTTTGATTTCATCATCCATGATTTTATTGATGGTATCCTGTCCCATTCCTATTCCATCATCAGTGACAGAAACAAAAATCATTTCATCAACAGTTTCCATGGTTATGGTGATTGTTCCACCTTCTTCTTTTTCACCCAACCCATGGATAGCAGCATTTTCCACGAGTGGTTGTATGATAAGAGGAGGAACTTTTGCACCCAGGCAGCTTTCATCTATATCATATACAATATTTATTCTATCACCATATCTGACTTCAAACATATTTCCATAGGATCTTAGTATAGTCAGCTCTTCTCCAAGTGTCACAACCCTGTTGAGGCTTTGTACATTATATCTGAATATCTTTGCCACATCCTCCATGAAAGCAGCGGTCCTGTCTGCATCTTCCATAATGGCAAGCTGGACTCCTGCGTTAAGGGTATTAAAAAGAAAATGCGGGTTTATCTGGGATTGCAGGGATTTGAGTTCAGCATTGTCCAGCAGTGATTTCATCTGCAGGTTTCTCATTTGCTCATCCATCAGCTGTGATTCAGTTTCAGCCATATCATGAAGGTCTTCAATATGTTCCCTGATACTATGCTTCATGGTGTTGAAGGTGGTTGCCATAACCTTGAGTTCATTTTCATTGCTGGAAACAATAACATCATCGGTGTCAAAATTACCGTTTGAAATTTCTTCGGCTGCCTCAGCAAGCTTGATGATCGGTCTGGTCATTGAATATGCTATATAAAATATAATAAAAATGTTCAACACAACAACAGCTATTATAAGAATAATATTTGCGGTTACCAGATTATTTATATTTGCGGACAGGTTGATGAATTGCCCTGTGTTCTGACTGAACCTGGCCAGATTCATTTCATCAATATAATTCTTTATATAATGTATTATTCTACTTGCTTCCATGTATCTTGCAATGTAAATA
>CAYYXJ010000129.1:0-3414 GCA_964475455.1 uncultured Clostridiaceae bacterium | reverse complement strand
ATTCAAAATATCCATTCTCAGCAGTTCATCATGCTCAGTACTTTCAGGTTCACTGCCCCCGAGGTTTTCTGAAAGTTCAATCAGATAATCCTTGGAAATATAGTAGTTCATCAATACATCAGAATCTTCGCTGGTAAGATATCCTGAAACATTGTTGTCAACGGTTTCAAGGCTGCTGAGGAATTCTCCAAAATTTATACTTTCAGTGAACATGCTGTCAATATGAGAGATAAAACGAATTGATGAACTAAGGATCAATGCTGATACTATGCTGGTTAAGAGAGTAGTAACCAAAAATACCACAAGTAGTTTTTTACGGATGCTGTGGAATAAAGTTTTACCGAACTTTTTGAATGTCATATCTTACTCCCGTTATGCATCTGCATTGTCAATGGTAACTACTTCCATTTCAACATTTACATAGCTGGATTGAAGTTCATCATCCAGTATATAAAGAATACCTTCCACCGCTTGTCTGCCGATTTCTTTTCCATTCCGGTCTATAACACCATAAATGATTCCCTTATCAATGAAATCAAGGATTTCAGGTGTTACATCAGTTCCAATTATCTTTACATCCCCCACCTTGTTCCTGTCTACAACTGCCTGTGCTGCCGCGATTGTGTCCCTGGCATTCATACAGAAAATAACATTGACAGACGGAAACTCCCTCAGGATATCCTGGGTCACATCTTCGGCGCCAATTATCTCACTGCTGCTGTTGCTTACTGTTATCAGTCTCATATTCTCTATTGTCTGCAGTTTTCCGGTCAAACCGGCTATTCTTTTATCAATCTGATCTTCTTCTGTGGCATTGACCCTTGTATTGATTACTGCCAGATTTGCATAACCATCAAGATATGTTGCATCAGCTGCCAGTGTAGCTGCGATGGTACCGAATTCATATTGATTTGTGCCAACAAAGGCATCCCTGTTGCTTTGTATATCCTCAAATCCGGTAATAATAACAGGGATTTTTTCAGATACTGTTAAGTCGACGGATTCTACGAATTCTGTTGAGAATTCTCCGCTTGTAATAACAGCATCATGGTCTGCAAGACGTGCTATTTCAATGAAATCAGCAAACCCAAGAGTCCCTGCAAATGTATCAATTTCATGAAATACTACGGCAGCATTGTTTTCGTTTGCAGCATCTCGAACTCCCTGCTGTATATTTTTTGAATATTCCGAGTCATTGGATGACATAATAAGTGTTATTACAAGGGTTGGTTTTTCATTGTTATCCTGACTTCCGCCTGCATCAGCCAGAATAATGGAATAATAGTATATTGAGGCAGTCAATGCGCCCAGAGCAATGATTATCAGAAATGTCAGTGTTACTTTAACAAGATTTCTCATTCTATATTTTCCTTTTACAAAATAAGTATAGCATACGGATAACAGCTATTATTCTACCGGGGAATCAATATGGCAATGGTTTTGGATGAATATGTAAAAAATATCCATGTATATGTAAAATATATCCATTACATCATCAATTAATGGGTAATATAATTTAGTAAAGCATACAAGGAGAATATGATGAAAGAATTGTTTACAGGAATTAATAAAATAGAATATGAGGGACCGGATTCAACCAATCCATTGTCATTCAAGTATTATAATGCAGAAAAACTGGTTGCAGGCAGGAAAATGAAGGACCATCTCAGGTTTGCCATGAGTTACTGGCATACCATGACCGGCGGTGGTCAGGATCCCTTCGGCAATGCCACCATGCTAAGGCCCTATAATGGACTCAGCGGACTTGAGTTATCAAAAGCCAGGGTTGATGCAGCCTTTGAGCTAATGACAAAACTAGGTATAGAGTATTTCTGTTTCCACGATCTGGATATTGCGCCTGAAGGTAATTCCCTGAAGGAAAAGTTTGAAAATCTTGACATTATAGTTGATGTCATTGAAAAAAACATGGAATCCACCGGAATTAAGTGTCTTTGGGGAACGACCAATGCTTTTTCACATCCAAGGTTCATGCATGGAGCTGCTACATCGCCGAATGCAGATGTATTTGCCTTTGCAGCTGCACAGGTTAAAAAAGCCATGGAAATCACCAAGAGACTCGGTGGTGAGAATTATGTTTTCTGGGGAGGCCGGGAAGGTTATGAAACCCTTCTGAATACCGATATGGAAACCGAACTTGACAATATGGCCCGCTTTTTGAGCATGGCATATGACTATAAAGAAAAGATTGGTTTCAAGGGCCAGCTTCTAATTGAACCAAAACCAAAGGAACCCACCAAGCATCAGTACGATTATGATGCAATGAATGTCATTGGATTCCTGAGGAAATATAATCTTCAGGATAAATTCAAGCTGAACATTGAAGCGAATCATGCAACACTTGCAGGCCATACCTTCCAGCATGAGCTTGCCGTCGCCAGAATCAACGGGATGCTTGGTAGCATCGATGCAAATCAGGGAGACATGCTCCTAGGATGGGATACGGACCAGTTCCCCACCAATATATATGATGCAGTCCTTGCAATGTATGAAGTAATCAAGAATGACGGTCTTGCGCCAGGTGGTCTTAACTTTGATGCCAAGGTGAGAAGAGGCTCATATCAACCTGATGATCTTTTTATAGCTTATATTGTAGGTATGGACACCTTTGCAAAAGGCTTGCTTGTGGCTGAACGGCTATACACAGACCGGGTCCTGGAGGATTTTATCAGTAACCGATATCGCTCCTATAAAAGTGGAATCGGCCGGGAAATAACTGAAGGCAGCACTGATTTTGAAAAGCTATCTGTATATGCCCTGGAACACGACCAGATCCATAATGAATCCGGTAGGCAGGAAATGCTTGAGGACATAGTCAATCGGTATATTTATAATTCTTAAATAGTAAAATGTTATTTAAGATAACAAAATCGAGTAATAACCTCTGGGGTATTTACTCGATTTTAGTTTGAATGTATATAATGTTGCTAAATCGTACGCTCTGAGTTTTTAAAATCCAATTTCAGTGTTCTTTCACCATCTGATATTTCAATTTCAAGTTCCCCGCGACCAGCTCTGCACCAGGGGTTATCATATCGCATCAGGTAATCCGTTCTGATTTCCTTGCCGGAAACTATGAAAGGTTTAATCCAACCGGTTTTTATTACACCCAGACTTGGAGAAACATATTTCACTTCAAATACATCCCCTTCAAACTCAGTACATTTGAATTTTCCCATGAATTCTTTGAACGAGCCATTTTCCGGTTCTGAGCCCATTTCGCATACCCAGACATTTGATCTTCCCGTTGCGATATATTCATAATCCTTGACCACAACAGGCTTTCCTTCTTCATCTTCTTTTTGTAAGCCCATAAATGGATTGTAGGCCGGGTCAGCAGGAGCCCATGATGTATAACCTGACAGCGGCCTGATAGCAAAATATGCTTTATCCCTG
>CAYYXJ010000128.1:0-8628 GCA_964475455.1 uncultured Clostridiaceae bacterium | reverse complement strand
TGGAATCCCCGGGTAATATGGTGTATACTTTTTTACAATAATTATATATAATTATTTTGTTATTTCCGCATGAGAAAGGGGAACGACATGCTGCAATTCGATATAGATATGGAGCAGTTTGCTCAGATAAAGGTTGTTGGTGTAGGAGGCGCTGGAAACAATGCCGTAAACCGGATGATTAATGCCGGATTAAAGGGTGTTGAATTTATTGCTGTCAATACAGACAAACAGGCATTGCTGTCATCTAAAGCCACAACGAAGATACAAATAGGCGAAAAGCTCACCAAGGGACTTGGTGCCGGCTCATTGCCTGAAATCGGTGAAAGAAGCGCTGAGGAAAGCAAGGAAGAGATTGCATCAACCCTTAAAGGCGCTGACATGGTATTTGTTACCGCAGGCATGGGTGGCGGAACAGGTACAGGTGCTGTACCGATAATAACTAAAATAGCAAGAGAGATGGGTATTCTTGCTGTTTGTGTTGTAACAAAGCCATTTACCTTTGAAGGAAAACAAAGAAGTGAAAATGCCAAAAAGGGAATAGAAAAGCTCAAGGGTACAATAGACACTCTTGTAATTGTTCCAAATGACAGACTTTTACAACTGGCTGATAAAAAGGCGACAATGGTGGATGCCTTTATAATGGCTGATGATGTCCTCAGACTTGGTGTTCAGGGCATATCAGATCTAATAGCTGTTCCCGGACTAATCAATCTTGACTTTGCTGATGTAAAGACGGTCATGACTGATGCAGGGCTTGCACATATGGGTATTGGTAGATCATCAGGAGAAGACAGGTGCATAGAAGCTGCAAAGCAAGCCATTCACAGCCCATTGCTTGAAACATCCATAGACGGCGCAAAAAAAGTGCTTATAAATATTACCGGTGGAAACAACCTTGGACTGATAGAAGTTGATTCTGCTGCAAATATGATTTATGAAGCGGCAGACCCGAATGCAAATATTATTTGGGGTGCTGCAATTGATGAAAATATGGGCGATGAAGTAATGGTTACAGTAATTGCAACAGGTTTTGATGGTTCGATGCCAATAAGAACATCACGTTACATTGAAAAAATGTTCAATAAAACCATAGAAGAAGAACCAGCTGTTGCTAATGATGATGAAATAACTCCGGCTGAAGATGAAGTAGTATCTGTCGATATAGAAAATGAAGAAGACGAATATGATTTGGGATCGGAAAAAAGAAGTCTCGAGGATTTTGCCGGGAGTGATGATACTGAAGAAGATGAAAAAGATGAAGAAGACGACGGAATAGACATCCCTAATTTTTTAAGAAGGCTGTAATCCAACCGCCGGGATTTACCATGAAAGGCTGAGACAGGATATGAAATGTCCTTACTGTGGTTATGAAGAAGATAAGGTAATAGACTCCCGCCCCACTGAAGAGGGTTATGCCATCAGAAGGCGACGGGAGTGTCTTGGATGCAGACAACGATTTACAACATATGAAAATCTGGAACGCAAACCTCTTATGGTTATAAAGAAAGATAATTCCAGACAGACTTTTGATCCAACAAAACTTTTAAACCGACTTTTGATAGCATGTGCCAAGAGGCCGGTGTCCATTTCGGTTCTGGAAGAAATAGTTGCAGATATCGAATCTTCATTTTACAGAGAACACATGAGGGAGATTACATCCACAGAAATTGGCGACAAGGTAATGGAAAAGCTAAAGGAAGTGGATGAAGTAGCTTATGTTAGATTTGCATCAGTTTACAAGGATTTTACTGATGTGGATACATTCACAAAGGAAATTAAGAAAATAAAAAAAGAAAGATAACCCGGGAGGACAATGGTTTTGAACAGCAGGGAACGTTTATTGAATTCAATCAGAGGAAAAGAAACAGACCGCCTCGCGTGGTCTCCTTTTTTGGCATATTTCTGGGATTACCAGCCCGAAAGCATAAAAAAAGCCGGACAGCTGCAATTTCTAAAGGATGTTGGAGCTGATCCACTCTTCAGAGGTTTTTGTACTCTCATTACTGTAAAATATAAAAAATCAAATGTCATTGACAGGACAAATGGTAATGAAAGAGTCGTAATACATGAAACCCCTGTAGGAAATCTGGAGACAAGATATACATATACAACCAATGGAAATACCTGGTTTATTACAAAGCATCCGGTAAAAACCGGAGAAGACCTGAAGATTCTAACATATCTCAACGAAGATATGATTATTGAACCTGATTTTTCAAAATACCGAAAAGGTCTGGAGG
This sequence comes from uncultured Clostridiaceae bacterium, assembly GCA_964475455.1. Taxonomy (GTDB): domain Bacteria; phylum Bacillota; class Clostridia; order DUPQ01; family DUPQ01; genus JAFGQE01. Next base: position 6,388 of record CAYYXJ010000128.1, on the reverse strand, counting down.
TCATGGGGGATGAAGCACTTCTGATTCCAATAATTACACCTGAGATGAAAAGTTCATTTCAATCAATGATTGAAACCTGGATGGGAACTGAGGATGTAACATATGCAGTATATGATTATGAAGAAGAACTCTTGACCTGTTTGAATTCAATGAAGAAAAATTCTGTTAAGTCCGTTGAAATGGCAGTTGAATCAGGAGCAGAGGCATATATATTCTGGGAAGACAGTTCAACCGGAAATCTCAGTCCGGCTTTTTTCAGGGAATATATTTCTGATGAAATTTCTGCATGGGCTGATATTATTCACAGGGAAGGTTCCTGCCTGGTTCATCATGCCTGTGGACAACTTAGAGGACTCATTAAAGATATGTGCAAAACCGGGACCGATGTAATCGAATCAATTTCACCTCCCCCTACAGGTGACATTGATATCTATGAAGCCAGGGAAATTGCGCCTGATAATATATGTCTTATCGGGGGAATAGAACCAACGATACTCCTTAATAGCTCCATGGATGCTTTAAAGGATTATGTCACCAATATAATTGACAGGACAGGCAACAAGGGATTTGTTCTTGCCAATGCAGATTCCTGTCCTCCCGGTGTTGAAATAGAAAAATTCAAGATGATTTCTGAGTTGGTAAGCAGTATAGGGAGGTGACTATTGGTAATTTCTGATTTTAAGACAGAAGAACTCACTGAACTGGTAGAAATATACAATTATTATGTCAGGAATACAACTGTTACTTTTAATACGGATGAAGTTGATGAAAGACAGTTCCTGGATACCTTTTATGGTGACGAAAAGAAATATACACTTCATACGGTCATCAATGATGAAAAAATAATTGGTTTTTGTTCATTGAATCCTTTCAATAAGAAAGAAGCTTATAGAAGGTCTGCATATATTTCCATATACCTGGCGTCATCTTCAACAGGTAAAGGTCTTGGCAAAGATGTTCTGCAGTTTCTTGAAAACAAGGCAAGGGATATGAAATACAGCTCATTGATATCATTGATTAGCAAGGAAAATACAACAAGTTGTTCTTTCTTCGAGAAAAACGGATACCGAAAGGCCGGTGAATTAAGGCAGGCCGGTGAAAAATTTGGTAGATTGCTTGATGTCGTTTATTATCAAAAACTAATTTGACCCAATACAGGGTTTTGAAATTTATCATATCTATATGATATAATGTGTGCCGTATGACTTTCAGGGGGAAATTATGGGTGTGAAGGTAAAAGATGTATACAGAAATCCGGAACAATATAAAAACAGTCAGATTATTCTAAATGGCTGGGTCAGAACCGTGAGGAGTTCAAAGAACTTTGGTTTCATCGAACTCAATGATGGGTCTTTTTTCAAAAACATCCAAATAGTCTTTGAAGACGGAAGACTCATGAATTTCAGTGAAATAGAAAAACTGACCGTGGGTTCATCCATTGTTGTCAAAGGTGTTCTCGAACTGACGCCCGGTGCCAAGCAACCATTTGAAGTCAAGGCTGATGAAATTGAAGTTGAAGGCTTAAGCGACAGGGAATATCCGCTTCAGAAAAAGAGGCATACATTTGAATATCTAAGAAGCATAGCTCATTTAAGGCCAAGGTCAAATACATTTTCAGCAGTTTTCAGGGTCCGGTCAATCCTGGCACATGCAATTCATGAATTTTTCAGACAACATGGATTTGTTTATGTGCATACGCCTATTATTACAGGCAGCGATTGCGAGGGTGCCGGTGAAATGTTCCGTGTTACGACATTGGATGCTAAAAACCCGCCTCTTGACGATAAAGGAAATGTGGATTATACAAATGATTTCTTTGGCCGGGAAACCAATCTTACGGTAAGTGGTCAGTTGGCAGTTGAAACATATTGCATGGCTTTTGGAAATGTTTATACTTTCGGTCCTACTTTCAGGGCGGAAAATTCAAATACAGCCAGACATGCTTCTGAATTCTGGATGATAGAACCTGAGATGGCCTTCTGTGATCTTACAGGTGATATGGATGTCGCCGAGGAAATGATGAAGTTCGTAATTGATTATGTTCTGGAAAATGCACCGGAGGAGATGGAGTTCTTCAATAACTTCATAGAAAAAGGTCTATTTGAAAAATTATCAAATGTAACGGGCTCAAATTTTGAAAGAATTACATACACAAAAGCAATTGAAATATTGAAAAACAGCAAGGAACAATTTGAAAACAAGGTTGAATGGGGATTGGATCTGCAGACGGAACATGAGAGGTATCTTACAGAAAAGCATTTCCAAAAACCTGTTTTTGTAACAGATTATCCCAAGGAAATAAAGGCTTTTTACATGAGATTAAATGATGATGACAAGACTGTAGCGGCAGTGGATCTGCTGGTACCCGGAGTTGGAGAAATCATCGGTGGCAGCCAGCGTGAAGAACGTCATGATGTTCTTGTCAGAAGAATAAGGGAAACCGGTATGCATGAAGATGATTATTGGTGGTACCTTGATATCAGAAAATTCGGCGGAACAAAACATGCAGGTTTTGGTCTTGGTTTTGAAAGAGTATTGATGTATATAACGGGGATGACCAATATACGCGATGTCATACCATTTCCGAGAGTTCCAAGACATGCAGAATTCTAGGAGAAGATTATGGATGAAAAAACCAATCCTGACGGGAATATAGAAGTATCTGATTCAGTTCTCATTACATATATTGAGAAAGCTATCGGAGAAGTTGAAGGATTAAGTCCTTCTAAAAAAAGAAAAACTGTTAAAATTTCCAGGAAGGATAACGCTTGCAGCATTGAAATCGGAGTAGATGCATACTACGGTGTAGAAATCCCTTCCACCGTAAGGGTTCTTCAGCGACTGGTTAAAGAACGGTTAACAGTTTTAGCAGGTCTTCAGGTTGAAGAAGTGAGCGTTGTAGTAGCCGGCCTGAATATTGAAGAACTGATAAAGAAATAGAATGAAAAGAATTATTCTTAATTCAATTATCATAATAGCTACATCCATAGTATTGGTCATACTTGTTTTCTTTACGGATGGAGTACAAAGTCTCTTTGATCTAATAGTCAGAACAAATTACTATTGGTTGTTTGTTGCATGGATGGGAAATGTAATGTTCTGGGTTTTTGGTGCTGTGACCATGGGGTTTCTGAAAAGAGGTATAATAGGGAGCAAAAATGACCCGGGACAGAATTTCAAGACTGTCATGGTCGGTCAGTTCTTTGCTTCAATAACTCCTTTTGCTACCGGCGGTCAGCCTGCACAGGTTTATATGATGAGAAGAATGGGGGTTGATGGTGGAACAGGATCAAGTATCGTAATTCTTAAATCAGTCCTTCTTCAGTCCGTCCTTGTCGCATATTGTACTGTTTTGTATATTACAAACAGATTCTTTCTAATTGATTTTATTCCAAAATTCAATACCTTGTTCTTCATAGGAATTACCGCAAGTATCCTGTTATTGGGTTTGTACGGACTGTTTATGTTCAAATCGAATGCAGCAGATAAAGCCGTACACATTTTTTTGAAAATACTTCATTTCTTTAAGATAACAAAGAATCCTGATGAAAAATTCAATGAAATCAAGGAATCACTGGAGAGATTCAAGGAAGGATTCAGAATTTTAGCTAAAAGGAAGATATACCTTTTCCTTGCATACATTGCTCAGATTGCGCAACTGACTTCTTTGTTCTTTGTCCCGGTTTTTATGATGCGGGCTCTTGAAGGCATGTTTATGTTTACAAATGAATTGTTTGTATGTACTGCAATGGTAGTAATGATAGCAGCAATGGTACCTACTCCCGGTACAACAGGTGGTGCAGAAGGACTCAGCCTGCTTTTTATATCACCGTTTTTCTATAACTCACCCAAAATGTCAGTTATATTAATCTGGAGAATACTAACATATTACTCTAATATAATCTTTGGAGGTATTTTCTGTCTATTTGTTAAGGAAAAACCTCTCAAACCAGCTGAAGAAGAGGAAGAATTGGTTGAAGTATAAAGTTATTTGCTGTGATGTACTTGAAGAAGAAATTAAATTTGTTTCATCTGAAACAGGACATCGCTATGAGTTTGAGTTCACAAAAAAAGCCCGACATGAAAAACCTGAGGAAATGAGACCGAGTATACAGGAAATTGTTGATGAAAGCCAAAATTATGATGCAATTCTACTGGGCTATGGTTTATGCGGCAATGCAATCGCAGGTATAAAAGCAAGGAATATTCCGCTGGTGGTTCCAAAAGCTCATGACTGCTGCACATTGTTTCTCGGTTCAAGGGAGAAGTTCAATACCCTTTTCAAGGGGAGAGAAAGCATGGGTTGGGGAAGTACTGGATATTGCCGCAGAGATGGTGATTATCTGAGAAACAGTGAGACAGGTAGTTTAATAGGATATGACCGGACGTATGATGATTTTGTTGAAGAATATGGAAAAGAAAATGCAGATTATATATGGGAGACAATTCATCCCAAAAGAGATTCCAATGAGGTAATGTTCATCAATGTACCGGAAACATTTGATGAAGGCGTATTTAATGAATTCAAAGAAGAAGCAGTTAAAGACGGCCGTGAGGTTTTCATTGAAAATGGGAGCATTGAACTGATCAGAAAATTCATTGAAGGTAATTGGGATAATGATTTCCTGATTGTAGAACCCGGTTGTGAAATTTCGGCAGTATATGGAAAAGATGAAATAATTACATCAAAAGGTTGATAAAAATGACAATAAATGTTAAATTAGTCATGGAGGAAACATGCCTGAACTGATACTGGCTTCGGGATCACCCAGAAGAATTGAGATGATGTCAAGAATAACTGAGGATTTTAAGGTCTTTGTTCCTGACATTGATGAAACACCTTTCATTGGCGAAAACCCGAAGGACATGGTTTTGAGGCTTGCCTTGGAAAAGGCATCTGCAGTTTATAAAAAGCAAAAAGAAATTTCATCTGTTCTTGCGGCAGATACAATCGTTGTTATAGATGGTCATATCCTTGGTAAACCTGAAACACCGGAAGATGCTGCAAAAATGCTCCTTGATCTATCCGGGAGAATACATGAAGTTATTACCGGTGTTGCCTTAATTGAAGGTAAAACCGGAACCGTACATACATTTACCGAGACAACAGAGGTTCTTTTCAGTAAACTCAGTGAAACAGAGATAACCAGGTATATTGAAACCGGGGAACCAATGGATAAGGCCGGGTCATACGGCATACAGGGAGATGGCGGTAAATTTATAAAACGTATAGACGGTTGTTTCTACAATGTAATGGGATTCCCATTGAACAGTATTTATTCATTGCTTATGGAAACCGGCATAATCTAATTCCTCCCGGACAAATCTGTCCGTTAAGGAGGTAAATATTGGAAAGATTAAGAATGAAGGATATACCTGTTGAGGACAGGCCTTATGAGAAGTTGGAAAAAACAGGTGCGGAAAATCTTACTGATGCAGAACTTTTGGCTATAATTATCAGAACCGGCAGCCACAATGACACATCCTTGGATTTAACGAGAAGAATAATAAGCACATATTCAGACGGCAGGGGACTTCAATGTTTAAGGAAGGCTTCAATAAGTCAGCTGCGTGAAATAAAAGGTGTGGGAAGAGTCAAGGCAATCCAGATAAAAGCTGCAATTGAACTTGGATCCAGACTTTTAGCGCCAGCAGCTGATAAAAAGAAAAACAGGATTGCATCCCCTGATGATATCGGAGCGCTTTACATCGAAAAATTCAGGCATTCAAACAGAGAGTATTTTACAGTTCTGGTTTTGAATACCAGAAATGAAATTATAAGGGATTTGAATATATCCATAGGAAGCCTGTCAGAGACTGTGGTTCACCCAAGGGAAGTTTTTGCTGAAGTTTTAAAGGAACCGGCTGCTGCAGTGATTCTAATGCATAATCATCCAAGTGGTGATCCATCACCCAGTAAAAATGACAAGGAGACTACAAAAAGATTGGTTGATGCAGGAAAAATATTGGGCATCCGAATACTGGACCATGTTATAATAGGAGACGGAAACATGTTCAGTTTCAAGGAAAACGGATTGCTGTAATTTTATGAAACTGCAGAGAAATACATTTTACCGGATTTGGAGGCAATGATGTCATTGTTCGGAAGAGATATTGGAATAGACCTTGGTACTGCTAATACAATTATTTATGAGCGAGGTAAGGGAATCATACTCAGGGAACCCTCGGTTGTTGCTGCAGATGAGAAAAAAAAGGAAGTCATAGCGGTGGGGGAAGAGGCCAAGCGTATGGTTGGCAGAACTCCCGGTACCATTAGTGCCATAAGACCCTTGAAAGAAGGTGTTATAGCAGATTATAACTGCACGCTTCAGATGCTCAACAGATTCATTAGAAAAGCTGTCGGCAAGAGGATGTTTGTAAATATCAC
>CAYYXJ010000127.1:0-8650 GCA_964475455.1 uncultured Clostridiaceae bacterium | reverse complement strand
GACTGCTGAACTTGAGATTTCGGGTACTGTCAAGGAAATTTATTTCAGCAAAGGCGAAGATGTAAAAGCCGGAGACCTGGTTCTTGAGCTTGATACCAGTAAAATAGAAGACCAGATACGTGTTCAGGAGATAAGCCTTGAAAAAGCCAGGCTTTCATATGAAGAAAATCTAACAAAATATGAAAGAGGGGAAGTTGACAGATACACACTTGAGTTCTCAAGGATTTCACTTGAGGCAGCAAATAATCACATGGCGGATTTAAAGGAAAATCTGGCGAAACATTATGTGTATTCGCCCGGTGATGGTAAGGTGGTGGATATCTTCTTTACATTGGGAGGTAATGCATTCGGTGATGCCTTTACAATATCCAAACTGGAGGAGGGAATTGCAGAAATACTTATTAAATCTTCAGTTGAACCAAATGAAGCACAACTTTCAATGATTGCACTGGATCCGGGTGATGAAGTTACAATTTTATATGATGGAAATGATTATAAGGCAAAAGTACTCAGGGATACATCACTGTATTATACGGAAGTGTTTTATGATACCGATTATACACATATAAACTTTGTAATGGAAAAACTGCCCGATGGTATCGCATTCAATAAGAAAGTCACAATCAGAAATATTATTGAACAGGTTGATGATGCCGTCGTTATTCCGGTCAGCGCAGTCTATGGTGTTGCTGATACCCCGTATACATATGTTGTAGAAGGAAATGAAATTGTAAAAAGGTATATAGAAATCGGTATGACAGATGAATATTTCTATGAGGTAACCGAAGGCCTTGAAGAGGGCGATAACATTTTGAAAATCAATTGATTTGTAATATCCGTTCAGAATATCGGAAATTCCATACATAAATGATATAACCTCTGGTGTAGTATAATGATAACAAATACAACCGGAGGTTTTTTATGAATACCAAACTTGGCCAACTGGCCATCAACGGCGGCTCACCCATAATCAAGGGTGCCCTAAAAAACAGATTCAACATAGGTACTGAAGAGCGGGATGCTGTAATGGCAATGTTTGACAAAGCAATCGAGACAGGCCAGGCCCCGGGCTATAATGGAGCAGAGGAAGACAAGCTTTGCAAAGATTTTGCAGATTTCATGGGCGGGGGATTTGCTGACGGAGTCAACTCGGGAACAACTGCAGTTTTTGTTGCATTGAGGGCATTGGACTTGGAGCCTTTTTCTGAAGTTATAGTAAGTCCTGTAACTGACCCGGGTGGAATTATGCCCATATTGATGAATAATTGTATTCCTGTTATTGCAGATTCAGCACCTGGCGAATATAACACAAATGCAGCCATGATAGAAGAAAGAATTACAGAATATACCAGGGCAATAATTGTTTCGCATATTATGGGTGAAGCAGCCTTGATGCCTGAAATAATGGAAGTTGCAAAAAAATATAATCTAAAAGTACTGGAAGACTGTGCCCAGTCACATGGGTGTGAACTCAATGGCCGATATGTTGGAACATTTGGTGATGTTGCTGCATTTTCAACAATGTTTGGAAAGCATTTCAACACCGGAGGCCAAGGTGGAATGGTTTATACTAGGAATGAAGATTTATATTGGAAAATAAGGCAGCAGGCTGACAGGGGAAAACCATTTGGTCTTGAACCAGGTGCAACAAATTGCGTAGCATCTCTGAATTTCAATCTAAGTGATTTCTCAGCGGCAATTGGCATTGAACAAGTTAAAAAGCTTAAAGGATTGGTTAATAGAAGAAGGAATTTTGTAAATGCTTTTAAAAGTAAAATCAAGGTATTGAAATCAATATCGGCACCTGAGCTCCCTGATGGATCAAATCCTTCATATTGGTTTCTGCGACTCAAATTCAATGAAGCAGCAGTTCCTTGCAGTAAAATCGAATTTCTTAGTGCGGTTGAAGCCGAAGGGGTTCAAATGATTAAAGATTATAACTTTGCCAGACCATTTTTGATGGATTGGTTTGTGAACAAGAAAGCTTTTGGCACCGGTGGATTTCCATGGACTGCACCACAATATAAGGGGAAGTATACAAAAGAGTTTGATTGCCCAAATGTTGAAAAAGCATTGAATGAAGGTTTCAATCTACATGTTTATGAAAGCTGGAATGAAGAAGAGGCTGAGCTGATATTCAGGGCTTTTGAAAAAGTGGAAAAGGCTTATTTATAAAATGGCTTTTACTTATATCCGAAATTATTCATATCTCTTGGAGAAAGACTGTTCCATTGTCATTACCGGAGACAGCCTTGCTTACAACAGGTATGATTTTGTAGACGATCCACGCATGAATGCCTATGAGTGCCCATTGGGTATGAAATCCTGGTCATTCCTGCTGCGTGATTATCTGATACACAGCACCCCCGGCTGGAAACCGGCAACCTCCTTCAAATTGCACGGCTCTTTTTTAAGGGTGCCCTACTTTGCAAATCTGCCTTTCGGCGACGAGGGGATTATCCTTGAAACGAACAAAACCACTGATATTATAATTGAAGGGTGCCCTGAAAACTTATACTTCATAACAGATCCCTTAAAGGGTGCCCTGTTTGAAATCGGCGGTAAACATGTATCAATTCATGGAAATTTAGACTATTTTGAAGGGCATTCAATACAAATTCACCGCTGCTCAGATGGAATTCTTAAAAATATAAAAAGTGGATCCCGAATTATATTGATTGGTGGCTCAGACACGAAAGCTGATATTCATCTGACAGGCAGTGGTAGTAAGACTGCAGAATGGCTCATAAGTAATATTTATGAAAGAATAACTAAGTATAAGCCTGACTTATGCATAATGATAATAGGGGCCAATAACAGGCGGATGAATGACCCTGTCAGTTTCAAGGGTGCCCTTAAAAGTTTAATTGATGAATTGCATGAAATAGAAAGCGAAATCATACTTGTTACACCTCCTCATTCAACGACTACAGACCCTGAAACAGGATATGATAACATTTATCACCCAGACCCGGACATCACAAAACCTATATTGGATGCAACCTATGATCTTGCAGAAAAAAACAATATAACAATAATGGATCTATTTAAGTTTTTTTCCGGGTATCCCGGTGAAATATGGCGTTTTGATAATACGCATCTTACAAAACAGGGTAACCAAATTCTTTTTGATGCTTTCAAGGGTGCCCTGTTTGAAAGGAAAGAAATATGAGAGTTTTGATAATTACTGATTTGGAGGCTGTTGCAGGGGTTGTGGATAAAGATAACTGGACTAGGCCGGGCACTCCATATTATGAAAAAGCCAAGAGGCTTTTAACCGAAGAAACAAATGCAGCTGTCCAAGGATTTATTGATGGAGGCGCAGAGGATGTGATTGTAGTGGATGGTCATGGACCTGGTGCAATAGATATTGAATTGCTCCATGAGGACGCTAAATATGCCAGAGGAATTCCAAGTCACCGTATTTTTGAGAATATGAAGGTTGATGCGATTGCATGGGTAGGGCAACATGCCAAGGCTGGAACTGAGGGAGCTCATATGGCCCATTCCGGAAACTTTACTGTAATTGATTACAGGCTCAATGATATTTCAATGGGAGAATTCGGAAGATCCGCTGTTGGTGCAGGTAACTTTGATATTCCTCCTATTTTTGGAAGTGGAGACAAAGCATTTTCTTTGGAAGCAAAGTCTGCCTGTCCGAACATTATTACAGTTGTTGTAAAAGAATGTTTTGAAAAAGGCAGTGGTGATGACATGACTTATGAAGAATATTACAAGAAGAACACCGGAGCTTTGCACCTTTCTCCGGCAAAATCACGTAAGCTTATTTACAAGGGTGCCCTAAAAGCAATGAAGCAATTCATAAACGACAAGGATTCATTTAATTGTGTAAAAATGAATCCACCTTATATACAATATCAGCGGATAAGGCCATCAGAGGGTAGAAGGGGTCATGACATCATTAAAAGGGCAGATACATTTGATGGATTGCTTGATGCCAAAGAAGAAATTGTGGAATGGGGAAAATAAAAAAAGGCTGCTATTAAGGGCAGCCTTTTTGTTTGAATTTTAATTGCCGGTATAATCAGTTATTTCAATTGTGAGAATAACGACATCTTCAGTGGGTTTTGCAGATGTTTTATCAACATCAACTGCAGCAATTTCATCTACAACATCCATCCCTTTGAAAACCTGACCGAATATCATATGACCGTCATTTCCTGAATTAGGCTGCGTATGTCCATGATCAAGCCAGGGGGTCCCACCGATTGTCAAATAATTTTCAAGAACTGCTCCTTCGAATCCCTGTTGAGTAAGCCAATCGGCAGCATTTGGATTTGTATTGAGAGGCCCTGCCTGTACAATGAAAAACTGGCTGCCATTAGTATTATATCCTGAATTGGCCATAGACAAAGCACCTCTGAAATGGTGAAGGTTTTCAGTAAAATAATCTGCAAATGGCTTTCCGTAGATACTCTCACCACCCCGTCCTGTTCCGGTAGGGTCACCACCTTGAATCATGAAGTCATTCATGACACGGTGAAAAATAAGCCCGTCATAATATCCATTCTGTGAATGGACAATGAAATTTTCAACTGCTTCAGGTGCTTCCTTAGGGAATAAACGCAGATATATGTCTCCCATATTGGTCCGCATGATTGCGATTTGTTCACCTACGGCAGGTGCTGCCATTTGATTGAATTCCACTTTTGAACATCCTCCTATTAATAACGTTAGAATTATTGCCAAAACCAGTATTTGAAGACTCTTGTTCATTAGATTCTCCTTGTATTTAATTCTCGTACAATTATGTTATAATAATTTGGAAATTACAAGAAAAACCGGAGACCGTATGGCGATAAATAGAAAAAACATAAGAAACTTCAGCATAATAGCTCATATAGACCACGGCAAGTCAACCCTTGCTGATAGAATGATAGAAAAAACCGGTCTGGTTACAATGAGGGAAATGCATGCTCAGATCCTGGATAATATGGATATTGAAATGGAGCGTGGAATAACAATAAAATCCCAGGCTATAAGAATGAAGTACAAGGCCAATGACGGTGAGGAGTATATTTTCAACCTAATTGACACTCCTGGGCATGTGGATTTTACATATGAAGTTTCAAGAAGCCTGGCCGCTTGTGACGGGGCAATTCTGGTTGTTGATGCTGCACAGGGGATTGAAGCCCAGACTCTTGCAAATGTATATCTCGCAGTCGAAAATAATCTGGAGGTTCTTCCGGTCATAAACAAAATTGATCTCCCGGCAGCCAGACCGGATCATGTTATAGAAGAGATAGAGGATGTTATTGGCATTGAAGCACGTCATGCCCCTAAGATTTCAGCCAAGAATGGTATAAACATTGATGAGGTTCTGGAAGCAGTTGTAAAATACCTGCCGCCACCCGAGGGTGATCCGGATGCCAGCCTTCAGGCTTTGATATTTGATTCAAAATATGATACGTACAAAGGTGTTATTGTTTTTTTTCGTGTTGTTCAGGGCACCCTTAGTCTCGGGCAGGAAGTTTTGATGATGAATACCGGCTGCAAACACCTTGTGAATGAAATTGGTTACATGAAACCGGGGGGATATACACCCGGTGAACAATTGACAGCTGGGGAAGTTGGATATTTAACAGCCAGTATTAAAAATGTTGCTGATACAAGGGTGGGAGATACGATCACATCTGTAATAAATCCTGCAAAAACTCCGCTAAAAGGTTACAAGGAAGCAAACCCAATGGTGTTCTGTGGAATTTTCCCTGCAGATGGTGCAAGATACAATGACCTTAGGGATGCCCTGGAAAAACTTCAGCTCAATGATGCTTCGCTTTTATTTGAACCAGAATCCAGTATAGCCCTTGGATTTGGATTCAGATGTGGATTTTTGGGACTTTTGCATATGGAAATAATCCAAGAACGCCTCGAGCGGGAATATGACCTTGATTTAATAACAACAGCGCCCAGTGTAATTTATTCAATTCACAAGAACAACGGTGAAGTAATTATGGTGGATAACCCAGCAAATATGCCGGGTGTTGCAGAAATAGACTTCATGGAGGAACCTATAACCAGATCTAGTATTATTGTGCCAACAGAGTTCATGGGTAATATAATGGAACTGTGCAAGGACAGACGTGGAACATATGTAGATATGATTTATCTGGATGATGTCCGTGTTCAGTTGAACTATGATATTCCGCTGAATGAAATCATTTATGATTTTTTTGATGCCTTGAAGTCACGTTCAAAGGGTTATGCTTCCTTGGATTATGAAGTGACAGGTTATTCCAGGTCTAAGCTAGTAAAACTTGATCTGATGTTAAATGGCGACAAAATAGATGCATTATCCTTTATTGTACATGAGTCCAAGGCTTACACAAGGGGGCGCAGGATAGCAGAAAAATTGAAAGATAATATTCCAAAGCATCAGTTTGAGATACCCATCCAGGCCTGCATAGGCGGAAAAATAATTGCCAGGGAGACAGTCCGTGCGTACAGGAAGGATGTTCTTGCAAAATGTTATGGCGGTGATATCACCCGAAAGAAGAAACTGCTTAACAAACAAAAAGAAGGGAAGAAGCGAATGAGGTCACTTGGAAGCGTTGAAGTTCCCCAGGAAGCATTCATGAGCGTTCTGAAACTTGATACCTGATGAAGGATTTAAGGCTGTATATTCATATACCTTTTTGCAAACAGCGTTGTGCTTATTGTGATTTTGTTACCTATGACGACAAATCTTATCTTATTGACAGCTATTTCAAGGCAGCAGGCAGGGAGCTTGATATTTATGCTCCAACAATTGATAATTCAAATATAAAAAGCGTCTTTTTTGGCGGCGGGACCCCGTCTCTACCTGAGGCATCACATATTGGTGATATTCTGAGAAAATGTAATCCGGCGCCTGGAGCCGAGATATCAATTGAGATTAATCCTGGGACCGTCAACCGGGAGAAACTTCAGTCCTATTATGATTTTGGAATAAACAGAATAAGTTTTGGTGTTCAATCATTTGACAATGATGTCCTTATGATAATGGGCAGAATTCACGACAAAGCAACTGCAATAAAAAACATTAAGGAAGCATATGATGTAGGGTTTTCAAATGTAAGCCTCGACCTGATATTCGGATATCCAATGCAAACAACGGAGACTTTTGAGAGAAGCCTGAATATGGCGTTGGAACTGGGAATAAAACATTTGTCTTGTTACAGTTTGAAAGTGTCAGAAAATACACCCCTGCATAGTATGATTAAAAGCAAGTTGCTGCCGGAGCCTGATGATGCCACCGATCGCGAAATGTATAAGGGTGCCCTGAAAATTCTTAGAGAAGCCGGTTTCAGACATTATGAAATATCAAACTTTGCTAAACCGGGTTATGAGAGCCAGCACAATATCGGATACTGGAAGTTGGATGAATACTTAGGGATTGGAGTTGGAGCTCACTCATATTATGAAGGCAAAAGATTTTCCAATACCGAAATCCCTGGCGACTATATTAGGCTATTAGACCAGTATCATATTCCAGAGTTTAATTCAGATATCATTGATGAACAGGAAAGCATGAAAGAATTTGTTATTCTGGGCCTTCGTATGATTGATGGAATAAATACCAATGACTTCAAAACAAGATTTTCCAAAGATTTATTTTCTGTTTTCAGGCAGGAAATTAGTGAATGTACCGAAGCAGGTTTGTTGAAAACCGCGGGACAGGTTGTGCAGTTGACAACCAAAGGCCTTGATTTCGCCAACCAAGTCTTTAGAAAATTCATTTAATTTGGTAAAACAAAAACAAGGCTGCCCTAAATGACAATGTTTGACATTAATCTCCCAATATGGTAAAATTTACCATATTGAAAGGAGAACTATTATGAATGACAGCAGAATTGAAAGTAAAAACGGAGAATATCATATAATTCTTAAGTTTATTGAAGAACTTCATGTTTTTGTGAACGACTTTGAAAAAGATTTCTTTATACAGATTCTAGAAAAAACAAATGGCAAAGAGGGATGTGTAATTCTAAATCATGTTGAAATGCTGAATCATGCACATATCATTATGAGGGTAAACAGTCTGGCGGCTTTGGCATCTGTTATGATAAGTATAAATACGAGATTTGCTAAATTTTACAATATGAAACATAACAGGCGTGGCCGGGTATTCAGTAAACGCTATACTAGTTATCCGATTGATGATGAAAAATATATGTTCACCTGCTTTAAATATGTTTCTAGGAATCCGGAAAAAGCCGGTGTTGTTAAACTGGCATGGGACTACAAATGGTCAGCTTTGGGGGATTACCTGAAAAAAAGCGGACCTTTTTATAATGAAGAGATCATTGAAAGGTTCAATAAGTACTTTAATGGTGCTATTTTCAGTTTTGAAGAGTTTATTGGAGATAAAAGCGATGATTATTGCGTTCTGGATATTAACAGAAAATTATATTATGATTCTGCTGCTCGAAAAATTTATGACGAAGAATTAAAGATCGCCGGAGTTTCTTCACTTGATGCTGATGGAAATCCTACTGCAACCGGAAATATTGTAAAGAGATTAAGAAGAATCGGAATTACATATAAACAACTGAAATTATTCAGTGGAATACCTATTTTAAAACTCAAAGATACTGAATTCAACAGATAGAATTTATAAATAAATATAATAATAATGGTGGCATCTGTT
>CAYYXJ010000126.1:5619-8875 GCA_964475455.1 uncultured Clostridiaceae bacterium | reverse complement strand
AGGCACCTATAATTTTGAATTCAGGGAACATTTTTCTCATTCTTGAAACATCAACACCCGCCTGTCGCTCAAGCGGTAGTGCTCCTTCGATTCCGGCTCTTTGCAGCCAAGGTATCATTGCCTCAAGTTGTCCATCAGTGTCAATCATTGGTATTATATTGTGCTTTTTAAGAACGGGTATAACCTTTTTATAGTATGGCAGAAGAAACTCGTCAAAGAGTTCTTCTGAAAGCATTGGTCCCAGATTATACGACATATCTTCAGCAAACGTCATGAAATCAGGTTCAAATATTTTACAAAATTCTTCTATTAAAAAGATATTATAATCAGCAAGATCTTCATTAATTCTGTGCATGGTTTTTGCTTCATCATAAAAGGCATAAAGATGATCTTCTATTCCAAAGAGAGTTCTCGGGAACCAGAAAAAACCTTCGAGAGTAATCCAAACGGCAACATCCCCTTTTTCATGAAGAGGTTTAAGATATTCCAGCTTCTCACGCCTCACTTCAATGGCATCACTCGGGTAAAGCATTTCCTTAATCCTAAGATAAGAAGCCATGTCAGAAACCTTTTTTTCAGCTGCAGGTGCATTTCTAAAATCTGTTGATTTTGGGCTTATCCAAAACTGACGGACCATGTCAAGGCCAAGGTACTCTCTTAATTCTTCAGGTGGTATTTCCTCAGGAACACCTTCACTCCGGAATCGAGCAAGGGTTTTATCCCACCAGCCTGCCCATTCAATCATCGGAAGCCTGTCGTCCGGCATTATAAAGTTCAATGTCGAAACTATTCTGTCTCTGTTATTCACGGTCCCCCCCCGTTTTCTGTTATAAGGCCTTTTTCACAAATCTCACATCCAATTATATGTAATCCATGAGTTATATCAATAGTATTGCGGACTTTTTCAATGATTGTTCCTTTTTCAGATGCATTGCACATTGAAATCATTGCCGGTCCGGCACCGCTGAGTGCAGTTCCGTATACTCCGGCAGCTTTTGCTTTATTAATGACATCATCCCAGAACGGCAGTAGTTTTTTTCTGTAGGGTTGATGAATCACATCAAGTTCCATCAGACTTCCGGCTTTTTCATAATCTCTTTTTTCCAAGGCATCTATCATCTTATATTCAAGTTCAGAAGCTTTTTCAAGTATATCAGTTTGATATCCGGCAGGAAGAACCCCCCTGCTCTTTTGGGTACTGAGTTCAGCTTCAGGTATATAAAGTATAAACGACAAATCAGCGAAACAACCGAATGACCGGACCGATGCCTTTTCATAAAGGGTTATCCCACCGAGTAAAGCCGGGCAAACATTGTCTCCGTGGCCTTCCATTTCTGCAGCCATGTGAATAAGGTCTTCCGTGTCAAGTAGATTTTCTTCCAGCATATTTGCAGCATAGATACCACCTGCAATACACGCTGCACTGCTTCCAAGCCCTCTGGAAAGAGGAATCCGATTCACCATATGAAGCCTGTAGTGTTGTTCCTGTCTGCCTGTTTTCATGTAATATCTGCTTATTGCTGCACATACAAGGTTATCCTTATTCCAAGGCAATGAAGATGAGCCAAGCCCTTCTATGCTAACAGAAGTATCTGATGCTTTGTCTATGGTAATTTCATTGAAATATGCATCAAGTGCAACCCCGCCTTTGTCAAAAAGGACTCCCAGATTTGCACTGGTACATGGTATTTTTATTTTCATTCCAAAATCCGTTTCATGACAGTTTCTTCATCCGGAAAAACACTTTCAGGTTTTTCGATCAGCTTTATTGCATTGTCAGGATCCTTGAGGCCATTCCCTGTAAGTACGCAGACAACCTTGCTTCCCTTGGGGATTTTCCCATTTTCAATGGATTTTATTACACCGGCTACTGAAGCTGCAGACGCAGGTTCGGCAAAAACACCTTCCCTGTCTGCCAGCAATCTGTAAGCTTTCAGTATTTCATCATCAGTTACTGAATCAATAAACCCTTTTGACTCATCCCTGGCAGCTTCAGCCATCTTCCAGCTCACCGGATTTCCTATTCTGATAGCAGTCGCTAAGGTTTCGGGATTTTCAAAGCGTTTCCCCTGCACAATCGGAGATGCTCCTTCAGCCTGGAAACCTGCCATTTTGGGATGTTTGCTTGTTTTACCAAGGTCCACAAGCATTTTGAATCCTTTCCAATATGCAGTTATATTGCCGGCATTTCCTACAGGGAGAGCCAGAAAATCCGGGATGTCTCCAAGTTGTTCAAGTATTTCAAATGAGGCTGTTTTCTGACCTTCCAGCCGATATGGATTCAGTGAATTTACCAATGTCATTTTGTGCTTTTCCGATATGGCTCTTACTAGTTCGATTGCCTTGTCAAAATTACCCTCAATCGGGATTACTTTTGCACCGTACATGAAAGCCTGTGCAAGTTTTCCATAGGCTATATTACCCGCAGGTATTACTACCGCACAATTCAGGTTGAACCTGGCTGCATATGCCGCCGCCGATGCCGATGTATTTCCCGTTGATGCACAAATTACACTTTTTGAGCCATTTTCAATAGCTTTTGCAATGGCCATAACCATTCCCCGGTCCTTGAAGGAACCTGTCGGATTAAGCCCTTCATATTTAAAAAACATATCAATACCGAGGTCATTGCCCAGGTTCACTGAAGGGACCAATGGAGTATTGCCCTCCATCAGTGTTATAAGCGGTGTTTTTTCCGTGACAGGCAAATATTCCCTGTATTTTGATATCAACCCATTATATTTCATTCTTCACCTTCCACCCTGATAATACTGCTAATTTCATTTACAATATCAAGACTTTTTATTTCATCCAGGGAATTTTGCATATTCTTTTCAACTACACTATGTGTAACAATTACAATCTCAGCCAGATTCTGTTGTGCCTTTGCCTGAACAACAGAATATATACTTACATTGTGGTCTCCAAGAACTCCTGAGATTTTTGACAAAACACCTGGACTGTCCTTAACAATCATACGAATATAGAATTGACTGACGGCATTCTCATGCCCAATGATTCTTCTTTCATTGAACAAAGTATAACCTGAGTTGGCAATACTGTTTTCGCATATATCTTTTGTAATTGCAATGATATCTCCGACTACGGCACTGGCAGTTGCTTCTGAACCTGCACCCCTGCCATAAAGCATGGTTTTTCCCGCCATGTCACTTTCAATATAAATTGCATTATAAATACCGTCAACGCGTGCAAGCGGGTGTGTCAAAGGCATAAAGGCAGGATTGACATGAACCTT
>CAYYXJ010000126.1:0-5609 GCA_964475455.1 uncultured Clostridiaceae bacterium | reverse complement strand
AACCAAGTTCTGCGGCATATCTGATGTCTTCGTTCTTGATATTTGTAATACCTTCTATATAAACATCATCGTATTCCACTCTCATGTTATATGCAATGGCTGCAAGAATGGCCAGTTTTCTACCCGGGTCATATCCAAGTACATCACTGTCAGGATTACTCTCGGCATAACCTTTTTCTATGGCATCCTTCAGAGCTTCGTCATACTCGATTCCCTCTGTATCCATTTTGGTTAGAATATAATTGGTTGTTCCATTCAAAATACCCATTATTCGGCTGATTTTATTACCGGCAAGACTCTTTTTCAAAACATCAACTATTGGTATGGCTGCACAAACACTGGCTTCGTACATCAAAACTGCACCATTCTTTTCAGCTATATCAAAAAGCTCATTGGCGTGGACTGCCATCATATCCTTGTTTGCGGTCACTACATGTTTCTTCAGGCTGAGGGCTCTTTTTACATAAGAAAGCGCCAGCTCCGTTCCACCCATGACCTCAACAATGATATCAATATCCTCATTCAGGAAAATATCATCAGGGTTATCAGTGAGTAGATTAAGGAGACCCTGTTTTATACCCGGCCGGCTTTTATTAATGCTTTTTACGAGAATCTTCTCCATGACGATGTTGGCATTTGCAGTCTTGTTTATAAAACCCTTGTTTTTTTCCAACATGGCAACTGTTCCGCTTCCAACTGTGCCCAGTCCAATCATACCTATCCTGATAGTCTTCATAACAACTCACCTCCTGACTTTGCATTATTATACCATACCGAATATCCCTGAAAACCAATAATCATTCCCGACCAATAAATAGGTCGGGAATAATTATTGGTCTTGGATATAGTTTTACAACGGTTGATTTTGTTGTGAGAATTTAGAAATATTCTTTGCTGATTTTTTCGAATTCTGAGAACATAGCCTCCAAAGATTCCTCTGAATGACCGGCTCCTATTGGATCACCATAGAATTTGGCGATGAATCCACCTTTGGTACTACCCAGTTTTTCGAACATTTCATGACAATATGCTCTTATCTGTTCGGCAGTTCCCCATGCCATGGTCTGCTGTATGTCTACAGGATTATAAAAGGTAATTCGCCCTTTGAATTTACTAAGGTTATCCAGACCCATATTCTGCTGCTGATCCATTTGGATAACATCAAGACCTATTTCAATAAGATCATCAAGGATATCAATGATATACCCGCAGCTGTGCATCAAAGTATCCATACCATTTTCGTGACACGCTTTGAATAATTCCGCATATCTGGGTTTCCAAATCTTTCGCCATAGGTCAGGTGAAATCATCAGTGAATTCTGAAGCCCCCAGTCATCAGTAAATATATATCCATCAACCTTATGCTTACCATACCGGTTGATATAATAAAGACTCATATCCCTTAGGATATCCAGTAGCTTTTCAAGATTTTCGCGATTTTCATATATATCAATCCAGGTATTTTCAAGGCCTCTTATAAAATGCAAACGCTCATATATTGATATCCCCATAGCTACGACATATTTATCTTTACCTGCCCTGACCTTATCATCAAAGCCTTCCCATCTCCATTCTTCAGAAGGATCAGGTATATTAAGCTTATCAAAATCAGCCCAATCCTTTAACGGAAATTCCTTTACTTCACCAAGATTACACACGCCGATATTTTCCCAGACTGCTCCCCACTCATCAACACCTGTTCTGGGTCTCCAATCCACACTGCGAACCAGTCCGGCATAATGCATATCATTTGTGTAGGGCTCGCGAAGTGTCATTGCCAATCTTTCGGGATTATTAAATTTTATTGTCCTTTTGACAATTTCCCTTGGGGTCATTGAAACCTCTTTCTTTCGGCCCAAAGACCCAATGCCGGATTGGAGATAAAATAAATCCGTTCACCTTCAATCGTATTCCATCCGTCAGCAAGCGTTTCAGGATTATACTTCAAAACCATTTCATCATATGAAGCATAGTTATAATTTACACCTTCAATTTCTTCTTTTGTTATATTTTTTACTGCATAAGTTATCTTAAACCGGCCATCGGACGAACCATGTATCAAATGTGCAGCCGCAGAAAGATTATCTTTCAGGTCAGATCCGGAATCAACAAGTTCAAGAACCTTTGCCTTGCCTACATATCCATATTTCCGTATCAGCAAGTCAATGCTGTCGTCTTCCCCGAACCTTTGAATGCCCGGAGCCAATACCAGAAGCTCTCCTCCATCAGCAATGGCCATTCTGGTCCTATAGACTGATTTATTACCAAGCCATGTGCTTTTGAATTCCTTGTCTGTGAGGTAGACAACCATCTTTTCAGGCGGTTCCTCAAGATAGTTCAGATTCACCTTCTGGCTTAATGCGACTGCTTCTTCAAAAATTTCCCGGTCTCTTCCTACGAATAATCCGTGGATATCAACATCGTCGCCTACTGCAGTTGTAACTGTAAGAAAATATATCAATGGGATGTCCCTGATAAAATTTTCTTCAGCATAATCAAAAATTTTCCTGACAGGGCTGAAATCCCTTCCCATTATCCGCTCCATTCCGTAAAATGCACCAAGCATATGGGAACTGTTGATCATCCGGCTTCCACCGCAACCGACGAAAATATTCTTACTGTAATTTGCCATTCCTACAACTTCGTGGGGAACAACCTGTCCGACTGAAACTACAAGGTCATAGCTTTTGTCAAGGAGAAGCCGGTTAACTTCAACCGGTATAGCTTCATCGACCAGACCCTCTGAAACTTCTTTGACAAAAGAAGCCGGAACTTCACCTATTTTTTCAACATCATTCCGCCAGTCGTGCTTAATTAACAAACTGTATGGAATGCTTCCAAACATTTCCCTGCATTCCTTTTCAGTCATAGCTTCATGCGTACCAAGGGCTGGAAGGATATCAATGGTACAGCTATCCTTCAATTTTTTGTAAAATATTTCGGTAATCAATCCGGCCATTGAGTGAAACCTTGTAAAATCAGGTGGAATCAGCAAAACTTTTCCAAGTTTCCTTCCGTTTATAACTTTGTCTATGGTTTCCTCAATCTGCCTGAGTTCTATTGGTTTTCCCTGTGGATTCTTCAATATAATATTTTTCATCCTATACTCCCGAATAAGCAGAAAAGCCCCCATCCACGGGTATAACGGTTCCGTTTACAAACCCCGATGCACCTTCGTCTACCAACCAAAGCAGTGTTCCGATCAATTCATCGGGCTCCCCGAATCTCCCCATAGGAGTCTGTCCGAGTATCTTGCTGGCTCTGGCTGTATATGAACCGTCTTCATTTGTAAGCAGACCTCTGTTTTGGTCCGTCAGGAAGAACCCCGGGGCAATTGCATTAACCCTGATACCAACTCCGGACATATGAACCGCAAGCCATTGTGTAAAATTTGAAACAGCAGCCTTTGCACCGCTGTATGCAGGTATCTTTGTAAGTGGCGTAAATGCATTCATACTTGAAATATTAATTATTACAGAGCCTTTTTTCCCTATCATATCCCTTGAAAATATCTGGGTCGGCAGTAATGTTCCTATGAAATTCAAGTTGAACACAAACTGTATTCCATCGGGATCTAGGTCAAAGAATGTAGTAATACCTTCTTTTTCAAGATCCTCCGCCCTGAGAATCTCATTCGAAGTGGTTCCCTTGGGATGATTGCCTCCGGCTCCGTTTAAAAGGATATCGCATGTCCCAAATTTTTCAATAATAATGAGTCTTGCTTTTTCAAGGCTTTCTTTCTTCAGGACATTTGCTTCGACTCCTATGGCAGTACCTCCGTCAGCGTTAATTTCATCTGCAACTTTATTTGCATTTTCAACACGCAGATCAAGAATTGCCACCTTCGCTCCGTTTGCTGCCAGTGCTTTTGCAAAAGCACTGCAAAGTACTCCGCCTCCGCCTGTCACTACACAAACCTTATCATTAAGGTCAATTTTAAATGGGGTTTTCATTTCTTTTCTCCTTATACATCATATGTGGAAGCTGCTGTATCTCCACCTCTTCCAGTCCAGTTGGTGTGATGGAAGTTTCCTCGTTCATCATCCACCCTCTCATATGTATGAGCACCAAAGTAATCGCGCTGAGCCTGCAAAAGATTGGCCGGAAGCCTTTCTGTCCGGTATCCATCATAATATGAAAGAGCTGCTGAGAGAGACGGAATACTGATTCCGTTCATTGCCGCAGCCGCCACTATCCGCCTGAGGCTCAAATGACACTTATCTGCCTTTTCCTTGAAGAAAGGATCGAGTAAAACATTGTCAAGCATTGGATTGGAATCAAATGCTGCCTTTATCTTGCCGAGAAAAGCTGATCGAATTATACATCCACCCCTCCACATAAGTGCTATTCCACCGTAATTTAAATTCCAGCCATGGCTTTTGGCTGCCGCACGCATAAGAGTATATCCCTGGGCATATGAAACAATCTTTGCAAGATAAAGTGCATTATGCAAATCTTCAATAAAAGCATTTTTATCACCATCAAAAGAAACTTCCGGACCTGTTAAAATTTTTGATGCCTTGACTCTCTCATCCTTCATAGCACTAAGACATCTTGCGAAAACCGCCTCAGCAATCAGTGTCAAGGGAACACCTTCTTCCAGTGCTGATATACCCGTCCATTTTCCGGTGCCTTTTTGTCCGGCAGTATCAAGGATTTTCTCAACCAATGGCTCTCCGTCTGTATCTTTATATTCAAGGATGTCTCTTGTAATCTCAATAAGATATGAATCCAGCTCACCTTTGTTCCAGTTTGCAAAAACTTCGTGCATTTCGTCCGCATTCATTCCCAGTAAAACTTTCATCATCTGATAAGTCTCGCAGATAAGTTGCATATCACCGTATTCAATACCGTTATGGACCATTTTCACATAATGACCCGCACCATTTTCGCCAACCCATTCGCAACATGGGGAACCATCCTCTACCTTAGCGGAAACCGCTTGGAAAATTTCCTTTACAAAAGGCCAGGCCGCATTGGATCCACCGGGCATTATACTTGGACCCTTCAAAGCTCCTTCTTCACCACCAGACACACCGGTACCAATATACAGAAGACCTTTTTCTTCAACCTTAGCAGTTCTTCTTATGGAATCATTGAAATTAGAATTTCCTCCGTCAATGATAATGTCACCTTTTTCAAGCAATGGGATCAAATGATCGATTATTGTATCAACAGCACTTCCCGCCTTGACCATCATCATGACTTTCCGTGGTTTTTTCAATTTATCAACAAGTTCTCCTAGAGTAAAAGCTCCGCCGATATTCTTCCCAGCTGCCCGGCCCTCTAGAAACCTTTCTACTTTCTCAACAGTCCTGTTATATACAGCAACGGAAAATCCTTTGCTTTCCATATTCAACACCAGATTTTCGCCCATAACCGCAAGCCCAATCAACCCAATATCATACCTTTTCATACATGTCCTCCTATACTTAAATGCATCGTGACCATTCTAATACACTCTGCATCCATTTTCTAATAAACATTATACCAATTTTACTTGCATATTTACCATTTACATGAAAATCGAGTAATAACCTCTAGGGTGTTTACCTGAAAATCGAGTAAATACCCCAGAGGTGTTTACCTGAAAATCGAGTAAATACCCT